>DYTO01000028.1 GCA_020725895.1 Candidatus Hadarchaeum sp. | reverse complement strand
GATCAGGGAGAAAATGTAACTCTGACGGGTCTTTCATCCAGCAAGGTTAAGATAACAAAGATGGTCCCGACGCTTGACTCGAATGGGGATGTTGTTCTTAACTCTCAAGGAAACGCTACTTTTGTGTCCACAGAGGGCACGGTTTCTGCCGGCCAAGCCACGATAAGCGTCACTTCAGTCCCGATTTATGTGCAAGAAATTTAATCTTCAGTCGCAGTCACGAACATCTATGTTCTTTGCATCGAAAATTTTTTAGGTGATCTTAGGGACATTTGAACGTGAAAACTTGACAAAGTACTCTTTCGTCTTCATGCTTGGGCGGCCCGGGTCCGGAAAATCTGCGTTTTACAGGATATTGTCGAAAAAGCTTGTTGAGAAAGGATTTGCCAAAGAGGTCGCCCGCCTCGACGACTTCCCGGTTCTACAGGAGTTGCTTGATCGCGACACCGAATTCAAGCGGCATTACAGGAAAGAAGGCGGCTTCGTGGTCACAGATTTCACGATACTAGACGACGTGCTGAAGGAGATGAACGAAAAACTGAAGAGGATGGCGGCGCCTGGCAAAATCATTTTCGTGGAATTCGCGCGCGACCGATATTCGAACGCTATGAAAAATTTCGGCCGAGATGTTTTGGAGAGGTCGCTGATCCTGTACATCTACTGCCCGTTCGAAGTCTGCGTGGAGCGCAACGTGAAGCGATTCAAGGAGTCCGGCGGGAAATCGGTTGACGATCACATCGCGCCGACCGACATCATGGAGAAATACTACAAGTACGAGGATTACGAGGAGTTTTTCCTGAAATCAGAGCCAGAGCTCAAGAAGAAGGCTCCCGCCGATGTCATTGTCGTGCGAAACGAGAGGGGCGGGATAGAAAACCTCAATCGCGAGCTTGAGAAGGTTTTGAAGGCAATTCAATAACTGTGTTATAACCCTATTGGCGCGCCGCAAGGTTTATATTGATTAATTAGGATAACCTAATTATGGAAACCTAACAGGTGTAGAAAATGATTGGCCAGACTCTGATAACGTTCAGGGAAACCCTGGAAGCGGCGCTGATAATAGGCATAATCTTAGCGTACCTTATAAGAACGGGACGAGCGCAATACGCCCGATATGTTTGGTACGGCGTGTTCCTGTCAATTGCGGCAAGCATCGTCCTGGGCGCCACAATTTGGTTTGCATACGGCGCAATCTCAGATTCTGCAAAAGTCTTGTTCGAGTCCGCGGCGGCATTCACGGCTGTCGTGGTGCTGACATCCATGCTATTCTTGATGGCCAAAAAATCGAGGACGATAAAGAAAGAGATTGAAAAACGCGTAAAAACAATCGTCACGGGCGGCGCGATTATTTCATTGATTTTGTTCTCGTTCATAATCGTCTTCAGGGAGGGGCTAGAAACAGTGCTCTTCCTGACGCCGACGTTGGTGACTGACGCAACCGGGACGATAGCAGGAGTGATAGTGGGTTCTCTGGCTGCGCTTGCGCTGGGTTATGCGATATTCATCGTCGGCAAGAATATCAGCATAAGAAAATTCTTCTACTTCACAAGCGTTCTTCTGATACTTCTCGCTGCAGGGCTTGTCGGCTACGGCGTTCACGAAGCCATAGAATACAACCAAAAAACTGGCGGTTCGAATCTTGGCTGGTTTGACGATTCCGCCTATGATTTAGGCATCAACGAGAACAACATTTTCCATCACAAGGGCGCGATTGGCTCAGTCTTCGCGGTGATGTTCGGGTACAGCGCAAAACCGGAATGGGGTCGGGTTTTATTCCACTTGACATATTTGATCGTGGCCCTCCCGCTTCTGATCAGAGTCTATTCTCCAGAGAAATTCAGCGGTTTCGTCAACCGAGTTCTTTGGTTCCGAAACCAAAAGAAGAAAAAGAGCAAGACGAAGTTGAGGTGAAACCATGAGCCACCTGATATGTCATGCGGGCGGCGCAAACCTGCCCCAACTCACACCCTCGGAAGAGGAGTATCTGGAAGCCATCTTCACGCTGAGAGAAAAAAATGAGTCTGTCAAGGTGAAAAAACTTGCGAAAGACCTCAAGGTCAAGGATCCGAGCGTTGTGGAAATGCTGCGAAAGCTGAAAGTAGAGGGGTTAGTAAAGTACGACAGAAATGGTGCGAAACTCACCGCCAAAGGTGAGAAATACGCGCTTAATGTCGTCAGACGACACGAGCTTGCCGAGCGTTTGCTCACGGACGTCTTCGGATATCCGCTCCCCAAAGTCCACGAGATGGCATGCAAGTTCGAACACGTCCTCGATGATGAACTGACGCAGAACATAGAAAAAATGCTCGGGAATCCAAAAACTTGTCCGCACGGCTCACCCATCCCAAAACCAAGAGGCGAAACTCAAAAAATAATGCAGCAAAAATCCCTGACAGAATCGGAAAAGGGCGAACGTTGCATGGTGCTGAAAATCCCCGAGGAGCGGGAGGCTGTTCAGCGTTTGCTGGCCCTGAACGTGATCCCCGGCGTTGAAGTAAAAATTATGGAAAAACTCCCTCGCGGAGCGATAGTTCTGCTCTGTGGGAACACGAAAGTCGCGGTGAGTCATGAAATCGCGGCCCAAATAAAAATTCGCGAGAGCCACGAAAAGCAAACGAAGACAATCGCGCCCCGCCCACGCGGTGGTGCTCGGCACAGGCACAGAGGTCCTCCGAGATGAGGAGGTTTTAACTTGGTAAAAACAAAAAAGCCAAAAAAAATCGTGGTTGCTCTAGCTGGGACACCAAACGTCGGAAAGAGCGCGTTCTTCCACCAGATCACGGGCGCAGATGTTATAATCTCTAACTATCCCGGTACGACGGTCGAGCTTCTTGAAGGTCGGGTGGTTTACGGCGGCCAAGACGTTCGAGTTGTGGATTTGCCGGGGATATACTCGCTCGGCGCTGTGACTGAGGATGAGGTTGTGGCAAGACGCGCAATATTGGAGCAGAGGCCGGACGCAATAGTGAACATAGTCGATGCGTCAAACCTCGAACGCAGCCTCTTCCTGACGACACAGCTGATTGCGCTGGGATTTCCGATCGTTGTCGTCCTGAACATGTACGATGTTGCCCTGGCGGGGGGTTTGCACCCGGATCCGAAAAAACTGTCGGAAAGAATTGGCGTGCCGGTAATCCAGACTGTCGCGACCCGCGGAGAAAACGTTTCCCTGGCGTTCAAAGAGGCGATGAAGGCGGCAAGAACTAGGGGGAGACCCAAGAGGTTTTTGAAGATGGGCCAAGACTTGGAATCGAAAATCGGAGAACTAAGCGATTTGATAAAAAATGACTTTGTAAAAATTCCACTCGGCCTGCCTGCCAGGACTCTCGCGATAAGGTTGTTGGAGGGGGATTCGCACATCGCCGATTCCGTTGCCAGCACGCCTGGGAGTGAAAGGGTTCTGAAAAAAGCGGGAAAACTCGCCCGAAAAATCGCCCGTGAACACGGCGAGCCCGCGGCATTCAGGATAGCAAAGGAACGCCACGCCCTCGCCAGCCTCATCGCAAGACAGGTGACAACTCAAAAGTCCGTGAAACCGACGCTGGGACAACGAATCGATCGCATAACGACCAACACGCGCACGGGAGTACCGATAATGGTCGCCGTTTTCATTGGGCTACTTCTAATTTTAATCTACGTTGGCGGATTGATCGAAAATGTTCTGGTTGGCGGATGGAACACTTACGTCTCGCCTGGTCTGAGCTCGGCATTTGGTGGCATGGGTGCCGTGGGCGAGGTCTTGAATATCGGGATAAACCAAGGGATCGCCGGCATCCTGGCTGTGATGTTCCCCTACATCCTAGTATTTTTCCTGACTTTCGCCGTCCTTGAGGATACTGGCTACCTGCCAAGGATGGCATTTGTAATGGACTCGTTCATGCACAAAATCGGGCTACACGGGCGGGCGGTAGTCCCGATGTTCGGTGGCTTCGGCTGCAGCGTCCCCGCGGTGATGGCGACGCGAACCCTCACAAGCAGACGCGAACGCTTCATCTCGGGCTTCCTGATAACTATGATTCCGTGTTCCGCCCGAACAGCTGTGATACTGGGGACCGTCGGCACTTTCCTTGGAATCAAGTACGCTTTGGTGATTTACGGCGTCATTCTTGGGTTGATTTTCTTGGTTGGCTTGTTGCTCAACCGCTGGATGAAGGGCAAAGTCTCTGGGATGATAATGGAGATGCCGCCGCTACGCAAGCCGATCCTAAAGCCGGTTCTGAGCAAAACCTGGATGCGGATGAAGCATTTCATCTACGTCGCCATCCCGCTGCTGCTTCTCGGAGGCCTGATAATCGGCGCACTTCAGGCGACGGGCGTGATGGGTGCTCTCGTGGCCCCGGCTGCCCCGCTCACAGTCGGATTGCTCGGGCTGCCCGCGGTGACGATAATTCCACTCATCTATGGGTTCATACGGAAGGAAGGCGCGCTTGTGCTTCTGGTGGCGATCGCCGGAACGTCCCAGCTAAACACTTTCATGTCCCCGCTCCAGCTTTTCGTGTTCGCGCTAGTCGTGGCGATTTACGTCCCTTGCATCGCGACGCTCGCTGTCCTGAAAAGGGAGCTCGGGTGGAGGGACGCCACACTGATAACTATTAGCACATTCATTATCGCTGTGATAGTGGGCGCAATATTCTTCCACCTCAACCCGCTGGGACTCTGAAAATCAAATCAAGATTTCATGGCCGATTTAGATCTGGTAAAGTTGCAGGATTTCCGAAGCCGAGAGAACGCGGTCATAAACCTTGACTTCGTCTATCGTTCCCCTGAAATAATTTAATTCCCCATCAGAGAATCTGCCATATCCAATAGATAAAATACCACCAGGCACATCGTTTAAGAAGTAGTTGTCCGTGGAAGCGCCAAAGTTATATTTTCGATTTGTAATCTCCTGCCCATTCAGGTAGCCGGTGTTGCTGCCCGCACCACAGTTGCAACGAAGTGATACCACGTTCCTTCAGTCAAATTCTCGTTGGAGTCGAAACAGAATGTGGGTTCTTCGCCGCCCACTTCTGTGACAGTGTAAAACAGTTCTTGACTGTCGCTGCGGATGTTCTTGTGCCCTATTTCGATGATTGCGCCGTCCTTGGTCCCTGTGGTTTCGGGGGAAGAGCCAACGTATAAAATAGGTAGGAGGAACCCTGGACCTGTGGCGGTTCCCTCGAATTTGAACCAGAGGGAGATCGTGCCCGTGGAAAGGCTCGATATCTGGGATGGCGCTGATTGTCCGGAACTCGGGATCCTCACGTAATCGTTGGTCCCGTCGAAGTACAGTGCGTTGCCGCTCTTTCCGGTCGTCCAGGTCGCATCGCCGTATACTGTGCCTGAGAGGCTGTTTCCAGATGAATCGCTTGCTGTGCTGCCAGAATTCTCGTTGAACGCGTAATGGACAACCAACCCGCTTTCACCTTGGATGTTTTCTGGCTGGGTTTCTTGTGCGGCGGGCTCGTTTTCCTGCTGATTGTCTCCAGATGATTGCCCTGGCAAGCCGCCCGTGCTTGACTGATTTGAATATAAAACATAAACTCCTGCCCCGGCCACAGCCGCTACAACCACCAACACTACGATTACTGTTTAGGCAATTCCTTTATCACCAATCATTCTATTCCTCGCGGGAAACTGAATTCTATGGTATATAAACTATCTCATAAAAAAATGGAACCATTTCTATCCAAATCGAAAATATTAGCCCAGTAATGGTTTAATCGTCATGCGACTAATTGAATTTAGGGTATGAAATGGCAGTAATGGAAATAAGTGTGATCCCGATAGGGACCGGCACGACTTCTATAAGCACCTTCATTGCGGAAGCGGTGAAAATCATTCAGGAAGAAAAGGATCTGAAATACCAGACGACCGCGATGTGCACCGTCGTAGAAGGCGACATGAAGAAGCTTTTGAACGTAGCCTCTCGCATACACGAGGCGACGATGAACAGGGGCGTGAAGAGGGTTTTCACGACGATAATTATAGACGACCGCCGCGACAAGCCAGTGACGATGGAAGGGAAAATCAAGTCTGTTCAGGAAAAGCTCGGATGAGGGCTTGCGGGTGCGGGAATGGAAGACTGTATATTCTGCAAGATAGCCGCGGGCAAGATCAGCGCCGAAAGGATTTACGAAAACGACAAAGTCTTGGCTTTTCTTGATAACCGACCGAGATCCCCCGGGCACACTTTGGTGATTCCAAAACCCCACTTCGAGGTCATCGCCGAAATGGACGACGAAACTGTTGCCGAGGTTTTCAAGGCTGTCAAAAAAATCACGAAAATGTTGAAAAGGTCTCTTAAACCGGATGCATTCACAGTCGGCGTGAACGACGGCAAAGGGTCTGGACAAGAAATCGGGCACGTGCACGTTAACATTTTTCCACGATTCAAAGGAGATGGCGGCGGACCCGTGCATATGGTCGTAAGCAACCCGCCGCGATAAGAAATATCAAAAACCGCTGAAAAAATAAGGAAAGCGACCACATAGGCGGTATTAAATGAATAGAAGTCGAGTTATATTAGGATAAGATGAGCGAGCTAATTTGGATCATCTTCGCGACTTTCATTGTGAGTTCCGTATCTTTCGTTGGAGCTGCCGTGCTGGTTCTTTCCCAAACTCTGTTGAAAAAGATATTGCTGTTCCTCCTTGCTCTTTCGGCAGGGACATTGATTGGTGGTGCTTTTTTACATCTCCTTCCGGAAGCGATTCAGAGCCCGGGCGCAAACTTGCAAAACGTATTCATGTTAGTGATAGTCGGATTCACGATATTTTTTGTGCTTGAGAAACTTTTGTGGCACCGTTGTTACAATAGAGTATGCCCGATACACACGTTCGCTTACCTGAATCTAATTGGCGACGGCATCCACAACTTCATTGACGGGCTTATTCTCGCGGCTGCTTTTGTAGTGGGTGGGGTCCCGCTAGGAATAACCACAATGATTGCTGTCGCTGTCCACGAAATTCCGCAAGAAATAAGCGATTTCGGAGTGATTGTTTACGGCGGAATAAAACCAATGCGTGCTTTGTTCTTGAACTTTGCAACTGCTGTTACTGCAGTTGCTGGTGGAATCATCGGTTATGTGTTCTTCCCGCAACCTGATGGAGCTACGACAATTCTTCTGCCCGTTGCGGCTGGCGGATTCTTGTATATTGCGGCTGTCGACTTGGTTCCAGAATTGCACAAAGAGCCAAAAACAAAGAAAAACGTTATTTCCTTCTTCTCATTCCTTTTTGGTGTCGGAATTATGTTGGCGCTCAAGGTCGCTTTTGGGGGAGTTTGATTAAAGTTTAAAAAGAAGATCGTTATTTTCAAGTGATGAGACATGTCGGAAATCGAAAAAATACGCGAAAAGAAGATGAAGGAACTTGAAAAGAAATTCTCCAAAGCGGAGCCAATAGAGAAACCAATCGAAGTTACCGACGGCGACTTTGACAAAACGATTGCGGAGAATCCCAAGATTGTTGTAGATTTCTGGGCTTCGTGGTGCATGCCATGCCTGATGTTGGCGCCAGTGGTTGAGGAACTGTCGAGAAAATACGCCGGAATAGTTACTTTCGCCAAGTTGAACGTGGACGAGAACCGGAAGACTGCGGGAAAATACGACGTGATGGCCATCCCGACACTGCTGTTTTTCAAGAACGGCAAGGTTGTCGACCAAGTTGTCGGGAACGTTTCACAAGAAGTCCTGGAAGCGAAAATAAAAAAACAGTTCCACTGATTGGGCTTAAAAACAGGGGCTTTCATCAGATATTGGTGTCAATTAAAAATGGTTAACATAAAAGAGACCCATCTCACGAAAAAACAGCTGAAAGTTTTGAAACTCAGGCGCGACGGGAGGAGCCTCGCTGAAATAGCTAAAATGTTCGGGACTAGCAGGTCAAACATAAGCCGGATATCGAAAATCGCCGACAATAATGTTGAAAAATCAAAAAACACCTTGGCTCTAATAGGCGCGGTCAAGTGGCCGATCAGGTTGGATGTGCGGGCCGGGGCAAACGTTTACGAAGTGTCGGAGAGGGTCTTCAAAAAGGCCGATGAAAAGAAGATCAGGATAAGCCAAAATTATTCTGAACTCGTCGAGATTATCACGAAATCGCTCGGCAAAAAGTGGATAAAACGAAGGAAAGTTATGAAAAAATTCACGATCATGGTAAGCGGTGAAGGAAAAGTCGAGATAGCGTAGGGATAAAAATAAAAGGCTTCGACGTAAGAATGAAAGGGGAGCGATGTTCGATTACAGATTACTTCCGCCTCCAAAAAGCCGTGAAATATACTGGGAGATAAGCGAGGAGTTCAAAAAAATAGCCGGTGCACAAGGCCTCCTTGAAAAGGAAGTCATCTGCAGGGTGGTCCCAAGGGGACTCGGTCCGTTACCTCGCGAAATATCGCTTGCAGATGCCGCAGAAACATACTTCGACGTCCTTTCGAAAAAAGAGTCTTTGACGACCGGCAAAGACCTCGTCATAAGGTGCTCATTCGAGGGACACTGTGGAGAATCTTCCACGGACGCGCCAAGGCCGTACAGGGGACGGATTCTAGACGTCGTTGATCTTTTGTTCAGCAAAGACTCGGACAGAGCTATATTTTTCGCTGTTTTGAACGCTGTTTACAACTATCTCGGACTTGTCCATGGAACGGTAAAATGCAGTGGTGACGAACCGAAAAAATGCGGCAAACAGTTGGCGGAGCACATCACGAAGAACTTTGGCAAGAATGCCATAGTCGCACAGATAGGATACAAGGCCGAACATGTGCAAGCTTGTTCCAAATTCAAAGGCTATGTCTCAGAAGTGAAGTCTGAATATGTTGGAAAGGTAAAATTCGGTAAAAAAATAATCAGCGGTGCGAAAAACGAGGAACTGATAAAAAAAGCCGATGTTGCCTGCATAGCGGGGAGTTCGTTAGTAAACGGGACACTTCCGCGTTTGCTATACTTGTGCGAGATCCATGGAACTGAACCTGTAATGTACGGGATCACGGCGGCTGCGGCCAGTAGGATTCTAAACTTAACCCATTTCTGTCCTTTCGCAAACAAACGCCCGGCTACTAGGTGATAGTTTGAAGACGGTTACTGCTGAGCGCATGAGAAAAATAGAAGAGAAAGCTGCGGATTTTGGGATAACCCCGCTAATCCTGATGGAAAACGCCGGGGCGGCGGTCGCGAAAACTGCTGAAAATCTCGGGAAAAATATAGTTGTCCTGGTTTGCACAGGCAATAACGGGGGGGACGGGCTTGTAGCCGCCAGGCACCTCGTTTCACACGATGCAAAAGTTAGAATTTTCATGCTTGGGGGTCCAAAAAACATCCGAACTGAAGAAACTCGTATGAACTGGGAGATCGTCAGGAAAATCGATTCAATAAAAATCGACATTTTGAAAGACGCGGATGACGTTTTGAAATTCAGGAAAGAGATCGCGAGGGCGGATGTGATAGTCGATGCCATGCTCGGCACAGGTGTTCGCGGACGGCTAAGGGAGCCAGTCGCAACGGCCGTAATGTTGGTAAACGAACTGAAGATTCCAGTCGTCGCCGTGGACGTGCCGACTGGAGTGGACCCGACAACGGGGGAAGTTTTCGGCGACGCAATAATCGCCAGACAAACTGTTACTTTTCACATGATGAAGTCGGGCCTTTTGAAAGCCAAAAAATACGCTGGAAAGATAGAGGTCGTCGGAATAGGCATACCACCCGAGGTCGAACGTGCTACGAAACTTTAGAGTTTCTTGGCCGAACGAATTATGAACAAGATAGAAAAGAAACTAAAAACAAATCCTAGGAAGAAACCCATCGAATGGCCCAGAACATCTATCTCTGGCGACACGTTGAAGAACTCTGCAGGGTAAAAAATCAACCTAATCAAAACTACTATTGCAACGCTGAATGTCAGGGCCCCGACCGAAAGCGCCCTCAATGTCTTTGGTTCAAAATCCCTGACGGCGTCCAAAAATCTCGACATGTTTTTCGGGAGTATTAGGATGGCCAATGCGAACGTGAAACCAAGCGCGGCGTACGCAATCCCCGATGCTCCCCTTGAAACTATATCCGTCGCACCTGTCGCATTCCAAACCATATACTCTATAGCATTCGTGATCAACCCGGCGGAAAAAACAGCTATCAAGAAGAATTTGCTCAACTTCCCCCGCGTTTTCAGAGAATTGTAAGAGTTTATTATCATGAAAATCGAACACCAAAGAACAAAGCCGATAAGGTTGCTGCTGATGTGTTCAATATCATTGTGGACGAATGTGGACGTCACAATCGCCCATGGTTGACTGACCGAAAGCGAAAGCGAGTTACGCAGATGTTCTGATGAAGATGTCAAAACAAAAAATGCGATGTTGATTAAAAAGAAAATCGCCAAAGCTATGAAAATGTAACGAAAACCGGAGAATGGTTTTCTGAAATACGAAAGCAAGTCACGGAAATTCAACCCTCTCAAGGACTGGCCCCCGTTTTCTTCGCGACGAATGCCGCCATCCTTGCAGCCTGTGCGTTCGAGCGCGCCAGAATCGCGCCCGAATCCTCTAACTTCTTCAGCTGCGACGCCAAACCTTGTGGGTCGCGAGCAGTACCTACCACCGAAGCGATTACGCTCAGATAACCTCCACTGTTCTCCACCTTTTTCTTGGCTTTTTTTATGGCGTCTGCGAATTTTTTCGCCGGATCTTGGTGCGCGCCGTTTCCCAGATGCATGTCGAACAGGACTACCGCAGTGTCCCAGTTCTGAGCCTCCTTCAGAATCCTGTCGCACGAAATCTCGGGCTCGACCGCAGGTTCTATGCCCCTAGCCAGCTCAGGCGCGCTGACGTTGACGCAAGAGTAGCCACTGCTCGAATGCGGGTCGGACATCCTCAACCTGGGTTTCAAAGGGGCGTTTGAACGGACCGCGCTGAAAAACTCTGACAAAACAAGCTGCGCCTCGACGCAAAGCATCTTTCCAGTGAAAACCCCGCGAATGTACTTCTGCCCATAGCCAAAGTTCTCCCGCTCAGACCTTGCAATGTCAAGCATCTCCCTTGAAAAAAAACTCTTGGCGCCTTCGTGCCCGGCCAATTGGACGGCGCGCTCGGCCGCCATTTCCAGATTCTGCGCCCCGACGATGCCTTTCGGCAGCTTCGCATTGTCTTCGCCTAAAAAGCAGGCAACGCATTTCTTGCCTGTCGCTTTCATCGCGTTCAGAACCATCTTTTCGACTGCGGTTGTGGTGGGATAAGCGGCGAGAACGATTATCTCCGTGCTTTCGTCCTCGGCCAAAAATCTCAAGGATCCCAAGGTTCCAAGCGCCCCCACCTTCTGTGACATGTCCCTCTCTCCAACTTGCAGAGCGTGCGAAACCCCAACTTCGTTTACAAGGCAGGATATCTCCCTCAGCCCACTTCCAGATGAACTCACGATGCCGATAGGGCCGCGCTTCAAAGAGTTCCAGACCCCAAACCCATTTCCATCCAAAATCGACGTCTTGCAGCTGGGTCCCAGGAAGAGGAGTCCCTTCTCGAAAGCCCTCTTCTTCAACTCGGCCTCTTCATCCAGCGACATGCCTTTGAAAGAGACCACAACCTGATTTCCGTCGGATATGGCCTGCTTTATCATTCCAACCGCCTGGGAAACCGGCCCGGAGACTTCAACCGTTCTCATGCCATCAAAAACATTTGTCGCGCAAATCACTTAAGCCATCAGCTTCAGGGTATTTGGAGCAAAATGACTAGTGAAG
>DYTO01000006.1 GCA_020725895.1 Candidatus Hadarchaeum sp. | reverse complement strand
TTTTCACTATTTAAATACCTCCTCCGCGCAAAGCCACGGCGGATGGGTATGAAACTGATACACTACCAAACGCTGGAACCGATAGATCCCGAGGAGATGCAGGGCCTCCGGCAGGTCAGGGAGCAGTTCAACGAGGGGCGCGGCTTCTGGGAGAGGATAAAGCTGTGGCGGAAATCCGACATAGTCGAAGGCCTCGAGCCCAAGGAGTCGAGGTGGGGTTACACCCGCGTCGAGAACGACCAGGAACGCCTTCTCGTGCTTCTGACGATAAAGCGGATGTCCGAGGTTTCCCCTCTGACGACCTGGGTAATCTACGACGAGGGAAACGGCGGCGGCGAGCTTGTCCTCCGGGCCGGAAAGGTTGTCGGCGGGACGTCTTGAGGGAAAAAATGTCCTATCTGCTATTCACGGACTTGAACGGCGGCGAGGGCAGGCGGAAGATCGAGAAGTATCTCAGGGGCACGGCCAAGCCAGTGCAGCGCTCGATCTGGGAGTTCCAAAAACTTTCCGACCTATTCGCGGCATCGAAGCTCGTCCGAGATAAGGGTGGCCGAACTCTGGCGTTCTTCAAAAGCGATGAAATCCTCTTGCACGCATCGGATGTGGAATGTCTGCTCAAAAAATTTCGATGAAAAGCGCCACGGGCGTCTTGACTTTCCTGAACGAAGTGTACTTCAGTACCACGAAAAGAATCGCGACAACCAAACCTACCAAGGCCACGGCAACGAGCCAAAGTGGCGGCAGGAACGAATACGGCTGCGTTGGGAGCGCCAGAACTATCTCATCACCGGTCACCGATGCTCCTGCCGAGCCTGGGGGCCCGACCAACGTGGCGATCGGATCAACGCTTATCGCAACCCCGTACTCAGGGAGCTCGACCTGGTAATCCGTGGTGTAAGAGAGCACGATCCTGTCATTCTCATCACTTCTCTGCCAATTTTCGAGCGAAGTCTGGAATCCCGAAAGGTTCATGAAAGTCCATCTTGAGTCAAATGACTTCCCAGCCACGTTTCTTGCCTGATTGACCGCAAAAGCTCTCCACCTCAAATCAATCCTGCGCCTCCCCTCCGAGGTCGCCTTGAAAAGGCCCTCGCCAGTCAAGTCTAGCCCTATCTCGAGGTCTATCGTGAAAACGTATCCCTGTCTGGTCACGTCGAAGATGAATTTTGTGTATTCCACATCGACGCCCGGCACGTATTCCCGTATCTTGTTCTCGCATATCTCGCTCATCGCGTTCTCTATTTCATCCCGATACTCGTTGCGCAGGTTCTCCACCGTTTCCAGCCTGTTCTCAACGGTTGCGGAAACCTCGTCCAGAGAGGGTATGTATTCGGCGGGGACTCCGATGTTCTCGAGCTTGCTGACGATTGAGTTGTATATCACTTCCAAGTCGAAGTTCACCGTGATGTCGACGGCCACGCTTATGTTGTCGTTTTCAACCGTGACGTTGTAGCTCAGCCCCTCCGCGGATGGGATGCTAACTACAAACATCGAGAGCACCAATATCAAAACAGCGAGTTTTTCCATGCTATCTAAAATAAAATGATTTTTGTGGTATAAGGTTGTTTAGCGGGCTTATTTTAAGCGTTGATTGCCGAATCTAATCGGAGATAGAATGACGAAATTCGTTCGCGCGAGCCTTACGCTGCCGCAGGAGCTTTTGGATGAACTTGACAATCTGATTGAGCTTGAGGGCTACGTCAGCCGCTCTGAGGCAGTCCGGGACGCCGTCCACGACTTCATAGCCGAGCACAAGTGGAGGAGCGACCTGAAGGGGAAGCAGCTCGGGGTGGCGGTCATAGTCTACGACCACGAAATCAAGGGCATAGGCGACAAGATCACGGACATCCAGCACCACTCGAAGGCCGTCGTCGGCTCCGTGCAGCACTGGCACCTCGACGAGAGGAACTGCATGGAGACTATAATGATCAGCGGGCAGGCCGAGGTCATCAAGGATCTTTTGAACAGGATTGAGTCGCTGCGCGGGGTCAAGCATGTAAAGCTCGTCACTTTCAAGAAGTAGACCTGTGGGCAGCGACGACAGCCTGACCTATCGAGATGCCGCCGTCCCCGGGCGGGACCTGCCTGTGCATCAAAAATTTCAACCCTTCGCCGTCCACAAAATCCCAAACGGCGGACGATACCGCATCGTTGTAGAAAACCCCTCCCCTTGCGCCGATGGTCTCGATCCCCTTGGCTTTGGAAGCCTTGACCGCAAGCTCCGCAAGGCCCCTCCCCAATTCAATTTGTGCGCGCGCGGCGATGTCCCTCTTGGAATCCCCCTTCTTCATCGCCTCTAGAACGTCCAAGAGCAGCTTCGAAGTATCAACCCTCTCAAATCCTTTCTCGCGCTTCAGCGAAAACTTGAAACTTGAACCGCTTTCATCGCCACCCCTGGCGAAAGCCTCCAATTTTATCGCCGGCTCGCCCTCGTATGTCCTCTCTCGGCATACTCCCAATATGCACGATACCGCGTCGAGAACTCTCCCGCAACTCGATGACCGGAAAACGTTCATCCCTATCTCAAGCTGGTGGATGACGGCCTTGATCTCGTCCTCGCCCTGCCTGAAACCTTCAAGGCAGAAATCTCCCAGAACATTTTCGACCTCTTTCGGCTGGAGCGCGCCCCAGAGAATTCCCGCGACAGCCCTCGCAGGGAACCTCGTGGCCAAGTCACCGCCCGGCATCGGCTGGCTCGCTAGCGCGCCGACCCTTTCGAAATCCCTGTGGCTCGCGACCATCACCTCTCCTCCCCACAGAGTCCCGTCCGCGCCGTAACCGACCCCATCGGCGTCTATCCCCACAATCTCGTCGATGCCATGCTCTGCCATCAGGGCCGCGAGATGAGCGTGGTGGTGCTGGACGCGGACAAGCTTCGCGTTGAACTCGCGGGCGAACGATTCCGCCTCCGAGCTGGTGGCGTACTGGGGATGGAGATCGCATGCGACGACATCGATTTTTTCCAAGTTCAGCAGGCGCATCAGGCGCTCGACGGCCTGCCTGAGATAACCCATCGTCTCAAGCTTGCTTACGTCGCCTATGTGCTGCGTCGGGAAGCACCGGCCGCCCTTCAGGAGCGTTGCCACGACGTCGAACTCCGCGCCTAGGGCGAGAACATTTGCCTCCTTCGGGAGTTGAAGGTCGAGCGGCATTGGCGCGTAACCTCTCGAGCGCCTGAGGAAAACCGGCGCGCCTGCCGTGAGCCTCACGACCGAATCGTCGCAACGATTGATTATCCTGCGATTGTGCAAAAGGAAATAGTCGACGAGGCCTCCGAACTTCGATATCGCATCCTCGTTCTCGAGGACCATCGGCAAGCCGGGCAGGTTCGCGCTCGTCATCACGTATGCCGGCTCCTTCCCATCGCGGAGGATGATATGTTGGATTCCGTTGTACGGCAGCATGACGCCAATCGAGTCTAGGCCTGGCGAAACGAGCTCTGAGATCTTGCCTATTTTTGAACGCAGGACCACTATCGGCCTTTGCGGGGACTTTAGGCGCTCCTCTTCATCCGCCCCTACTTCTGCGAACGTTCGCACAGTTTCCAAGTCCTTCGACATTATCGCGAATGGCTGCTGGGGCCTCTTGAAAGCCTCCCTCAGACGCTGAAGCGGCCCGTCCTCCGTCACTTTGGCCGCGACGTGCATCCCGCCGATCCCCTTTATCACGACGATTTTTCCCTCATCAAGGAGCTTCGATGCCTCACGCAACGGGTCCTCGACCTCGTGCGACTCGCCTGACGCATGATGGAGCCTGACCTCCGGCCCGCAAGCTGAGCAGCATGTCGGCTCCGCGTGGTATCGCCTGTCCGACGGGTTCGTGTACTCGCCGCGACAATCCCCGCAGAGTGGGAAATCTTCCATTGATGTGCGCTCGCGGTCGTATGGCAGGTCCCGGATTATCGTGAACCTCGGGCCGCAGTTGACGCAGGTTGTGAATGGGTAGCGGTAGCGGCGGCCCTTGGGGTCGAACATCTCACGCAGGCAGTCGTCGCAAATGGCGATGTCGGGCGGGATGACGGACAAGAGACCGAGCCCGCCTTTCCCGCTCTCGACAACTGAGAAATCCTTGAACTCGCCTGTCGCTGGTTTCCATTCGGCGCCGATTCCGTCAATCCTCGCCAAGGGCGGCTTTTCCTTCCCGAGGGCCTGAATGAAATTCTCGATTGCGCCTCGCTCACCCTCGAGGATTATCTGGACCCCAGCGTCACCCATGTTCCTGACTGTGCCCTTCAGACCGAATTTCGTGGCCAGCCTGTAGCAAAAAGGCCTGAATCCGACTCCCTGGACTAGGCCGCTCACCGAAATCTCAGAACGAATTGCCGTCATCGCGAAACAACCAATAAATAAAAATCCTCCAACGTTAAAAGTAGAATGCGTTATAGAAGTTGGTATATAAAATGAAGGCCAATACCTGGGACCAAGCGTCCATAGAGAAAGTTTTCAGGCGGAATTTGCCGCTTGCGCTGAGGCTAAAAGAGGTCATTTGGAGGCATGCCGAGGCCATCAGACGGGCGGAGAAATGCGACAGGATAAAGATAATGAACTTCTGCGGCACCCACGAGTGGACCGCGACACACTATGGGATAAGGGACCTTCTCCCGCCATTCCTGGATGTGATCGCCGGGCCCGGCTGCCCCGTCTGCGTCACGCCTTCGCACTACGTTGACGTCGTCGTGAGACTCGCGCAGGATGGGACGAGGGTCTACACCTACGGGGACCCGCTCAGGCTGCGGAGCGCCAAAAAGCAATACCCGGCAAGCCTCCAGGAGGCAAGGGCCGAGGGCGGGGACGTCAAGGTCGTCTACAGTTTCCTGGACGCCGTTAAGGACGCTCGCGAGAGCGGGAAGGACAGCGTGTTTTTCGGGATAGGTTTCGAGACCACTGCACCGAGCTACGCGCTCGCGCTGAAGGAGGGGATGGTCCCTGAAAACCTGAAATTCCTGAGCGCCGTGAGGCTGACCCCGCCGGCGATGAAGTACACGATAAAGCTTCACCAGGAGCGCGGACTCTTGCCGATAAGAGGAGTGATCGCCCCTGGACACGTCTCCGCGATAATCGGCGCATCCGAGTGGGAGTTCCTCCCGAAGGAGCACGGCCTCCCGACGGTCGTCGCTGGCTTCGAGCCGCTCGATGCAATGATGGCAATCGCCCAGATCCTGCAAATGATAAATGAGAAAAAACCGGGAGTGAAGAACGAGTACAAGAGGCTAGTCGTGTGGGAAGGGAACGAGCTTGCGAAAGGTCTGATCGGCGAGGTTTTCGAGAAATCCTACGCCGCATGGAGGGGGATAGGGTTCATCCCGGCGAGCGGCATGAAGCTCAAGCCCGAATATCTGGAGCCTTATGACGCTTTCGAGTATTACGACATCCCGGACCTCACGCCGAAGGAATTCGTCTACACCCACGCACACCACGGCGTTCCCTGGGGGCACGACATGCCCCACGGGTGCAGGTGCGGTGAGGTCGTCGTGGGGGTGGCGAAGCCAACTGACTGCGCCCTCTTCATGAAAGAGTGTACGCCGGAGAAGCCCTGGGGTCCCTGCATGGTCTCGTCTGAGGGCGTCTGCGCAATCTGGGCCAGGAACGAGAAGACGGAGGGCGTCTGAGATGTGTTGGGGAGTTCCGGCCAAGGTTTTGAGCGTCGAGGGGCTGACGGCGCTCGTCGACTTCGGCGGCGTGCAGAAGGAGGTCCTCGTCGCGGCGAAGGGCATCGCACCGAACGACCTTGTCATGATCCACGCGGGCATGGCGATAGGGAAACTAAGCCTGAAGGACTTCATGGAGAACGTCGCCCTGTACAGGGACATCCTATCGCAGGAGTTCCAGGAGACCGGGATGGGGAAGGGCGCCGCGGAGGAGAAGGCGACTGGTGAAATTAATAAATTGCTGGAGACACTAGGGATAGACGAATCAGTTGAAAATGTAAAACCTGAGGAGATGGAAGAGATGGCCGAGGAAAAGGAAATCAGGGTGCCGGATGCTGCGTTCAGGCGGAAGTACAAGATCTCGCTTTCTGACACAGACTACCTGCAGGTCATGCACTACACGAACTACTTCAGGTTCTGCGAGCGCGCCCAGCAGGAGCTCCTTGACGAGCTGGGCTTCAGCTACGCGACCCTAATCCACAAGTTCGGGATTTTCATCCCCACTGTCGAGACGACCGGGAAAATTCTCGCGCCGGTCAGGATTGACAACGAGATCGAGGTTGCGGTTTGGGTGGAGGAAATCGGCCGGAAGCACATAAAGTTCAGGAATATCGTGAAAAACTTAACATCTGGTAAAATAGCCGCGGACTGCCTGACGGTCGCCGTCTGCACGGACGTTTCGATCACGGGCTCGATGCTGCTTCCGCCTGATCTCGCCGAGAAGCTGAAATCCCGCTTGGTCAAGGCTGGATGAATTCTGGTGGCCGCGATGCCCGATGAAAAAATAACCCTGGAACATGGCGGCGGAGGGACTGCCATGATGAAATTGCTCGTCGATATCGTACTGAAGGAGTTCACCCACAAGAAGGTCGGCCCCGTTGGTTTGGATGAGCTTGACGACGGCGCGGCGATCACGATTGGCGACAAGACATTGGTCTTCACGACGGACGCCCACACTGTGAAGCCGATATTCTTCCCTGGAGGCGACATCGGGCACCTTTCGGTCTCGGGCACCGTGAACGACCTCTCCGTGATGGGTGGCAAACCGCTGGCGATGGCATGCGCCGTGGTCATGGAGGAGGGCTTTCCGATGGAAGACTTCCGTAGGATATGCAGGTCGATGAACGAGGCGGCGGTTGAAGCGGGCGTTTCCATCGTGACGGGCGACTTGAAAGTCGTGGAAAAGGGCGCCTTGGACGGGATAGTCATAACGACGACCGGAGTTGGGATAGCTGAAAGCCTGAAGACCGACGCCCAGCTGAAGACAGGGCAAAAAATCATTATCACTGGGACTATCGGCGACCACGGTGCGACGATAATCGGCAGCCGAGAGGGGATAAAAGTCAAGGGGGACCTGAAGTCAGATGTCGCGCCATTGTGGGGCCTGGCCAAGGCAGCGATGAAGGCAGGCACGGTCTCGGCGATGAAGGACCCGACAAGGAGCGGTGTCGCGGGGGCCCTGAACGAAATCGCGTCAAAGTCAAAGGTTGGAATCGTGATTGACGAAGCCGAGCTTCCGATTTCAAGGCCTGTGAAAAACCTATGCGAGATGCTGGGCCTCGACCCCCTCACCCTGACGAACGAGGGAAAAATATTGATGGGGGTCGATGCAAAGGACTGCGACTCCGTGCTACAGGCGATTCGAAGGACCAAGTATGGAGCTGGTGCCAAGGTCATTGGCGAGGCGACTCGAGATAACCCTGGAAAGGTAATATTGAAAACTGTGGTCGGTGGCAGCCGGGTCGTGCCCCCTCCGGCCGGCGACCCCATCCCAAGAATTTGCTAGAGAAAACTATCAAGGACGAGGTCTTCCTTTTTCGCTCCTATTCGCTCTAGAACTTCCAACGCCCAGTCGACCTTGCCTACTTCTTCCGGCCAGTGGGCGTCTGAGCCGACGCTCAGCCTAACCCCTTCCCGCAGGCAAAGCCGGAGGAAATCCTCGTCCGGTGCCCGATACTTGACGTTTATCTCCATCGCGGTGCCGCGTTCCGCGGCCAACCTGACGAAGCGCCCGATCTCCTCGGGAGCGAGGTGCGGAAGAAGTGGTCCGTGAAGGAAAAATGGGTGGGCGAAGATGTCTATCTGGTTCTTGTCGATTGCGCTAATCGCGCTCTTCAAGTACACCTTGGCGACCTCGTTGGGTTCGGTGGCTCCGGAAATGTAATGGATGCCCATAGTCAAAAAGTCGATTTGCTCGATAACGGAATCGTCGATGTCGATGGCACCAAATTCGTTGACCACGTTCGTCTCAAACCCGAGCAAAACCTTGACTTTCAATCCCTTCCCGGCCCGCCTCACATCCTCAATCACCCGTGGTATGTCCGCCCTCTTTATCCCGACGCTCAAGTCCGGGCCATGGTCGGTTACCGCAACCGCTTCAAGTCCTTGGGACTCGGCAGCCTCCACCATAAGCGCGGGGGTGGCTTTGCCGTCCGAATAGTTTGAATGGATATGAAGGTCGAATTTTGCAACCATATTCTCCGTTGGACTTGCTCTGGAAAGTTATTAACTTTGCCCTCATATGTGGATTCCAATGGTTTTGGGTGTAGAAATTGTTAAATTTTGTTAGTTTTCGAGGACTATGTTAGTTTTTACCTATTTTTCGAAAAATATTGGCCCAAAATAGCCGCGGGGTGTTCGGTGACGGGAAAACTAGCAAAAATCGGCGAAAAAATGTTCAGAAATTATTAGAAATAGTTAACTTTAGTTATATATTTTGAAGCCTTTTGAGATCAGTTTACTCATAGTAAGTCTTTTATAGTTAGAAAGTGTTAGATTATGTGAGAAACGGTGGAGCAAATGGAAGCACATGGAAAAATGTATAAGGCCTCCTCACTACTCGGAGTGCACCCAAACACGATCCGAAAGTGGGAAAAGGAGGGAAATATCATCACTATTCGAGTTGGAAAAGGGCATAGAAAGGTACCTGAAACTGAAATTAATCGTATTATTAGTGGCGAAAATCTAACAAAGGATATTAAAGAAGGCATATCTGAATTTAAAGACGAAAAAACGTCTTTTTTGGACTACGTTTTCAAAAACCTCAGCGACGACTGGGACTTGGTGAAAAAAGCCGTTTTAGTCCGAGATAATTACCAATGCACGCAGTGCGGGAGCAAGGGACCTCTCGGCGTGCACAAAAAAGACGATAGCGGCGGCAACGATCCAGAAAATCTGGCCACGCTTTGCCAGAAATGCCATGCGAAGCTGCACGCGAAAGAAATCCCATCGCGAGAAAGGACAACAAAATTGCTCCTCGCGGCACCCCTCCATGAAGTTGCAGTCCATGAGGCACCAAAACCCGTCGTTCCCACGAACCAAATCACGAGAAGCGCCATTTTAGACGCCCTTTCTCCATCTGGAATTGCCCAAAGGGCTGCTTTTGGCGAAATACTCTCTGCAATGACTGTTTTTAAGAAATTCACGGTCCAAGACCTCTTATCCAGGGCAAAATGCTCGGACATCGTGGCCAAAACGTTTCTAGAGAGAATGGAAAGCCTGGGATATATCAGAAAAACGGAACTCGGGTACGAGCTGACCGTGGAGGTGGTCAAATGACGTTGTGGGAGGACAAGCTCGGCAAGGATTACCGCTTCGAGGAATATCTCAAAAAATGGGGGCTGCAAAAGGACCCGTTCTCGACGGAGCTCCCGACGCCGGACGCATTCGTCCCAATCCAGCCGACTGACATGCTAAAGCTAAAGAGGATGCTTCTCGAAGGGAAGGTCGGCATGCTGACGGGCGGCCTTGGGATGGGCAAGACCACTATCTGCGAATTCCTTACTGCCGCGCTCCGCGAGGAAAGCGTCTTGACTTCGGACCCTGAAAAGCAGGCGATACCTGTCCTGATCCACGGCGCTGCGTACAAGTCGGCGGACGAGTTCCTGCGTGCAATCATCCTCGCAATTGAACTCGACTCTAGCAAGGACTCGGCGACCCTGTTTGACGTCCTCAGGAGGTGGGGAATCGAACATAGGGAAAAATTAGCCATTATTATCGATGATGTGCCTGAAAGTACGGCTGATTTTCAAGAAATAGGTGAATTTCTTAGAGTTTTGGCCGATTTGCCCAATATTTCGGTACTTTTCAACGGAGAATACAAGCAGGTGATGAGATTCCTAGGGAAAGTCCCCGCTCTGCGCGACAGGGTACAGATTCACATAGCGATTACCGGCCTTGACGAGGTCGGCGTCAAGGAGTTGATTCAGTACCGCCTGAAGTACGCGGGCTATTCAACCCAGGACGGGATGATAACGCCGGACGGGTACAAGGAAATACGCAGGATAAGCAAGGGGATACCAAGGGCGGTACTCAAAGTGGCGAGCAAATCCCTCCGCCAGGCGGCACAATTGGACTCCCCAATCGACTCCCGCATAGTCAAGAGGGCAAACAAGGTATCCAGGTTCGCAAGATTCTTCAAACCATGAAAAACGCCGCTTATCCGATAGATTTATACTTCCAAAAATTGGAAGTATTCTGAAATCGCATGACGAACGATGAATTCGCCAAATCAGAGGCTTGGTTGAAGGAAAGCCTCCTTGCACAAGAGCTCCTAAAACAGTCTTATTTCAGGGAAAAGACATTTAAAGCGCTCCTTTTTCACTCGTCAAAAGAGGACGCGACATTCGACGAAGTGGCGGAAGTTCTGAAAATTCAGCAACCCGGCGCTTGGAAATGCTATAACCGCGGGCGTGATTCCGTCTTTCGCGCGTTTTTCACCATCAAACTTGCGCTCTTGGCGGGCGTTTTGGACCTGGACACCGCCGATCACCTTACGGACGACCTTTTTGACTTTTCAAGTTTCAAGAGGGGGGATTTGGAAAAAGAAGAGTTCCGGGCACGGGTCGAACAAAGGATGGCGGACATGTACAGAAAACGCGGGGCTTCACCAAAAAAGTGATTTGAAGCCGGGTTACACCGCAAGCTTTTTGCGAACTCAACTGAATGGATTTCGAGAGGATTTGCTTGTTTTGCTATCAGTGTGAACAGACATCAAAGGGAAAGGGCTGCACCGTGGCCGGGGTGTGCGGGAAGCTGGCCGACGTGGCAGTCCTCCAGGATCTCCTCACCCACGCTTTGAAGGGGCTCTCCGTCGTGGCCTCGGAGGGGCGGAGGGTCGGGATGGTCGATCAGGAAGTCAACAGGTTCACCGCGGAAGCGCTTTTCACGACGCTCACGAACGTCAATTTCGACCCCGAAAGGTTCTTCGCCTACGTCAACCGCGCCGTGGAACTGCGCGAGGCGCTCAAGAAGAAGGTCGCTGCGGCGGGCGGGGAAACGGACTTCGGAGGTGGGCCAGAGAACTTCTTCCCGGCCGCCACTTTGGAAGGGATGGTCGGGCAGGGAAAGGAAGTTATGTGGACTTCGGCCCGGTCTGCCAATGATCCCGACATCAAGTCCCTTCAGGATACTGTTGTATTCTCCCTAGGGGGAATCGCGGCATATACCCACCATGCGCAGATACTCGGCCAGGAGGACGACGCCGTTTACGGATTTTTCCACCACGCTTTGACCAAGATAGTCGAAAACAAACTTCCTCTGCAGGAGTGGCTGGCGATTGTTCTCAAGTCCGGCGAAATCAACCTCAGGGCGATGGAGCTACTGGACGCCGGCAACGCCGGGACGTACGGTGCACCGGTTCCCACAAAGGTCCCGCTCGGCCACAAGAAGGGGAAGGCGATCCTCGTCTCCGGGCACGACCTGGCGGACTTGGAGAAAATCCTGGAACAGAGCGAGGGGAAGGGGATTTATGTCTACACGCATGGCGAGATGCTACCGACCCACGGCTATCCTAATCTCAAGAAGTTCAAGCACTTCTACGGCCATTACGGGACGGCCTGGCAGAACCAGTGGAAGGAATTCCCGAAATTCCCGGGCGCAATCGTGATGACCACGAACTGCCTCCAGAAGCCGCTCGAATCCTACCGCGACAACATCTTCACTGCGGGGGCGGTTGGGTGGCCGCGAACGAGGCACATGGCTGACAAGGATTTCACGCCAGCCATCGGGAAGGCGCTCGAGATGCCTGGCTTCTCCAAAGACGCGGATGGCAAGAACATAACTGTCGGGTACGGGCACGAATCCCTGAGCGAGGTCGCGGACAAGATAATCGAACACGTGAAGGGCGGGAAAATCAGGCGCATATTCGTGGTCGCGGGGTGCGATGGGGTGAAACCCGAGCGCAACTACTACACGGAATTCGTGGAGAGGCTGCCTAAAGACTGCATCGTCATTACGTTTGCTTGCGGGAAGTTCAAGTTCAATCATCTGGACTTGGGCGAAATCGATGGAATTCCAAGACTTATCGATGCCGGCCAGTGCAACGACGCGTACTCGGCGATTAGATTCGCGAGCATTTTGTCCGAGAGGTTAAGGATCAGCATAAACGAGTTGCCTATGTCATTCATAATCTCATGGTACGAGCAGAAGTCGGTGGCGATCCTGATGACCTTGCTTTATCTCGGGGTCAAGGATATCCGGCTGGGGCCGTCTCTTCCCGCATTCGTGACGCCGAATGTGCTTGACGTGCTGGTAAAGGAGTTCGGACTGAAGCCGATTGGCCGGGCGGATTATGACCTAAAGGAAATACTCGGTTGAAGTTATGGAAAAAAAAAGTTTTGATGATGGCGCTACTTTTTGTTTTATCAATTGCAGCAACCTTAGCATACATTCAAAACGAAACAGGGCCAAACCAGGGTGGCGCGGTTGAGGGATGACCAGAGATATGGTTCCAGCATGACGATTACGTAAACATGGAAAACGACGACGAACCGGAGTTTGTCCCCGACATGTTGACGAGATGGTACAACGACGAGGATTGGAGCCAGGCTCTGAACAACATGGACGCTTATTTCCTTCACGAGCAGTTGTTCAAAACGACGGGTGCCGAGCACGGCATGGGACGGAAGTTTTTGCGCTTGCTGCAAGACAACTTCGGCGATATGGGTGACGAAGAGCTCCACAAGGCTTACCTGAGGTTGATACTGCCAGTCTTGCATGAACGCGGTGTTAAGTTGTTGATACATGCGGTGGAGACCAAGGGAGATTTCGTGCCTTGGGAGATGTATGGGACGTCAGATGGAACCGATACGATAACCTATCCGGAAGACAACTAGGGTTTGGAGCTCATCCAGGTACGCCTTGGGTCTCATTGACGATGTATGTGACGAACTCTTCACCGATGGACGCCCGGAAATACTCATAAAACTCCATAGTGTTATTTCCGGAGATTTCGAGCGCGGTCTTCAGAACAATGTATACGTTGCGTTGGAATACATGAAAGCCATCCAGGCGGAATACCCGACGATGAAGTTCTATTTGGGCGATGCCCTCTTGCAGAGACGCGACTATGATAGTAACAAGGATTGGATGGATGCTTACGAGGCGCTTGACAACACGATGGAGAACGATCCAAGGGGTTACGAAAATCTCAATTTCGAAGGGATCCGTATCGAGTTTGACAAGAATTGGGATAATTCCAGTCAATTCGAGAACGCCGAAGGCTGGCATGAACTGGCAGATTCAGAAGCGTTTGCCCTGATCAAGAGTTTTGGCTGGAAGGCGGGTTTGGAGTTCAACAACCCTTATGCGGACAATGAATGGGAGTATGAACAAGTCGTGCTTAGAACTGCCGAAAAATCACGGGAATTAAATCTCGATTGGGATTTTGTTGTGGTGCACAGCGATGAAGCGGGTGGAAACGGCCATGGTTACCCATACGATGTAGTCCCCGAAAATCGCGGCCCGAATGACCCTCCTACATTTGCTTCGGCTTTCAATAAAGTTTTCGATTTCTATGTGTCTGTCGAATAAGTCCGAATATTGTTAAAAAAGTAGAAAAAATTTTAAGACATTAACAACGCCAACCGCGACGAAACGTTTTTAAACAATTCAGTCAAACCAACTCAGAAAACAAAGGAGGACAGAAAACATGGCTGAACAAAAAAGCATAGAAAACGTTGTTTTCATCGGGACGAAACCAGTGATGAACTATGTTTTGGCGGCAATCACGCAGTTCAACGCGGGCGCCGGAGTGGTAACGCTCAAGGCTCGCGGAAGAGCGATCAGCAGGGCCGTCGACGTCGCTGAGATTCTCAGGAACAGATTCCTGCAAAATTCGACCGTGGACAGCATAATCATCGGGACCGAACAGGTCCAAGGTGAAAGCGGCACAGCAAACGTTTCGACAATTGAAATAACCATCGGCAAGAAGAAGTAAACTCTTGCCGGCCCTTTATTTTTTTTATAAACCTTTTGTTTTCAGTTATATCTTGATTAAATTTTTAATTTTCCAACAAATCTTGATTAACTTTTTAAATTCAGCATAAATCTTGATTAAAATTTCAATTCCCGCATAAATCTAGATTAAGCCCCTAATAATCGAAAGATTTAAAAAAGGCGCGATATATCAATAATATACAAAAAAGGAGGTAAAAAAGTGCTTCTAAAAGATGATTTGTCCCATATTGCAGGGTATCTGTTCATATTGGGCTTAGTTGGGTCTGTAATCGCCGGTTTGGCCGTCGGTTTGATTGGTCTCGCTGGCGACGTTGCTACGTTGGTAACGCTTGGATTCTCGGGTCTCGGACTACTGATAGGATTCTTCATGTCGACCTCAAAGAAGATCGAGGAAGAGATCTACGTCATAGTGGTCGTCTCCCTTGGACTTTTGATTGCCAGCAAAATGAACGTGTTCACAGCAGGTGCAAACACCGCTGGCGCCCTATCGATCGGAACGGCGTTGAACTCCATGGTGGCGAACGTCGCGACGTTCTCGGCAGCCGCGATAATAGTCCTTGCATTAAGGACTCTTGGACGACATCACATGTCTAAGATATAGGCAAAAATTTTTTTTCTTTTTTTTCTTTTTTTTCTTTTCTAACTGCGCAAGCTAGTGGGTGGTCTAAATCTCCGAGAAAATGAACGCTCATCTGTCTGCGCTTTTTACAAAGACAACAGTATTTATTGAAAGGCCATTAACCAATTTAGGTGATATGGTGAAACTCGACGATCTCGGAAACCTGCGGAGGACGCACCTTTCGAACAGGATAACGGACCAGATGGAGGGCCAGGAAGTCGTCGTCATGGGGCGCGTGGTCGACGTCCGCGACTTGGGCGGGATAAAATTTTTCGTTCTTCACGATGTTGGCGGGGCGGTCCAAGTAACGGCGCTCAAAACCAAGTCCGGCGAGGAGATAATCTCGAAGATAAACTCCTTGACGCAGGAAACTTCTGTCGCAGTGAGGGGAAAAGTCGTCAAGGCGAGGCAGGCACCTCGCGGAGTCGAGATCGTTCCTTCCGAGATAAGGATTCTGAATCTTGCGCAAGTGCCGCTGCCTCTCGACCCGATGGGGCGGGTGAAAGCGAACTTGGACACGAGGCTCGACGCACGCGCGATCGATTTGAGGAGTCCACAAGCGCTTGCGATTTTCCGTATAAGGAACAAGGCACTCCAAGCCTCTCGACAGTACCTGCTTTCGCGCGGGTTCGTAGAAGTCCACACGCCGAAAATAGTCGCTACCGCAACCGAGAGCGGCGCGGCCCTTTTCCCGATATCCTACTTTGACAGGGAGGCCTTCCTCAGCCAGAGCCCGCAGCTTTACAAGGAGGTACTAACGGGGGCGCTCGACCGTGTGTTCGAGGTCGGGCCGATTTTCCGTGCGGAGGAGCACGACACGCCACGCCATCTAAACGAGGCAATCTCGTTCGACATCGAGATGGCATACGCGACGGCTGAAGACGTCATGAACACTTTGGAAAAGATGGTCTGGCAGGCTTTTTCAGATGTGGAGAAATATTGCCAGCCTGACCTGAAAATACTCGGACACAGTCTCAAAGTCCCAGGAGAGCATTTCCCGCGCATAACCTACACCGAGGCGATCGAGATGGTGGGGAAAGCAGGGGTGAAAATCCCGTGGGGGGAGGACTTGCCGACGCCTGCCGTTAAGAAGCTTGGCGAACTCGTGGGCGAGGCATACTTCATCACCGACTGGCCGAGCGAAATCAAGCCTTTCTACACTATGCCGAAAAAAGACAATCCAAAAATTACAGAATCTTTCGACCTGATGTACGGCGAGTTAGAGCTGGCCTCCGGAGGGACACGCGTTCACCAGCCGGATCTTCTCGTGAAGCAGTTGAGGGAAAAGGGGCTCAACCCTGAAAACTTCGAATCGCATCTTCTGAGCTATCGCTACGGGTTGGCGCCCCACTCGGGTTGGGGGCTTGGTCTCGATAGATTTACGATGGTATTGACAGGTATGGACAACGTGCGTGAATGCGTTCTGTTCCCTCGCGACCGCAGCCGCCTCACGCCCTAGACGAATTTTTCCAGCCCAGTTTTTCTAGGAAGATCGACAACTGTCACGTTTTTCCTAGCGGGGAGCGCGACATCGACCACGAGCGTCCTCCCTATCTCAACCTCTGGTTTCGTGCTCCTGTGGATGTGACCGTGGAACCAGACGTCAGGCTGCCTTTTCTTGATAACTTCTTCCATCGCCTTGCTTGCCATTTCCGGCCATGAAGACTCGCGCTCGCCCTCAAGAGTGAGGTAAGTCGGCGAGTAGTGTGAGATCACTATTTTCAAATCTGATTTGAGCTCGGCCAACATGCTGTCGATATTTTCCACTCTTTTCCGATATGTCTCGAAAATCTCGTTGACGTGCGTCCTCTGCCAAAAAGTCGGCCTATCCAAGGAACCGCGTGAGCCGGCGACCCCGACTTTCACGCCATCAACATCAACAACAACCGACTCGTCGTTCAGCCAAGAGATTTCCTTGAACTTTTTGAATTCATCCAAACTCTGGTCGTACTCCTCATTCCCGAAGCAGGCGATTATCTGGCCTTTGTAGACTTCACGCACGGCCTCCAAAATCGCCGGAACCTGCTCGTGCCTGCTTTTAGAAACTATGTCGCCCGCGAACAGCAACAAGTCGCATTTCTTGAGCCGAGATATCGCGGCCTTGAAATCATCGAAGTATCTCGGCGCGTGAACATCCGAAATCGCGGCCACCAGCATTTTCACACCGTTTTGATTTGGTTGACTTCAATAAAAACCGAGCAGACTAAATGAATTTCTTCAACTTCCACAGGAGCTTGGGGTCCGATTTCACGAGAACCTTGAGCATCTTCGTGAGGCTGATCTCGTCGAACTTTACTCCCGCGAGGGCCTTTGCGAGCCTGTCCATCTCGTCGTCCGAAAGGCTAAGCAAAATCTCCTTCGCCTTCAGATATCGCTCGAGCCGCTTGCCCATCAGCTCCCTCCAGCGCTTGTCGTATTCGTTCAACCTCTTCTCCGAAACGTTGCCCTCAGAAATCGCCTTTGCCGCTACCTCTCCCGCGATGTTGCCCGCGCGTATCGCCGAGTCTATTCCGCCTCCCGTGAGCGGGTTCACCTGCCGCGCCGCGTCGCCGACCAGCATGACATTGTCTTTTACTGTTTGGTCCATCGGGCCGCAGACCGGCACCCCACCGATGTTGATCTCCACGACCCTCCCTTTCGAAAGCTTCGGCTTGCTCGCCACGAAATCCTTCAGGTATTCAATCGGTCTCTTCTGCGCCTTGCTGCCGAGCACGCCGAGTCCAACGTTCGCCAGGTCGTTCCCCTTGGGGAAAACCCAAGCGTAGCCTGCCGGGGAGATTTTGCTTCCAAGATAAAATTCAAGCAGCTCAGGAGCCTCGATGTCGACACCAACCATCTGGAACTGCGCGCAAGTCTCTATGTCCGCGAGCTTGAGCGTCGACTTCAAGCCTGCCCAGCGCGCGACCCTCGACCCGACACCATCGGCGCCGATTATCACGTCCGCCTCAACTTCGAACTTTTCGTGAATTCCCTTCGCCTTCACTCCGACAGCTTTGCCGTTCCTTTTCACCATATCGTAAACAAACGTGCCAACGATCGTTTCCGCACCCGCATCCGCCGCCCTGACAGCGAGGAACTTGTCGAACTGCTTGCGGTCAAGGACGAAACCGACTTTCCCTCCTTTCCTCTCTGCGACTCGGATCTCGATGCCGCCGGGAGAGATTATGTTCACGGCGTTCGTCGGGTTGACGGCCCAGCGCCTGTCTGGTTTTATGCCCAGTTCGTTCAAAGCGTCCTCTGCAAGCGCCTCCCCGCACTGGACAGGCACGCCGAGCTCCCTTCGCCTGTCAAGCATCAGGACTTTCGCGCCGTTCTTCGCGGCGGAATAGGCTGCCGTCGAACCAGCCGGTCCCGCGCCCACGATCACTACATCATACTTTTTTTCTGGCAACTTCAATCGCTCCCACAGGGCAAACTTTCTCGCATATCCCGCACTCGGTGCATCTCTCGTTCGCCGCCACGTAGCCGTCGGTCGCGTCGATGGCGTCGAATGGGCATACGCTCACGCAAGCCCCGCACCTTATGCAGAGGGATGGGTCCACTTTCATATTCCGAACTCCGAAAGTTTCCTTTGCGATGGAGACGGCAGCACGTTCGAGAACTCTCCCGGGAGTTCCAAGCGCCCGTACTGGCCTCCGCCACCTGCTACCACCCTTAAATTTCTCTCCCTAAATGCTTTTACAACTGCTGCGAACCGCGGCCCGGCACTTTCGACAAGTGATTCGAGCGGCGCATCAACCAAGACGAAGATTTCGTTGCCGAATTTCCTGACGAGCTTTTGCCAGACGTCGCTCACTTCAGGCGAGTGGGGGTCTGGGCTGGAGATCGTCAGCGCCACGACCTCGGCTAGAGGTGCGATTTTCAAATATGGTGGACGGTGGGGCGGGTGCCTCGGTTCGGGAAAATCCGCGAGCTCGTTCACTCTGTCAATAACACCCTTCTTGACCCAGCCCCCGTCAATGTCGCATTTCCAGTTCAACTTCTTCGCCTCGTCAAACCCGAACTGCTTGAAGCACTGCGAGCAGGCGGTGAGGTGGTACTTTCCGAGTCTCGGGTCGAACCCGACGTTAAGTGAAATCCTGCGCCCTCCCTCGCGCCTTATCGCTTTAACTACCTCCTCCCAAGTGGCGTCGTCCAGCTCCATGCGGTTGAACTCCCGCCCGAGCTTGTCGGGCCAAGGCGAGTGGGCGTCCGAGCATGAGATGAAGGTTATCTCCGAAAGTTCCGAGATCCTGTCCGCGAGGTCCGTGTCCGCGCTGAGCCCGAGCTCCAAGAAACTCACCTTGCCGACCGAATCCTTGTAGCAATCGCCGATTGAGTCGAACTCCTTGTACATGCTCGTCCAAGGAGTGAACGCGTGGGAAGGGCCGACGAGACATCCATGCTCGACTGCGACGTCCGCTATCTCGGTTGCTGGAATGCTCAGAGTGGCCCGGCCGTCGAGGTCTATTTCGCGCGAATGCTTCGCAAAAACTTCCCTGACGCTTTCGACGGCGCTCACGGATGGAAAAAATATCAAGTGGTGGACCCGGTCCTTGTCCTCGACTTCCGTAGAGAGCACGAAGCGTGTGCCGTAGCGAGAGTGTTCAAAAGTTCCTTCGTCGATTTTTGAAAGGCTCTTTTTGATGCTTTCGAACCAAACGGGATGAAAAACGTCTCCTGTGCCTATTATCGCCAGGCCCTTCAGCTTCGCCTGCTGGGCAATTGTCTCTATGTCCATCCGCTGTGATGTCGCGCCGGAATACTTCGAGTGTATGTGCAGATCGACGTGGAAAGGTCTCAAGTTCAAATGCTCACTCTCTTTGTATGCCGTGAAAATTTTTCAACCAATGTAAGACGGCTCATCTTCTGCGTGCGCATGCTCATCCTTCTTCCTGCGCTCCATCTCTTCCCTGAGCCGCTCCATTAGCTGCGCGGTCTTCTTTGCCCTCTGCTCCAGATTGATCATGTTCACTTTTATCTTCATGACGCTCGTCAGCACGTCAAGAACGGCTTTTGCCGCCCTGTGGTCAACGACCATCCCGTGCGTCTCGCCCAGAAGGCAGGCCCCCTTCATTCCACGAAGCTTCCCAAGCCCGATCAGAAGCCCAGCCGCGCCGATTATCGGGCCACCTCCGATCTCGGCAGACGCGCCGAACCTCTCTGCTTTCTTTGTCAGTTCCGGGTCACCGAGTATTATGACCTTCGGCCACTTCTCCGAGTACTTGCCCGTCGCGTAACCGCCGAGCGTGTAGATCTCTTTCACCTTCAAATCCCAGCACATGTCCAGAACTTTCTCCACGACCTCGTAATGGCCCTCGGGCGTGAGCGGCTGGACGTCCCCGACCCACATTATCTGGTCCTGCCCATCGACGGCCGCGTGGAATATCTCGTTCTTGAGCGGCCTGATCACCCCGCCCATCTCCACGGAAACGTGGTGCGGGAAATGCGGGGAGAATAGTTCCGCGAATTTTTCACCATGAATCTCGTTGACCAGGTGCTCTACAGCGAGCTTGCCAACATAACCCATACCTGGCAGGCCCTCGATCATTATCGGATTCTTGACGACCGGTCTTTTTATGATGTTGAGCACGGTCTTCTTCATTAGGCGACCCCCGCCTCCTTCTTCAGCGCACGCCTGTACTTTCCGTAAGGGTCCGCAGGTGAAAACTTCGGGGGGTGCGGCGAAACAGTGACGCCTCCGCACGTCGGGCATTTTTCCTTCATAGTGTAAGTCACGCAGGATTTGCATTTCTTCATCTTCACTTCGTTCCCCTCGCGAATTCTCCTCTGCCGCCAGATTTCACGACCTCGTCTATCGCTATGTCTGCGGCGTGCTTCAGGGCGTTCTCCGCCGATTTGTATGACTTTGCCGACACCTCTATCCTGTACCTCGGGGAGCCGATCAAATAGAACTCGACCTTGGAATCATCCTTCGCAAACTCCCTCGCTTTGAGCATCGCGGCTTTCAATATCTCGACGCCGTCGGACGCAGTGCTCATCAGGGAGACCTGCCCGACGACCTTGTAAGTTGGCGTCTGGACGGTGGCCGTGGCCAATTCGCTCAGGGCGTTCATCCAATTCTTGTCCTTCACTACCTCTTCGACTTTTTTGATGTCCTTTGAAATGGCCTCGAACGCCGAGTAGAGGTCGCCGAACTTCTCCTCCAAGGAATAGCCGACCTCGTCATAGGCCTGGTCAAGATTCTTTTCCAATTTCTTCGCGGCGAGTTCTAGCAGCTTTTCGGCACGCTGCTCAAGTTTCAACCTCTCTGCCTTCCACCTGCGCTCGTTGTCCTTGACGCGCCTGATTGACAGGTCGAGGGACTTTCTGGAAGGGTCTGCAGCAAGAACCCTGCAAACGTTCTTTTGGCCTTCCCGGACGTGGTCCCGTATGTTCTTGATCCACCCGGAAGCAATCTCCGAGATGTGGACCATCCCTTCATTTTTATTATATTCGTCAAGGGTGACAAAAACGCCCTGATTGAAAATTTTGGTGACTGTGCAGACTACCAATTCCCCGACTTCTGGCCACTCCGATTTACGCCTAACCACTCTGCTCGACCGCCCCGATCACTATCCCCTTCATCTCGGCCTTCCCCCCTGTAGGCGTGGCAAGGGTCTTCTCGCAGACATTGCATCTCACGATGGTGCTGGCGTGGCTGTACACTGACTGCTCGTTCCCGCAACCCGTGCATCTTACCTTCAAAAACTTCGCTTTCATCTCACTCACCGAACTTTACCGCCTTGCTCCTGAATCCTTTGAGGGGGTGCGACTTGTTGCACTTGCTGCACTTCAAGAGCAGCGTTATCTTCTTCGTTGTCTTGAAGAATTTGTGCTGCTCAGACCTGGGCTGGCTGCCGTAACCCTTCTGTGTGCGCCTGAACTGTCGCTGTCCCCAGCTCAATGCTCGCGCTGGACGCTTCTTCGCCTGCGACACGCTATGCTCTGTGTGCTTCTTGCACGTTGGGCAGTATGTCCTTATTTTTTTGGGCAAGTTCATCTGTTGTTCCCCGCAGACATTTCAACTGCACACATAAAACGGTTTCACAATGCGGTTTTTTGGGCTTCAAACCCTTATTTTGATGGTTCTGGCGTAATCGTGCTTGACCAATGAAGAGGCGTTCGACTCCGGCAGGCTGAATACCTCGCCGCGCTTGAACGGCCCGTAAAACTTCATGTCGGACCCCATTATCCTGTCCTCGATGTCCGCGCGCATCATTATCGCGACCCTCTTTCTCTCCGCGGGCGCTGAAACTGAGGTCTTGCCTTCTACCGCGGGCAAAACTAGCTCTGAGTGAAGCTTCTCCAAGCTTTGCCTCATTTCCTGGAATGTCGTCCTCTCGCGTTCAAGGATCGGGGAGGGGATTTCGCCGACCATCAGGCGGTCAATCGCCTTCAAGACTCGGGTGTTGTGTATCTCCCTGACGAGAAAAACAACTTTTTTCAGCTCTTCCTCAAGCATCTCGCGCTGTATCGGATCGGACTTTTTCGAGTCGGCGAGACTTGAGACGACTTTCGCGACGTCCTCGTAAAAATTCTCGGGAAGTTCAAGCAACTCCTGCGACGCCATCTCCTTCTTGTATATATCTAAAATTTTCTCTGTGGTCATTTCAGCCATTACGCCCCACCCTCTCTCATGAACTTGGGCACGGCGTCCTCCAGCTTGAAACTGTCCAAGCTCCTCACGAGGATGCATTTCATACTTACGCCGGTGTGCAGGCTGGAAGGCAGGCGAAGAATCCTCTTCGTGTCGACCGTCACCTTTCCGTCCGTCAGACCGGAGTTCAGCTTGGCTATTTGGCCCAAGAGCTTCTTCATCGTTTCCAACCCGACCCCCTCGACATTTGAGATGTCCTCTATTCTCCCGCTTTTGATTATTCCGAGGATTTTTTCTCTCTCTGAGAATATTTTCTGGACGACTCTTTTCGATTTCACAACTTCCGTGACCTTGCTCTCGTCGAGCCTTTCGAATGCCCTTGCCGCCCGCTCGCGGAAGACTCTCGAATAGCCGAGGTTCATCGTCATCTGGGGCGGCACGGTGGCCCCAGTGATGTAGTTGATGACCTGCGAACGTTCGCTTTGGCCAAGCTGCATGACGGAATCGTCGAAAACCCTGATGTGGAAGCCCCTGCCGGAATAGACGAAGTTCACGTTCCTCAACCCCAAATCGTTCTTCAAAGTGTCTGCAAGGCCGGCTGCGACTACTCTGGCCTCTTCAATGCACTTCTCGCAGACTTCCCCGGCTGAGCACTTGCAGGGCTTCAGCGGCAGGTCTTTCGCGTCTATATCAAAGACGAGTTCCGCTTTCAACCAATCCTCGCGCTTCGAAGGCTTCTCGTACAGCGCGACGCTCGCATAAGCGGAATAGGGTGCCTTGTTCTTCAGGAAGTCCTCCAGCTGCTCGGCCATCATGAACTGGTTGTACCTGCAGTTGGGGCCGCTCCCATCGAGGTCGAAACCGAACTCCCTGAGAGAAAGCGTGTGCATGATGAAATCGGGGACGTCTCGCCTGTTCCACTCCTCGCGATAGAACCTAATCCTCTCCTCGGCCGTGGATTTTCTGAACATCATGAACCCCCATTCTTGTAGCTCTCCGACTTTTTCCGGAAGTAGTACGTCAGCGGGTTCTTGATGCTCCTGCAGAACTCGTCAGGCCTGCAGAGCGGCGGCGCCGATATCTGGACCTTCGTGCAATTCGGGCACCTGTACCATTTTGACCTGCCAGAATCCCCGATCTTGGGCTCGGTGGTCATCCCGAGGCCCATGTGATAGTAGACGTTCGTCTTTTCCTGTGGCTGGTCCCTGAAAAACGGAGGGTTGCACTTGTCCGCGGCCTCGAATATCAGCGGCGCGACTTCCTCCTTCAGCGGGGAGATGTCGTCGGTCGTGTCCGAAATCTTCGTGACCAATCTTCCCCTTGGCGGGAACCTCGCGTAAGTAAGGAATGATGTGAGCAGCATCACGATCGCGAAGTTTCTCATCCCGGAACCGACGCCACCCAGGACCAAGTTGATGCAGGGCGGGAAAAATTCCGGGCGCAGCTTCCCGCCCTGCATGCTGAACCCTCCCCTTGACTCTGGCGCCTTCGGGACTAGGGATGAAATCCTGCCTCCGACTTCCGTCAGAACTGGCAGCGGCGGGGCGCTGGTCTCAAGCATGCGCTCGTAAACTGACTGGATGTATTCCTCCGTTTTCGCTCCAATGAGCTCGGCGTAAATGTCCCACAAATCTCTCGTCGTTAACACGGCCCACCCTCCGACCAGATACATGTCCGTCATGTCGAGCCTTCCGTGCCTAAGGATCGGCGAAAGGCCAGTCCAGTGAACGGCATATTTGGGGAGGTACTGGGGGAGAAGCCAGCTGTCAACCTCCACGACACCGTCCTTCTGCAGCCGCTTGTCGCGAATCTTGAAGATGTCCTGCTGGGGTATCTCGACCCCAGCGACCCTGGGCTTTGCGACGTCGAGTTCGTTTATCTTCACGATGCGCGCGATAGTTTCCAGGCAGAACTTTTCTTCGCCTTTTTTGAAAAGGTCGTAAATCCTGTACCTGACGGTGTTCTTCATCGACTGGCCGGCGAAGTGCACCTCCCTGGAATAGGGGTAAGAAACCGATGCCAGAGCTTGCGACATCAGGTAAAACGACAGGACTTCCGAATTGACGGCCTCCGGCGATGGATTCAGCGCTCTCTCGCGGTCGGACCACTTCAGGCGGGTGACGGCTAGGTCTACGACATCGCGGGGGATCTTGTCGAAAGATGGCGCTGCCTCAGCTATCTCCTTCGCCTCTTTGGAGAACGGGTCAAGTGCAGCACGGTATCCAGGAATTAACGCCAAGTCCAGCCCTTCCACATTTTGTAAAAGTTATACTCAATCTGTTTTATAATTCACTGTGGCTCGATTTTTGAAGAATTTTCGAACGTTGCGAACGTTCGCAATCATTCGGCCTCGATCCTGGGTGCGAGGAGGAACCTCAACCTGCCCTTGGAAACCTGAAAATCGATCTGGACTGGCAAGTCCGAACCTAGCCTTATCTTCACGACATCCGAGGAACCGACCCCCTTCATCATGTCCGAAAGGTAGTTTATGTTGAACATCGCGCGGGCAGGCTGGTTGACATCGAGCTTGACAAGTGCCTCGTCGCCTTTTGACAGTTTCAGGTCCGAGGTCCCCTTGTCGCCCTCCGCCTTCATCGCGAAGCTATCCTTGTCGACCAAGAACTGGACGTTGTCGGTTACCAGCTCGGCATCCTTCAACCCATCCTGGATGACGCCTGCGATGACATCGATTTCCGCGCTGAAAGGGATCTTCGGGTCCGGCAAATCCCTCTCGTCTATGTTTATCAGGGGGAGGCTGAGCTTCCTGGCCGAAGCGCCCTTGAAATTTATCATCAACCTGTTCTGCTTCTCGTCAAGCTCCATCCCGAGTTCGTCCCCGACCTTTGCCCTGGAAAGGACCCTGTCCATCTCGACCAGGTTTATCCCAAGGACTTTAGATTCCTTTACAGAGTACTCCTCGAAAGCTCCGGAAGGAAGGTCCAAATCCACAAGGGCGATGTGCGAGGGGTCCATCGCTTTCATCTTTATACCGTCCGGCGTGAATTTGAAGGCCGCCTCCTCTATGAGGTTCACCATCGAGCCGACGCAGGTCTTCCATATTTTCGAATCTGACATCCTTGCCTTCACCATCTAATTCCTCCCTATGTCTTCCTCCAGTTTTTTCCACTCCTCTCTAACTCGCTCTTGGAGCTTAAAATCCAGATTGTCGACTCGCTGAAGTATCTCTGCGCGCAACTCGAGCCCTCCCTCAGCCTCCATGGGGTTCCCGAAAACCCTCACTCTGGAACCGACCTCGACCCCGGAGCCAAGATTCCGGTCCTCCAAAATCACCGTCAGCTGGCCCGAACCGTCGTCCAGAACTATCTCGGACTCGTACTTCTCCACGACCAAACCGACGACCCTCACTCGCTCGTCGCTTGCCCTCAGCTCGGATATTTTTTTGTGCGGCGAAGACTTTATCGTCGGAACAGATTCCATTTGAACACCTACGCGTACTCCCTCCAAATCTTCCCACATTTTTCGCATTTGTAAAAACGTGTGGATGGTTCATCGGCGGACCTCGTCTGCCTTATCCACCACTGGGCCTTGTCATGGCCGCACTTCGGGCACTTGGCCTTGGTCACCGGGAGAGTCGATGGGGCTTCCTCCTCCAAGACTGGGATTTCATCGGACTTCTCGCTCTTCTTCACGACCTTGTAGTCCTCGATGTTCGCGACCTTCAGAGTGTAGCCGCAAGAGCTGCATTGCAAAACTGTCTTCCCGCCGGCTTTCTTCGGCAGCAGCAATATCCCGCACGTTGGACAAAACTTCATTAGTTCACCTCACACCCGCGTCATTTAAAATTTTTGCGTGGTCGAACGCGAGCTCGCTCCAGGGGACATTCTTGAAAATTTTGACGTCTGCGGCGTCGGATGCCGCGCGCAACTTTCCAGAAATTCGTTTTGCATAAAAACAAACGCTTATGACGTGGCCCCTTGGGTCGCGTTTGGGGTCGGAATAGACGCCCACTATCCTATCCAATTTGACTTTCAACCCTGTCTCCTCCCTGGCCTCCCTGATTGCCGCTTTCTCAACCAGTTCGCCGTATTCCACAAAGCCCCCGGGTATCGCCCACTTGCCTCTGAAGGGCTTGTTTTTCCTCTTAACCAAAACCACGCCTCCGCCGCTCTTGATCACTATGTCTGTCGCGACAGCTGGAGTTTTCATTCAATCACCTGCCTTGCAGCCAAAGTGCGATGTTGCCTATTTTTGGGATCACGAAAACCACCTTTCCAACGACCTTTTCCGGCAGTATCGCGTAGTCGGATGTTATCAGTTCCTTCTGAGTCGGATCATTAAATGAACTATTGTGGTCGCCTTTGGTCGTGAACCTGACCAATCCGTTCTCCTCCCACTTAGCAAATACCCGGTGCGTCAGAGGTATGTTCGGGCTGCGATTGATTATCAAGACATCGCCTATCGAGATGTCCGAGGGGGAACTCACTCCCTGGATTATCAACATGTCTCCTCTTTCAAACCCGCCCCGTATGGGGAAATTCGAAGTGTCGACGGTCGTTATTGCATCGGGGGGGATTGGGATATTGAATTTTTGCAACACTTCTTCCCGCAACGACAAATCAAAATAGTAGTTCTCCCAGCTGTTGTCCTCGTGAGACATGCTGCCGGAGATGACCGCCAGCCAGTATGAATCCGTTCTGAAGGCAACCACCAGAGCGCCCGCTATCACGAAATAGAATATCGCGACCGTCAGCACGAACTCCATTATGCTTTTGAAAAGTTTGTGCGATACCGCCGAGTGGAGCAGGTATTTCGCTTCGCTAAGCGCGGCCATAACTTTCACCGACCACAATCGCCGTTGCTATAAGATGGGCCGCCCTCACTGGCTCCGGAATGAGACTTCTGACTGAGCTCAGCCTCAATATCTGCTCGGCATCCTTTCGCGCAACCCCGACGGGCTGCATGTAAACCGGCCCGCCTCTTTGTTTCGTCTGCACAGGATAAATTCTTCCTGCACTCTTTAACAATTTCCACCTTTTTGACCAGCCGGGCAGGTGCTTTATTGCTTTCGAGATATCGCGCATGTTCGGCCTGTCCCTTGAAATCGCTATGACGGGGAGCCCAAGCTCGCGAAAAACCTTCTTGACGTCCAGAACGTTGAAGCCGGCAAAAGTTATCCCGTCAACGATAACGACCCTGAGCTGGCCCAAGTGTGGGCTCTTGCCAACCATGCGAATGAGTTTCTCTGTGACGTCCGTGCCATCGACTTCTATCTCGCTTTTCAAAACGCCCTCGAGGGATTTCCCGCCCCTGAAGACTGTGGCGACCAGCGGCACTTTTTTGGACGATTTATCAAAGGGACCATCGTCGACTCCGAGTATCCTGATTTCTGGCTTTATGTGCCGGAAACTTGCGTTTTTCAATCTCGCACCAGAGAAAGGTTGTTCGTGCGGGATAAAACGGTAGCAATTGCCGTGAAATCCAAGTCTACTTCAACTTCATCGATTTCTGGAACTCTTTCTTGGCCTCTTCCAGGTCTTCCAATACCCTCTCGGCTGCGCCCAATATCGCCCTTTCGGGGGACTTGCCCTTCGTTTTCACGAATATATTCGGACTGCCGACGAGCGGGTGATCTATTGAATACGATGCTGCGATCACGTTTTCATCCTCGTGGAGCTCGACCCTGAGAAGATTCGGGAGAGTGTGGTCCTCGCCGACAACTTTTAACAGCCAGCTGCTGCCTTCCTTTTCCAAAAGTTCGAGTTGCATGATATCCTTCTCTTATCTCAGCCTCGGGTTTTTATATCTACCCCTAATTCGCGCAATTTCGAAACTGAGTTGCGGATATCATCTTCCGTGCCGTGCAAAACGATCGTTATCGTCCCTGGCCTGGCCTCCGCTTCCAAGTCTATGTCGAGCCTTTCCAACTTTTCCATCAGCTCGACCATTCGTTCAGTACCTTCAACTTTCAAAGTTATCTTCCGCTTCTCCATCAGAGGACTCCCTGGCGGTAATCGTCCGTGGTCTTCCTGGTCTCTAAACTTCCGCAGTTCGGACACCTCAGCTTGCTCCCTTCCTTGTCCAGAACGGACCTGCATCTGGAGCAAAGCGCGACCAAGACTCCGAGTTCTTTCGAGGCTGTCGAAAGCTGCACCTGTTCCTTCTGGGCGCCGAAAACCTTCGCGCGGATTATGTCGCCCGGCCTGAACAGCCTGTCCAGCTCCCTGACATAGGCCGTGTGGGCCCTCGAGACGTGAAGGGTGCCGACTTTCGGTGCGGGCAGCTCCCTGTCCTCTCTCCCCCGCAAAACGCCCAATGAAACGTTCAACGACTGCTCTCGCACGTCTTCCACCCGCCCGATTATTACGTCTCCCTGCTTCAGCACAGCGGGAGTTTTGGGCTTGGGGAAAACCGAGATCCTCTTCGTTCTTACGTCTATCAGGACCATCCCAACCGAGGAGGAGTATATTCCTCCGCCTTCCTCGTATACGCCTTCGCCTGGGAAGAACTCTTCAACCGTAGCCAAGTTGTCTCCTGGCAGAACAAAGTCTCCTGTCTTTACTTCAACCATTTATCTCACTCCGTTCACCATTTGCACGCGGCTTTAAAAGTCTGATTTTTTGAACTCGTCGAATTCGTATTGCTCAAAATTTGCTTTTCCCAGGAGCACCCTGGTCTCGAAAGGCGTGAGAATCGGTTTTTCAAAACGCTTGGCATCATCGATTGGGATTCGCGGGCATGCAGTGCACACGTGTGCATCAAAATCGTAATCACCAAGGGTCTCCGGAGTTAGATCGTTCACTACAACTATCTCCGCCTCTTTTCCCCCTCTCCTGAGCTCGGAAACTAGGTGCGAAGCCAGACTTGGGCGCGCCTGGCCGGCTTTCGTGCTCACGACGACGCCGAAATTATCTGCCGAGGCCCCGCGAGAGATCATCGCCCTTCTGGATCTTATCAAAGCGCCGGATTCTGAAATTTTTGTCAACGCGCCAGTGCTCGGTTCGAGGGAAAAAATATCCTTTCCTGCGACGATGTTCGCGCCCAGAGGATGGAACCTGCCAGTCCCGAAGTAAAGGAACGCGTCGGCCTTCGCATTCCTGACGCATCCCATGTCGCATCCCAGAATCTGTCCCGGATATTTGGCCCTCGGGCCAGGCTTGCCAATCACCGGCTCTATCCCCCTCTCAAGGAGAGCGCTTGAAAGGAGATTAAGAAGGCCAACGTGCTGGACCGTGGTGATCAAGCCCACCTTATTGAACCTCAATTCTGGCAAGGCAAAAGTGATGGCCTCGTTATATCTTTGTAAAGAGCGGGCTTCGACATACAATGTCGGCAACCTAGTTTTCAGGCCCATGTCCGAATGCCCGTAGTGGATCAGGACATCGCAGCCCACCAGCTCGGCATCGCCGTCCGCGAGGTCGCATGCGCCGTAGCAGCTGTTCGCCATGACAACCAGCTCAACACCTGCCTCGTCGAAGGCTTCATTTATTTCATCGAGCTTTGGTCTTAGACCGCTGGGCAGCTGAACGGCCGCTCGTTTGGCTTTGTGCTGCTCCAAGAATTCCTTAACCCTTGACTTCTCGAAATCGTACTGCATCAGAATCTCTCTAACGTTTCTCATAAAAACTGATGTCCGAGCGCTTTTTAATTCTTGGCTTGGAATCCCAAAATTCGCTTTCTGACGTAATACTTCCGCCGGGGTGTGGAGAAATATATGAAATGCCGCACTGAATTGGATTGGTCGAACAATGTCTTCAGTCCAGTGGTTGAGGGACGTCATCCCATCGGGCCCCCTCGGGGAGATCACAAAGAGCACCGACATCAAAGTAACGGGGGCGCCATCTGGTTCCCTCTGCCTCCACTGCAAGGGCGGGCGGATGCTCTGCGGGAAAATCAGCTGCCCCCTGATAGCGAAGGCTCAATCTCTGATAAGCGTGAACCTGAAAATCAATTCTCCGCATATCGTGGGGTCGGCCCCTCCTGGCGTGTTCGTCGGGCGCGTTGGCTATCCAAAGGTCTACATCGGGCCCATGATACCTCCTTTCAAGGGGGAGACAACCGTGTTAGACACGCCTGAGATGTGGCTTGGAAAGGGAATCCAGGACATCGTCGACTATCGTTATTCTTTGATAAGGGGGAAGACTTTGGCGAACATCCACGATGCTAGCGCTGGCGGAAGGCTCATCGATTCGCTGCAAGAGCTAGCGATGGGGAAATCACCCGTCGACTCGGAGGTCCATCTAGAGCGTTTGCCTTCGAAGACTCTGACACTCGGGAGCGAGATCCAGCCTTTCGGGCCTTCAGCACCGATGAAATCATTCCAGACATCGCACGTCAGCGTCGACAGGAAAATAGAACAGGCGTACTACGACAGACATCTGAAAGCAGCGGACGCGGTCCTTGAGCTCCACGATGACGGAGTAATGGTTAGCCGCATCCAGCGCGCGTTCAGCCTCGGGATGTTCGGCACGGAGAAGAGAAGGCGTCTTGTGCCGACGAGGTGGAGCATAATCGCTGTCGACTCCATAATCGCTGGCGACCTCGTCGACGCATTGAAAAATCACGGGACGATTGACGAATACCGCGTTTACTCGTTCAAGTATCTCGACAACATTTACGTGGCGATCCTTCTGCCGCAGAACTGGAGCTTCGAGTGGATAGAGGCCTGGTTCCCCGGGACGGCGTGGAATCCCGACAAGTGGTCGGCTGGCGCGGCGATGATGGGCGACTTCGAACCCTACTATGGGAGAACGACGTACCCTGAAGTCGGCGGGTGCTACTTCTCGTGCAAGCTCGCCGTGGCCGAGCAGCTGAACAAGGAGAGACGGCAGGCCTCGGCTCTTGTGCTCAGGGAGATCCACCCCGGATACATCCTGCCTATCGGGGTCTGGAACGTGAGGGAATCCGTGCGCGAAATGATGCGGCGGGAGCCCCAAAAGTTCGGCACTTTCCAAGCGGCTCTGGAATGCGCAATGGGGAAGTTGACTATTCCTCTCGAGAAGTGGGTCACGGGCAGCGAGATGTTAAGGCGCGAATTTTTCCAAACGAAGATAACGGAGTTCTTCAAATGACCGAGTATTCTTTCGTGCAGTGCAAGACTGCCCTCTCCCTGAGCAAACTCCCGGGACTGAAGTACACGCTGAACCCTTACGTGGGCTGCGAGCACGGATGCCTCTACTGCTACTCTCCGGCGGTCATGCGCAACGCCGAGATGGCAGAGAAGTGGGGAAAGCTCGTCCGCGCGAAGGATAACATAGTTGACGTCCTGAAGGAGGAGGTAAAGAAGAAGAGAAGGGGAACGGTCGGGGTCAGCACGATAAGCGACCCGTACCAGCCACTTGAAAAGCAACTGGAGCTGACCCTGAGGTGCATCGGGCTCCTCTCCGCGAACGGCTTCGATGTGAGCATTCACACGAAATCGGACCTGGTCCTTCGCGACAGTTTTCTGATAAACCCGCCAGGCTTCGACGTCGGCGTCACGATAACGACTGCTGACGAGTACCTCGCAGGGAAGCTGGAGCCCAAGGCCTCGAAACCCGATGCGAGAGCGAGCGTGCTTGAAAATTTCTCGACTAAGAAGGTCGAGACTTGGATTTTCTTCGGGCCGATCATCCCTGAAATCACGGATTCTGAGGAGAACATCATCAAAGTCGTGAGGATGGCGGACAGGAGCAAAAGCCGCATAATCTATGACAAGCTGAACCTTCGCGAGGGCGTGCTTGAGAGAATGAAACCAATGCTTGAGCTCGAAAAACCCGGCCTGACGAAACGCATGCCTGATCTTGCACGCGCGAAATCAAGATGGTGGAGAAGAACTGTTTCAAAAATCGAATCGGCATGCAAAACTTTCAACGTCAAGTGCGAGCCTGCTTTTCCTGAAATGAATTTTGCTTGAAGTGGAGCCGCCGGAGGGATTCGGACCCTCGACCTGCTGATTACAAATCAGCCGCTCAACCAGGCTGAGCTACGGCGGCCCAAAAAGCATGACTCGTGAGTTTGTAAAACCTTTTCCTATCTTCCAAGTGTCAACGCGCTTTGAAGAAAAGGTACGACAGCAAGATAGTTATTGCCAAGATCAGCGCCTGGCCGCCAAATACCCGTAAGGTATTATCACACAATAGATGATGCCCGTCACGAGCACGAGAAAACGCCGTTCATCACGAACCACACGATGCCGGCGATGCCTATCAAGTCCAAAAGGTTCCATCCAAATCCAGAAAAAATAGTGCTCACGGAAGTCGGGACGTAGCCGAGGGTTGAAAGAGGAGAGGCCCCAATCCACATGACGACGGTCGCGCCCAAACCCACGCCAGCCGAGATTATCCCCAGCACGCCAATTTTGAACATGAACCTATCGTTGTACCTTTTCCAAAATCCGAACACGCCAAGCGAGAGAAGAATCAGCCCCACCGCCCAGCCTATCCCGCTCCCGAAGTCGATGTGCGGCCCTGCGTAATAGTAGCTTGCAGGAGCCAACCAAAGCATGAAAACAGCCACGATTTGCGCGATGACTGCCAACATTAGTATTATTGCACCTATTCCGCCCAGCATAATCATGTCCCGCGAAGAGTCACTTTCTGGCAACTAATTCTCCTCAATGATCTCCAATTTTTTTGACAAGCCAGATAAAGCTTGTCGTGAATGCTTTGCATTCCTAAATTCCCTTGACGATGTCTTCGACGGCCGCGCGCTGGTCCTTCGCGAGAACTATCCTGGAAGCAAGAAGAACGCCCCTCGTCCCGAGTTCGATCGCCTTCGCTATGTCGTCACCCGTTGAAATCCCCGCCCCGCAGAGAACCTCGACTTTCGGGTTTACGTCCTTGATGACCTTCACGGAACCTGTCACGACTTCCGGCTTCGCCTTCGAAACTGATATCCTGCTCCCGATGAGTTCTGGCGGCTCGACGGCTATCATGTCGGGGCCGAGAGCGGCGATGTCCCTGCTCTCCTCCACGTCTGCCGCGCAAGCGATCGTTGCAAGGCCGAGCTGCCTCGCGACCTCGATCGTCTTCTTGATCTGCTCCAGCGGGATCTTGTGCTCTGCGTGATTGATCAGAGTACCAACCGCTCCGGCAGACTTCACGGAATCCGGAGTCACCCAGCCTGTGTTTTTGCCAGGCGAAACCGGGTCGATATGCTGGGCAAGGACGGGAATTTCCACAGCGCTTGCTACTCGGAAAATATCTGCGTGCTGCGTGCAAACGGCAACGTTCGCGTTGTACTTCCTAGCGACCTCTTCGATAAGCATCGACAGCTTGAGCGCGTTCTCCCCAGTTGACTCCTTGTAAGTCTTCAAGTTCACGACCACTATCGGGGTTTTCAGCATCACTTCACCAGATATCGTCGCCCCCATGCCTTAAATTTATTTGGAAGGGCACCAACTCTCGGCTATGCGAAGGCTACTCCTTGGGATGTTCCTGATGGCTACCGCAATGGGCGCGGCCGGGCTCGCGCTCCCGCTCTACGCAAGGGACCTGAACGCTAGCTACACCGAGATAGGGCTGATGGGCGTCGCATACATAGTCTTCGACGGCCTTTTCTCGATTCCCGCGGGGAAAGCCGGCGACCGCTACGGAAGAAAGCTCCTGGTGACAATCGGCTTCCTGACGACGTCGCTCGCGATATCCGCATACTACTTCGCGGGGGCGATCTTCTGGCTGATACTGCTCAGGTTCGTCCAGGGCGCGACGGAGGCACCAATATGGGTCAACGCCCAGGCTGCGGCGGCCGATGTCTCAAGCACCGCCGAGCGCGGGCGGGCGATGGGGGCCTTCGGAGCGTCGTGGGGTCTCGGGATAGGGGTCGGGCCCCTAATCGGCGGTTTTCTATACACTGATGTTGGTCCGACAATGACGTTCCTAATCAGCGGGGTGATTGCATTGGTCTCCACGCTGGTGATCGCCACCATGCCTCGCGCAAAACCAAAGCACGTCAAAAGAAAGCCTAACCTTTCTAAAATTTTGCCGCCGTGCTTCGCGGCGATGATATACGTCGGGATAATCGCGATAATATACATGCTCTTCCCCGTCTACGCGACGCTGGGGCTGGGGATGACTGAATTCGAGGCCGGGCTGGTGATCGCGCTGTTTTCGATCGTTCGCGCATTCCTTTTCGTGCCACTTGGAGGATTGTCAGACAGGGTGGGCCACCGCTCGGTCATAATCGTCGGGATAGTTGGATCTTCGCTTGTTTCGGCCGCGATGGCCTTTGCATACGGGGCACTTTCTATAGCCGCTCTCCTCCTCGTCCTGGCCGTCGCCGAAGGAGCGACATATCCGGCGGTTTTGAGCTCGATATCGAAGGAAGGCGAAGGGAAAGACCTTGGATACGTTCTGGGGATATTCAACGCGATAGCGATGATCGGGTGGGGCCTATTCCCCGGCATAGCCGGGCCCATGGCAGACGCGTATGGGGCTACCTCTCCCTTTCTCGTTTCCGCGGCCATGGGATTCATCGCAGTATTGATCCTCTGGAGGTTCCTGCCGAAGTATTAACCAAGCTCAAAGTAAAAATTTATGCGCGCGATGAACGAATAAAATGGAATGCGGTGATAAATTGAGGTGCCTCAAGTGAAATCGAAAAAATGCCTTTTTGCAGGGCTCTCGCTACTTTTCATTTTCATTTTTTCCACGACGCATGCTGCGGCGCAGGAATTCGACTTTTCCATTTCTGCGTCCCCGGAAAACATCGACCTGACGACGGACAATTCTCAAGACTCCACGATCACCGTGTCGCTTCTCTCCGGCACAACTGAAAACGTGTCGTTGAGCGGGGCTTGGGTGGACTCGACCCCGACAGGCGTCACCGCGAGCTTCGATGTGACTGAAGGGGGGCCGAATTTCACGAGCGCCCTCACTTTCACTAAAAATTCTAACGCGACGCCAGGAACATTCACATACCGGGTGACTGGCATCGACAACTCGATGTCGAGAACAACAGACCTTACAGTCACCGTTTCTGTCGTGCCGTCCGCGCCGACTCTAGTTTCCCCTGGTGACGGCGTGGCAACGGACAGCCTGACGCCGACTTTCGACTGGGATGACGTTTCGGGCGCGGAGAACTACACCCTTGAGGTCGCCACAGACATCAACTTCAACAACAAGGTTTTCACCAAGATAACTCTGGACTCCTCAGTGACATCCGAGCAGCTTTCCTACGGGACGACCTATTATTGGCGAGTCAGGGCAGCTAGCCTTGCCGCAGACAGTGATTGGTCCTCGGTTTGGGGCTTCACATCGAAGCTCAGCCCGCCGCTCGTGACTAGTGTTGCCGCTGCGAACAACGCCACGTACACCAACATTTCCGTCGTGCAGTTGACGATCTCGGCCCAGAATGCCGTGGAAATGTCTTTCTCCGACAACGGCACCGGCTGGAGCGACTGGGAATCCTTCCAGGCGACAAAAACTTACGCGCTGCCGGCCGGGGACGGCCTGAAAAACATATACGTGTGCGTGAGGGACAACATAGGCGACATAAGCCAGACTTCAAGAACGACAATAACCTTGGACCAGGCCCCGCCGGCTACGACATACGACCCCTCCGGGAATCTCGACGAGGCCGGGTATCGGAACTCCGTGATCATACAGCTTTCGAGCGTCGATAACACTTCGGGCGTCGCTTCGACGAAATACAGGGTCGACAACAGCATATGGAACACGGGGTCGACGTTCGTGATATCAACAGCTGGCAGCCATACTGTCGAGTATTATTCGACGGACCAGTCTGGGAACGATGAAAGCGTGAATGTGTTTGAAATAGCTGTTTATAATCCGAGTACGATTTCTGAAACTGTTTGGGTGGCGCTCGGGATTTTGGCTGTTGGCGCAGTCTCGGTTATTGTCGCCAACTCCAAGATGAAGAACAGGAGAAAGCTGAAGGCAATCGACAAGGAAAAGGCAGAGCTGATAAAGCTGATGAAGGAGACCGAGACGAAATTCTACAAGGATGCCACGATATCTCGCGGGACCTTCGATGCAGTGATGGGCGAGTACAGGCGGCGGATGGCGGAGTTGGAGAAGGACGAAAATCTGATAAAGTTCAAGAAATCGAAAGGCGCAAAACACCCGGAAAAGCATTGATGATTTTCCTGAAAATTAAGAAAGTTATTGGTGCCGGGGGCGGGATTTGAACCCGCGACCCCGAGATTTCTCACATCATCTCGTGCATCAGTACTCACACCAGATTTCGGTATGAGTCTCGTGCCCGTACCAGGCTGGGCTACCCCGGCTAGTAGAATTTTGTTTTTGTTTCTTAAACGTTGCTAGATGCGTTTTAGGAAATCGCGTTTTGAACGGATGGTCGTTACGCCGCCCTCATGACCCACAATCACGGCGTCCGTCAGCCCAACAAAAATTCCGTTTTCAATCACGCCCGGCAGGCAGTTTATCTCGCATTCAAGCTTCGCCGGGTTTTGTATCCTGTGGAACTTTACATCCAAAATGTAGTTCCCATTGTCCGTGACATACGTTTTTTTAGCACCCTCCTTCCTGAGTTTCGGATGCCCGCCTAGCCTTATGAGATCGTTCTCGATAAAACTCGCCGAGAATGGCAGCACTTCGACTGGGACTGGGAACCGCTCGCCGAGTTTTCTAACCAGCTTTGTGCTGTCAACGACGATAACAACCCGCCTCGCCGCTTTTGCTATTATCTTCTCCCTGGCGTGAGCCCCGCCGTGGCCCTTTATCATGTTGAAATTCTGGTCCACCTCGTCGGCCCCGTCGATGGTCAAGTCAAGCTCATCGTGATCTCCGAGAGTCCCGAGCTTCAGCCCCACGCGCTTAGCGGCCTTCTCGATCATGACCGACGCTGGCACGAAAATTACCCCCTTGATTTTTCTCTTCGACAAGTTTTTCACCAATTCCACCATCGTCGTCCCCGAGCCCAGCCCTACGACCATCCCGTCCTTCACGAGCCCGGCCGCCTCCCTGGCAGCCGCGATTTTCCATGATTTTACGTCTAAAGACATCAATGTGACTTGCGGAGAAGATATTAAATAGCTCCGCTATATTTTCGATTGGTGCAGATGAAGAGAGTTATATCAATAAAAGAGGCTATGACGCCGAAAGTGCTGACAGTGGGATCTAACACAACGGTTGCAAACGCGGCAAAGCTGATGGCCGATCGCAGTGTCGGCAGTGTCGTCGTTATGAAAGACAAGAAACCCGTGGGGATAATAACGGAACGCGACCTGCTGATGAAAGTCTTGAGCGCCGACCTGAAGCCAAGCAAGATTCTAGTGAGCAAGATAATGTCGTCGCCAATAAAGTCGATTTCGTCGGGGACGGACATCACCGAGGCTCTGAAAATAATGGCGAAGAGCAAGATCAGACGCTTGCCGGTCATGGACCATGGCAAGCTCGTCGGGATAATAACGACAAGCGACATTATAGCTATCTCACCGGACCTGATGGAACTGGCTTCACAAGCCGATGAAATCCCAAAGAAAGACATTGAAGAAAGCGTTTGCGAATCGTGTGGCGAAGTCACTACCGAACTCTACGAAGTGAACGGGACCTGGGTTTGCGGGAACTGCAGGGATGCATCGACAGAGTAGAGATCGAAATGTCGTGTAGATATCCACTCGCCGGCGCGAGCGTCAGCAGTATTATGCGTCCGCTTTCGACATTCATAGGGTCCAGGGATCTGGTGACCAAGGCCAGGTCACTGATGAGACAGTATAACGTCAGAACACTCCCTGTCGTGAACGGAGGGAGGCTCGAAGGAGTGGTCACCCAGCGCGAGATAATGAAAGTCACTTCAACCCGTTCCAACGTTCCCGTTGCGGGGGTGATGCGCCCCCTGGAGATAATAGTCTCGCCAAGCATGGACATCTCAGTGGCGGCTGTGCAGATAATCGATCTTAGTCTCGACGAGGTCCCGATAGTTCAAAGCCCTTCGGACAGGACTGTCGTTGGCATCATAAAGATCGAGGACCTCTTGAGGAAAGTTGTGTCGGAAATGAAAACTCAACCAACGGTTGGCCAGTTCATGGTCGAAAAAATCGTCACGTGCAACGAGGACGACGAGATAACGGTTGCGAGGGAGATGATGGAAAGCTCGAAGTACTCTGGCTTGCCGGTCGTGAGATATGACTCGTCAAAGCATGCGCAAAAAGTCGTCGGGATGCTCACAAGGTCTGACATAATAAAATCGGGCGTCGTTAGGACTGCCGAGGAATCGAAGAAGGGAAGAACTTCTCCAAAGGTAAAAACCGTCATGCGCTCCCCGGTGATAACCACCACGCCCAACGCCCAAGTGAAGGACGTGATTGAAATCATGCTAAGGAAGGATGTGAAAAGGCTTCCAGTTGTCGATGATGGAAATCTGGTTGGACTGATAAGCCGTATAGACATAATAAAACAAATCTGTGGTAGATGAAATGAGAGGAAGAATGCCTGTATACGGCGCTTACGACCGGGGGCCTGTTGAGTTCAAGTCAAAGATCCACAAGGAGGAGGGGGACATCATGACCATCGCGAGAAAACAGATAGTAACTATCACCCCCACGGCGCCTGTGAATGATGCGACCCAACTTATGGTCAAGCGCGGCGTCAGACGACTTCCGGTGGTCAGGACCGGGACAAAGAAACTGGAGGGAATGCTGAGATCCCGCGATATCGTTGACTTCTTGGGCGGCGGGGAAAAACACAACATAATAAAAACTCGGTTCAACGGGAACTTTTACGCCGCGATGAACGAGCCTGTGAAGATAATAATGATGGAAAAATTCCCGCACGGCGACATATACATGTCTATCGGGGATGCGGCTAGACTCCTTCTCAAAAGTGGTTTTGGCGGGATTCCAATACTCGACAAGGATGAGCAGATGCAGGGGATAATCTCGGAGAGGGACTTTGTCGCGTATGTTCCGGCGGAAATGGGGACTTCTGTCGACTATTACATGGTGAGGCATGTAGTCACCGCCGGGCCCGAAACGCCGATCATGGAGGTATCGAGGAAGATGGTCACTTCGGGGGTCAGGAGGCTCCCGGTAGTACTGGGCAGGGTCCTTGTCGGGATAGTGACAACCGTCGACATCCTGAAGTACTTCGGGACCAGCAAAGTTTACGAGTACATGCAATCGCAAAACATTGACGACGTTCTCAACGTGCCTGTCGAGGAAATCATGACGAAGGAGGTCTTGAAAGTCGCGCCCGAGACGGACATTGGCGAGGCGGCGGCTATCATGCGAGAGAGGCAGTGCGGCGCGCTCGCTGTCGTCGTGGGCAACTCCCTGGTCGGGATAATAACAGAACACGATTTGCTGAGGTTGTTGGTTTGAAAGCAGAAGAGATCATGAGTTCGCCGGTAATCGCGGTAAGGCCCGTTGAACCTGTTTCCCACGCAAAGAACCTGATGCTGAGACACAAGATCAACAGGCTTGTGGTGATCGAAAAGGGAGAGCCCGTCGGGATGCTTTCCATGTGCGACATCGCGGGGAGCCTCAGCGAAGGGACCGCGAGCTGGAGGCGGAGGCCCATCGACCAGATACAGATATCACGGATCATGCACAAGGGAGTGATATCCGTGTCGCCGCACACCGACTTGAACAAGATCGCCGACATCATGCTCAGGCAGGACATAAGCAGCCTCCTCGTCAGTGAAAACAGCAAGCTGCTGGGGATGGTCACGAAAACAGACATGTTGAAGTTTTTCGCGAAGAGCCTGAAAGAGAAGATAAAGGTCGCAAACCTGATGACGCCAAATCCCGTGACCGTCAATTTAAGGCATTCTATCTCAAGAGTACTGGAAATAATGCACGAGAAAAATGTTGCCCGTGTGGTCGTGGCCAGGGGGGACACTCCGATCGGGATAATCACTGAAAGCGACATCGGGTTCGCGCAAATAGAAAAACCGGCAATTGGACCCAATGTGCGAGAAGTCAGGTACACTCGGAAACTCGAGCGCGGGGGGCGGCCCAGGGCGAGGTACATCAAGCATGTGGCGCTTTTGACTGCCGAGGATGTGATGACCCGGGACCCCACGACAATCGACGCCTACGATGACGTCTCAATTGCTGCCGATATAATGATAGAAAAGGGGATAAGCGGTTTGCCGGTGATGGACAAGAAATCCCTTGTAGGGATACTGACGAAGACAGACATCGTGAAGGGGATAAGCAGGTTGGGGATCGAATGAGAGTCAGGCAGATCATGAGTTCTCCGATAATCACCATCGACAAGTGCGATTCGCTTGCGGAGGCGATCAAGTTGATGCAGCGCAACGAGGTCTCGAGGCTGCTCGTCCTTGAAAACAAGAAAATCGTCGGCGTGATCACGGAGAAGGACATGGCGAGGGAGCTTGGATCCACCCACACATACCGCATCTCCCCGGGAAGCCTCCATGTCTCGAACATCATGACGCAGAATCCTGTTACCGTCGAGCCCGAGGTCACGGCAAAGAGGGCCGCGGAGCTCATGCTGGAGAGGGATGTCAGCGGGTTGCCTGTCGTTGACGGGAACAGCGCGCTCGGGATCGTGACAAAGCTCGATTTCGCGAAGGTCTGCTCGGACTACGATGACGTTTACGTCGGGCAGGTGATGAGGTCGAGCCCGCTCACTGTGTCATCGAACGACCGGGTCATCCACGCGAGGAAAATCATGCTCGAAGAGGATCTGCTTGTCCTTCCAGTCGTTGAGGAAAAGGAACTCGTCGGGGTGCTGACTATCAGGGACGTGGCGATGAAGCTCGCCGCCTTCCAGGAGGTCGTCCCCGACAAGTACAAGAGCGAGAGGATAAGGAACCTTCTGGTTGGCGATGTCATGACGCAATCGCCGGCCACGGTCAAAACTGACACGAAGCTTTCGGAAGCTGCGAAGCTCATGTTCGACAAGAGGTACTCCGGCTTACCCGTCCTCAACCTTGAGGGGGAGCTTGTGGGCCTCTTGACCAAAACTGAGCTGACGGAAGTGGCTCGCGAAAGGCTTTAGTTTTTGAAATCTAACTTTCTCCGTGCGGCCGTGGTCCAGCCTGGTAAGACCCGAGCTTCCCAAGCTCGTGACGCGGGTCCGAATCCCGCCGGCCGCACCACAGGACTATTTTGAGATACTCCCTTGGCCATAATGTCCTAGCGGAAGCCATGTCGGTTAACACGCGCGATACTTGGGTACTTTTTCGTTATGAATGAGAATGTAGCCCAAAGCAAATACAAACCGAGAGATTGAAACTCACCCGCTTCAAACTTTTTAAACTGCAGATTGTTGGGGTTTTACTAAATGTACAGACGCTTTCCCTGCGTTTTCTAAACTTTTGTACTTGGCGTACGCTGGATCCGATAATCTCTTATTTGCACACAAATACGCGAAAATACGTCTTTTACGCGCCCGATTTTCAAAACTTTGGAATTTCTCCAGTTTGCGCCAAAATCCGATTACAACATCCTGAGATATCCCTCTTGAGGTCTTTGACCAAGCCAATTGTATCACATGCAACTCTTCATCGTTAAAGAAATGAACATCGAGCGGTTCCCCGCGCCATTCACGGCTGGCAGGTACCCTAAAACCTTTGTCCTTTGGGAGAATCCTTTCAATCAACTTACGGGCTTCTTCTCGAAAACGCTGTCGTACATCTATCCAGGGTTTGATTTTTGTCTCTTTCCCAACCGACCAAAGGGCCTGCTCAAGACATGATTTTACTTCCTCCTCTAACGTAAAATTCATCATGACCCCCTACAAAAAGGATCTCTACTGATATTAAGACTGATGGGTGTAAGGCTTTGGGACAAAAATAATT
>DYTO01000005.1:1199-42580 GCA_020725895.1 Candidatus Hadarchaeum sp. | reverse complement strand
CTCCAGGATGTCCTGCGTGGAGTCCTTTCAGAGGAAGAGATGGATGTCCTGCCGCGCGGTTTTGAAAGGGTCGGCCACGTCGCCCTAGTCAACCTGCCGGAAAGTCTGCTTCAAAAATCTGACGTGATCGCCTCGAGCCTGCTGAAGATAAATGGCGTGGAGACTGTTGCATTGAGGGAGGGCCCCATAGGCGGGAGGAGCCGCAGGCCGCCGATAAGAGTGATTGCCGGGAACCCGTCGACCGAGACGACCCACAAGGAGAATGGCTGCACATTCAGGCTTGACGTCTCGAAGGTCATGTTCTCGATAGGGAACGTTCACGAGCGCCAGAGGATTCCGAATCTTGTCAGGGACGGGGAAACGGTCGTTGACATGTTTGCCGGTGTCGGGCAGTTCAGCGTCCCGATAGCGAAGCACGCAAGGCCCGCAAGAGTCCATTCAATCGAAATAAACCCAGAGGCATACAATTACCTTTGTGACAACATCCGCATCAACCACCTGGGCCACTTGATTGTCCCGATGCCGGGCGATTGCGCGGAAGTGGCGCCGCGGGGGGGCGCCGACAGGGTCGTGATGGGGCTGATACACGTGACCCAGATTTACTTGCCGCTCGCGTTCGACGTGCTGAAGAGTGAAGGGGGATTCATCCACTACCACGAGACCACTCCATGCAAGGTCGGGTTCGAAAGGCCAGTCGACAGGGTTTTTCAGGCGGCGGCCGGACGCAAGGTGGAGATAGTGGGGAAGCGGGTGGTGAAGCGGTATTCCCCGGGCGTGAACCACGTCGTGATAGATGCGAAGGTCGGGCCTGCTCGGGCCGGATGAGGGCATTTTAGTAGTTGGGAGTGTCATTCCCAACTAGAAAAACATTCTCGCGCGCCGCGACCACGAAAAATCCCGCAACAACAGAGTTTTTTGTCTGGAAGTCGATTGGTTCAGGATGTTGACGGAACCTTCACCAAAGGACCTGCTCAGGCTGAGGGCAGTTGCAGACTACCTCTTCGAGAAAGGCGTCGGCGCCAAGCTTTTCCCAAAGGGGGTCAAGGTCAGGAAGACAAGGGGCAGGATAAGGCAGGTCTGGCTGAGGAAAGAAATTATCTGTACCGTCAGGGCATCGGACGGCTTCATAGTCCCGAACAGGAAAGGCGCCGAGATCCTGCACAAGGCCCTGAAGCCCCCGCGCCTGAGGGTTGTCATGAACGAGGACGCGGCGCCGTTTGTCGCTCAGGGAAAAACGGTCTTCGCGAAACACGTTATCTCCGCCGACAGGGAGATCAGGCCGTCCGAGGAGGTGCTTGTCGTCGACGGGAATGACAACCTGCTCGCGAGCGGGAAAGCTATCCTGTCTGGCGAGGAGATGCTGGCGTTCAAGAGGGGCCAAGCTATAAGGGTCAGGAGGGGCCAGGGTGAAGTTCCGCGAGAAGAGGATTGATGTCGGCGGGAAGACCGGGGTCTCGGGCCTTGACGTCAAGGACCTGAAAGTCCTCGTCGAACCCCTTCGAAACAAGAGCGGTGCGAAGACGGCCGCGATGGTCGCCGAGCTCTCCGACGTGATGCTGGAACTTTACCTTTCCACTACCAGAGAGTCCAGCAGGAAGAGGGCGATAAGGCGGATGTGGGAGATAGAGGAATGGTTTACAGAGAAGTCCTGAAGAAGACGGTCCGGTTCCTGAAGAAGGAGAAGATAACTTTCGTCATCGTCGGCGCACTCGCCTCCGGCTACTACGGGATGCCTCGCTCCACAAGGTACATCGATTTCATTGTTTTCGGGGAAAAGAAGGCCTTCAAGAAACTCGTCACGAAGGCGAGAAAATCTGGCTTCATCCTGGTCGGGAGCCTCCACACGGCCGGCTCGGGCAACTTCATGCTGGAGGCGAAAGACGATGGTTACCGCGCGGACTTCCGGGCGGCGGAAGACAGCCACGATTTCATTGCGATTGAGCGCAGGAGAAAGGCCCGATTTTTCGCCACGGATGTCTGGCTCGCTTCGCCAGAGGATTTGGTCATCCAGAAGCTGAGGATGGGCAGGGTGAATGATTTCCAGGACGCGGCGACGATAATGATCAGGCAGGAGGGGAAGCTCGACCTCGTTTATCTCGATTCCCAGGCAAGGGAGATGCGCCTGGCGGATGTTTTTAATGAGTTGAAACAGAAGGTTTGGTGGTAGGATGTTCAAGATGGACCGCAGGCAGATGGAGCGGGCGATGCGCCAGATGGGGATAAAGACTCAGGACATCGCAGGCGTCAAGGAAGTCGTGATAAAGATGGAGGACCGCGAGATAGTGATCGCCGACGCCCAGGTGACCATCACCGAGATGGGCGGGCAGCGAAGCTACCAGGTCGTCGGGCGGGAAATCGAGAGGAAGCCCGAGTTTTCTCCGAGCGAGGAAGACCTTAAACTGATAATGGAGCAGACCGGCGTGGACGGGGCAACGGCATCGCAGGCTTTGAGGGAGACAAACGGCGACATAGCAGAAGCGATACTCAAGCTAAAGGGTAAGAAGTAAGGTCTTGCAGAGGCTAGGAAATCAAACCCATCCAAATTTATTGAACACGGCCCGGCGGATATTTTTGAAAGTCTCGACGTTTTGTGAGATCCTTTTCCCCTCCAAGTCAGTGAGCGCGGCCACTCCGACAAGCGAGTTCGTCAGGAACGCACCCTGCGAGGAAGCGACATGATCCAGTCCAAATCTCCCCTCGACCGCCTCAAACCCGAGTTCCTTCGCCGAAGACAGAAGCACCATCCGAGCAATCCCCGGCAACAGTCCGCACTCCACCGCGGGGGTCATGAGCTTCCCGCCCTTTATCCAGAATATGTTAGTGGAAGAACCCTCCGCCACCTCGCCATTCTCGTTCAGGAAAATCGTCTCGTCAAAGCCCAGACTCTTGGCTTCCCTTCTGGCAATCACGTTTTCCAGATAGTTTATGGATTTTATCCTAACGAGCGGTGAAGAAGAGTTCCTGCTGAAAGGAGCGACGTTGGCAGTGAGGCTTCCCGCCTGCGGCTCGTAAGCCCTGATCAGCACCATCACCTGTGCGGAAGCCGGCATGTCGTAGAATTTCTTCGGGCCCGACGACAAGAGGCACACTTTCACGTAAGCGTCGTCCAGCCCCGATGATTCGATAGCAGTCTCGAGATCCTCGGTCAATTTTTCACGGCCAGGGAACGGGATTTTCAGGAAGTCCGCGCCGCGCTTCATCCTGTCGAGATGCGCTTCCAGGTATTCCGGGGGGGAGTTCATCCACCTGAAAGTCTCGAACACGCCCTCCCCGTAAAGCAAGGATCTCATCGGTGCCCCGTACTTCAGGAGTTCCCCATCCAGGAAAATGAATTCGCTCACATTTCCACCTCAAGCCAACGCGCTCATCATCGCCCGCGCTTTCACGAGCGTCTCATCGTATTCCAGCTCGGGCACGGAGCCCCAAGTTATGCCGCCCCCGACCCAAAGATGGCCGATATTCCCCGATGCCGCAAGCACGCGTATGGCGACGCTGAGAGTGAAGTCGCCACCGGGCTCGAAAAACCCGATCACACCGCAGTAAGGCCCGCGCAGGTGCGGCTCCAGCTCATTGATTATCTCCATCGCCCTTCTCTTCGGCGCGCCAGTGACGGAGCCGGGGGGAAAAGTGGCTTTTATTATCTCAGCGACCCCGACCCCTTCCCTCAGTCTCCCCTCGACCTCCGAGACCATCTGGTAAAGGGTGGAGTATGGCTCGATCTCGAAAAGCCGGTTGACCCTGACGCTCCCGAAATCGCAGACCCGCCCGAGGTCGTTCCTCATCAGATCGACTATCATTAGATTCTCCGCACGCTCTTTCTCGCTCCCTAACAAATCCTTTTTGTTGCCGCGTCCGCGGGGCCGCGTCCCCTTTATCGGCCGGGTCACGACCCTGTCTCCTTTCTTTCGCAGGAAGAGCTCCATCGATCCGCTGACGACGCTGAACTCGCCAAAGTCGAGCGAGCACGCGAAAGGCACGGGCTGTTCTTCGTAAAGTCTGGAGAGCAACTCTTGTGGCTCCATGCTGAATGGCAAGTCAAAGCGTTGAGAAAGGTTGACCTGGTAAACGTCGCCCAGCTCGATGTACTTTCGGACGGCCTTTACCATCATCAGGAACTCGGATTTTTCCATGTTCGGTCTCGGCGCCGAGCCAGAACTTTTTGAGCCGCGCCCACTAGCCAGTCCACAGATCTTTCCTCGCGCGTCAGGCGCTTCGAAGAACATGAAGCAGGCAGGCGGCATTTCAACGCCGTTCTTGCGATGTTCCTGCCCGAAATCGCCCCCTGTCTTTTCAAAGAATTCATAGCCGAAATACCCGACCGCAAAGTACCCCTTCTTTAGAAAATCTTCAAATATCGCCAACGGGTCGCCCCTGATTTTTTTCACGCTCTTCCTCGTCTTCAAAGCCGCGCCGTCTTTCTGCAGCGTGAGAGTGAACAACGGGTCCGTAAACTCTGCGAACATATCCTCGCCCCTGAACCAGCCGTTTTTGGAACTGAATAGCGTGGCCCTTCCTTCTTTCTTTCCAGACATGATTACCGATTATTCTGAAAATTCGTGAAATTAAGTATAACGTTTCATTTTCCCGGACGGCACGTCTGATTTTCGGACTACAGTATCTCGCTCTGGTCTACATGGCCGCCGCAGAACTTCCTAAGGTATGTCCCAACTGATTTCGTCGCTGCTTCCATCCTGTCCCTTTGGATGCCCGGAGCGTTCCAGAGCACCACAAGTGCGGTCGATGTCCCGATGTTGACTTTGGCGATTTTCGCGTCCCCAAGGGTGTACGCCGAAAGGACTTTCTGGTCGTCGCGGAGGACGATTTCGTCCGGCTTCGGGGCGATCTTTCTCCCGTCTATCAGTTCGAACTGGTTTTCGCCGACCTTTGCAAGGGTCGTCCTCGTGTCCCCTTTCAGCTTGAGCACGTCGTATACGCCGCCGGAAACGAAGTGCTCGACAGACGCCAGAAGGCAAGAGTCCACCACGTTGTTTATGTTCGGAAACCTGTCGTCTAGCGCGCGCCTGAGCAGGTATTCGGTTATCGGGCGGTAGCTCGACGGGTCGGCGCCCATCAATTTCGAGAATTTCCTGTATACCCCGATTTCAGGGATCTCCGTCGTCTGCTTCTCCGAATATTTGGATTTCAATTCTTGGAAGACTTCCCTCTTCCTTTCCTCAAGCCCGTCGACCGTCTGCTCTATCGTGAGGCCGCTGACGGTCAAATATCCGACCAAGAACTCCGGATACTTCTCTCTAACGGCCGGGTCTAGTTTCATCGTTACCTCCAATTCTATTCGTTCGATGCTCTTTTTAACTTTCTTTTTCAATTCCATGTGACGAAAATGAAGCCCCTCCCGCGTAGTTTCTACCAGCGCGACCCGGCAGTTGTCGCGAAGGACCTTCTTGGGAAAGTCCTGGTCCACCGATGCGCGGATGGCCTGACGAGCGGTAGGATTGTCGAGACCGAGGCCTACTTCGGCAAGGGAGACCCCGCTTCGAGGGCTTCCAAGAGGAGGACGAAGCTGAACGAGCTGATGTGGTGGCGAGGCGGGCACGCATTCGTGTACATGGTGCATAACTCCTGGATGTTCAACGTAACGGCCGACCGCGAGGAGGTGCCGGGGGCGGTGCTGTTGCGCGCACTCGAGCCATTGGAAGGGATCGAGCTGATGAAATTTAGGAGAGGGTTCGAGGATGAGAAACTCCTGACTTCCGGACCGGGGAGGCTTTCAAAAGCGATGGGGATAACCTATGACCACCACAAGATAGACATGACGAAACCCGGCCACCTCACAATCCTGGCCGCTGGGCCCGCCGATTTCAAGACATCGCGCTCGAACAGGATAGGCGTCAGCAAGGACTTGAAGAGAAAGCTCAGGTTCTATATCGAAGGGAACAGGTTCGTTTCGCGGTGAATCTCAAAGAGGCAGGACTTTCCTTTCGTACATCTCGTTGAGGATTTCCGCGGCCGCCACATACATCGCTGCGCCCCCGACGAAAATACCCTCGAAACCGCCGATTGCGATTATCGTCGCGTTGTTCATTATTTCGCCGATACCCACGATGAAGAACAGCGCAACGAGCGTCGAGAAGACGACCTGCAACCCGCGGTTGAGTTTCAGCGTGCATAGGAACATGAATATCGAGAAGATGCCCCACATTATCAGATACGTTCCTCTCGAGACCAAGTCAACCGGGCCAACCAACGCGAGATCAGGAATTATGTAAATCATAGCCAATGACAGCCAGAACGACCCATAAGAGAAGAACGCGACCGTGCCAAAAGTGCTCCCCCTCTTGTACTCGAGCCAGCCGACGAAAAGCTGCGCAATGCCCCCGTAGAAAATCGCCATTGCGAGCACCATCCCAACACCCTGCGCGGAAATTATCCCGGCATTGACCAGGCTTAGCAAAACCGTGGTCATCCCGAAACCCAGAAGCCCCAGTGGAGCCGGGTTCGCCAGCAAAGGTTTCTTTTCAGGCAATTTGTCACCCTAAATCCTAAGTTCGCTTACTTTTTAAAGTTTACATTTTGTTAAATTCACGTTTTTAATATTTCGAGTTTATATATACTGATGAAAGCAAGAGTCCACGTTTACATAGGCGGCACCGTCCAAGGGGTCTTTTTCCGCTACCACACGCAGGAGATGGCCAAGAGAGTCGGGGTTAGCGGCTGGGTGAGGAACCTTCGCGACGGGAGGGTCGAGGCGGTTTTCGAGGGGGAGCGAAAGGACGTGGACAGGATGGTCGAGTTCTGCCGGAAGGGGCCGCCGAGCGCCAACGTCAAGCACGTCGAGGTGAAGCCGGAGGGCTACAAGGGAGAGTTCTCGGGATTTGAAGTCAGGTACGATTAGCGGGGTTTGGCACAGCAAAGATATTTATACGGCTGTCCTTTTTTTTATGAGGAAAGATAAGATATTTTGGGCAGCCACAGGCTTATTGTTTTGACAATAATTTTGACCGTTCCGACACGTCTCGGCTACATCGATGTGCATTTTCCAGTAGGTGCGCTTGATTTTGACCACATTCTAACTTTGGTCGGCACATTTTTCATAGCCATCTATACTCCGATATATTCCCTCCTGAAACGCCGCCGCCCGGAGAAACTCAAAGTGCTTCTCAACATCCACATTTTTGGTAGCCTCATCTCTTTTCTGTTCATCTCTCTTCACTATGCCGGAGAAACCGCTCCGAGGACTGGGGAGGGGCTGGCGCTTTACATAATCGTAGCAATATTGGTGGCCACAGGTTGGCTGTACAGATTTAATTTGATTCCTGAAAATGCGAAGAAAGTATATCCGCCACATTTCAACAGGTGGTTTCATATCAGCTTAATCACGGCATTTTACATAGTTGTGATTATCCACACGCTCAAACGCACAGGCATCCTCTTTTGAAGTCTACAGGAATTTGTAAATCCCTTTCAAGTCGTGAATGACCCACTTTCCAGACATTTTTCCCTCGCGATCTAGCAGAACCGCCCTTATCCCTAGCTTGCGTGGAATCGTGAAATCGTGGTCTCTCCTGTCGCCGACGTGAAGCAACTCCGACGGCTGGATTTTCATCTCCTCGCAAACATGCCTGAAAAAGTCCGTGCTCTTGCCAATCGTCCCGAAATCTGATATCGATGAAAAAACCCTTGTGAAATATTTCCGAATTCCAGTCTTCCTCATTTCCAAATCTAGAAACACCTTCGAGGATGCCGAAGCGATAACTATGTTATATTCCTTGAAAAGTTTTTTCGTAACACTCCTGACCTCCGGGTAAAGCCTGGCCCTATCGCTGTATCCTTCGAGAAGTTTCGTCTTCCCGCTGAGCGAGAATTTCTTTATCCAGTAATCCAAATCGTACCACTCGATTCTTTCCGGCCCTATCCTCTCATATTCACGCTTGACGATTTTGAGAGACTTTTCAAACGGCACGCCCCATCTCTCAGCATAGAGCTTTGGAATCCCCTCGAACCAGACGGTGTCAGTGAAATTAGTGTCGACAAGAGTGCCGTCCGCGTCGAAGGAGATCACTTCGATTGCCAATCACACACCCGTTCAGAAACTACCCGATTTTCTTCGATATGTAGACCCGCCCGGACCTCGCGACTTCAGTCACGATTTCACGGCCAAGCGCGTTAATGATATTCTCGACTTCCTCGTTGTCACCGCTCAATTCAGCCAGGATGGCTCCGCCGCTGGAGTCGACTATCTTCCCGCCAGCCCGCTCGATTTTCTCCACGACCTTCCAGTGCTCGTCTCCAGCCAGCTTCTTCGTCTTGATCAGGGCGACAACCCTGACCACACCTTCCTCCGGGTCTATCACGTCGACTTTTATTATCGGCTCCAAGCGCGTGAGCACCTTCTGCATGAACTCTGCCATGTGATCGTCGGCCCTGAACATCAGGATTATCCGAGCGAGGCCTGACGGCTCGACGCCGACCGTTATCGAGTCCAGGTTGATTTGTCTGCGGGTGAAGTCGCGGGTTATCCTCATCATCACGCCAGGGATGTTTTGACAAAGTATTGAGAAAATCCTGTTCTTCACATCATCACCTACGTCAGTATCGGCTCGTCAAGCCTTCCTCCCGCGGGGACCATCGGCAGCACATTCTCGTCCGGGTCGATCGGGATGTCGAGCACAGCGGGCTTTCCGGACGCTAGCGCCTCTTTCAGCTTCGGCGCTATCTCGCTGGGTTTCGAAGCCCGCCCGCCCCAGGCGCCGTAAGCCTCGGCGAGCTTAACGAAATCCGGGACCTTGCCAAGGCCCACACCCGACCTCCTCTTCTGGTAGAAAAGGTCCTGCCATTGTTTGACCATCCCCAGGTAGCGGTTGTTAAGTATGCATGAAACGACGTTAATCTCGTTCTCGACGACTGTGGCAAGCTCCTGCGAGTTCATCAGGAAGCTCCCGTCGCCAGCGATGTTTATGACAGGATTCTTCGGGCACGCGACCTTCGCACCCATCGCCGCCGGGAACCCGAAGCCCATGGTGCCCAGCCCTCCTGAGCTTATGAAGTGGCGCGGGTTCTTGATCTCACAGAAGTGCGCCGCCCACATCTGGCACTGCCCCACTTCAGTCGTGATTATCGCGTCGCCGCTCAGAACGCTCATTATCTCCTTGATCGCCCTCTGGGGCTTCGTCGGAACCTCATCGTAGTCTGTGCGCGGAGCAAGTTCCTTGCGCAGCTTTTCCGCCCTTTTCACCCACTCGCTTGTCCGTCCCCTCTGGACGTGGGACTTCAACCCGGCGATTATCCCTTTGAGCGCGAGCTTCGCGTCAGCCACGATCTGGTGGTCGACGCGGATTGTCTTGCCAATTTCCACAGGGTCGATGTCGATGTGGATTATTTTTGCCTTCGGGGCGAAGTGTCTGATGTCTCCGGTTGCGCGGTCGCTGAATCTTACCCCGACGGCAAAGAGGAGATCGCACTCCGTCACGGCGAGGTTGGCGACCATCCTCCCGTGCATCCCGAGCATCCCGAGAGCGAGCGGGTGGTCTTCCGGGATCACCCCTTTCCCGAGAAGCGAGGTCACGACAGGGGTCTGCACCATCTCGGCCAGAGCGACAAGTTCCGGGGAAGCGTTCGACCACACGACGCCGCCGCCAGCGTAAATCACAGGCTGCCTCGCGTGAGCGAGCATCTCGATCGCGCGGCCTATCTCGCCTGGCGTTGGCTGCATCTTTAATACTTTTTCGTGCTTCACGGTCGCGGGAATTTTCAAGTCCGCTTTTTCATTCTGCGTGTTCTTTGGGATGTCTATGTGCACAGGTCCGGGCCGCCCGGCCGTCGCCACATCGAACGCCGTTTTCACTATCGCAGGCAAATCCTTCACCTTATGAATGATGAAATTGTGCTTCGTTATCGGAAGCATCAAGCTAAGCATGTCCGCCTCTTGGAACGCGTCCGTCCCTATCGCGGAAGAAGTGACCTGACCTGAAATCGCCACGACGGGCGAGTTGTCCATGTATGCGTTGAGAATCCCGGTCGTCAGGTTTGTCGCGCCCGGCCCAGAAGTTGTGAGGCAGACGCCGGGCTTTCCCGAAGCGCGCGCGTAACCATCAGCAGCGTGTGCCGCGCCCTGCTCATGTCTCGTCAGGATGTGGACGATTTTCTTCTCGTCAAAGAGTGCGTCGTAAATTGGGATAACGGAGCCGCCAGGTATCCCGAAGATATGCTTGACGCCCTCTGCATTCAGCGCCTCGAATAATGCCTTCGATCCGTTCATTTCGACCATTTCAACCCTTTTATGCTATCGTGGCAACATTTAAAAATCCCGATTTCGCGCGCCTCAAATAACCGGGCTTTGGGGATAGCCAGGCGCGTACTCTATCCTCTTGCCCTTCGACGTTTCTTTTACCAGAACCCCCTGAAGCCGCATGAACTCCTCTCCAATGACCAAGTCCGTATAGTTTTTTTGCCGCGAACCGTCATTGACCCTGAATTTCCATGAATACTCGTCCCCGAGCACCTTCACGTGGAGCGTCACAGTTTCCGTCAGCACATCGTGGCCGACGCCGAGTTCGTCCAAAAGTTTTCTGCTAACGAAACCCTGCACCGAGTCCGTGTCGAAAATCGCCGTGATTTTCTTCCAGCGTTTCCCATCCGGATTTTTCGCCTCTATCTTCTCTTTCGATATCATTTATTCGCCTTCAGCCTTGCGGAAGCCGCGTCAGTATCGTAACGCGGTACTTCCTCTTCCCGTCCCTCGTCTGCCCGACCAGCTTCGAGCTTTCCCTGGCCCTGACCCCCCGCTTCTTGAGCAAGGCAGACATCTTTCTCCCGAGCGCGAGCGAGCTGATGTAGTAATCGACCCCGCCCCTGACCATCTTGAAATAAGTGATGAAAGACTTTGGATCGACCCTGGATTCTTCTTCGGCGAGTCCCTCAAGTTCTTCCCTTGCCTTTTTGTATTCGCCACTCCCGACTTCGCCCCTCAGCTGGAAAATCGCCTCGTAGTAACTACCCCTCTTCAGGGCGCACACGTCGCATTTTCTGTAGTCGATGACAAGCTTGATAGAGACAGTTTCCTTCATCGGCCATTTCTGAAGTTCGTGGATCTTGCCGCGCGCAAGAACCTCGACGCTGCCGGAATCCAGCTTGGGCCTTACCTCGATCTCCATCCCCGGGGCGAGGAGCGCCGGGACGTAGCTTTTCCCGCCTGCAGATATCTGGACGACTTGCAGCGATTGCAAAGTCAGGTCTTTCACGAGATCATCCAGAGATGAGCCCTCCTCGTAGAAACCCCAGATTCCCTTGAATGCATATGCCTCGCAGTTCTTGCAGAGCACCACCCTGACCTTGCTTGGCGCCTTGAGCAGCTCGACCCCTTCCGCGAAGCACTTCTGGCAAAGCCCGTTTATCAGTGGCCCGGCATCCGCCTCGAGAGCACCGCACCTGTAGCAGAACCTTCGCATGGTTAATACTCGTCGATGTTTGTCTTAAACAGTAATCGTTAAAGCAAGAAAATCGATTCTTCAGAGGTGAAAACTTGAGGTTGTTGCTAGTCCATTCGGATTTCCTCGAGTACGAGGTCAAGCAGTCGACGCCGGCTGCAGAAAAAGTGCCGCAGAAGAAAAGGTCCGCCCGCTTCGAAGAGGTGCTCGTGGCTTTCACGGCAGTGGAAGAGGATGATGAGAAAGACATCGCCGCCGCCGCGAAGATCGCCGCGAAGGAGGTAGCAGACGTCGCCAAGCAGGTGAAGGCAGAGCGCGTCGCCGTATACCCGTACGCCCACCTAAGCCCTTCTCTCGCGCCGCCGAGATCGGCCGTCAGGATACTGGACGGCGTCCGCGACGAACTGGAGAAGCTGGGCATGGAAGCCCACCGCCTGCCTTTCGGATGGTACAAGTCCTTCAAGGTCAGCTGCAAGGGCCACCCCCTCAGCGAGCTCTCCCGCCAGATCAACGTCGCCAAGCAGGCCGAGGAATTGTCGGAGGCGCTCAAGCAGGAGGAGAAGGTCAAGTCCACATGGCAAGTTCTCGAGCCCGACGGCAAGCTCCACGAAATCTCCCTGAAGGACGGCAAAATGTCGGGCTACAACTTTTCCCAAAGCGAGAACCTGAAACTTTTCGCGATTCACGAGATCTCAAAACAAAGGGAGGCGCGCGAGGAGCCGCCCCACGTCCAGCTCATGCGCCGCCTGGAACTCCTTGACTACGAGCCGGGCAGCGACTCCGGCAACTTCCGGTTCTATCCGAAGGGGAGACTGGTCAAGAGCCTGCTCGAGGACTGGATGAGCAGCAGGGTGAAGGAATACGGGGCGATGGAGATCGAGACCCCGATAATGTACGACTACGAGCATCCCGCCCTCAAGGACTACCTGGAGAGGTTCCCGGCCAGGCAATACACGGTGAAGTCGACGAAGAAAAAGCTGTTCCTTAGATTCTCCGCATGCTTCGGGCAGTTCCTGATGGCCGCGAGCAGCAATATTTCATACCGCGACCTCCCGTTGAAGATGTACGAGCTCACTCGCTACTCCTTCAGGCTTGAGAAGGCCGGCGAGCTTTCGGGGCTGAGGAGGCTGCGCTCGTTCACGATGCCCGACATGCACACGATATGCGGGAACGAGGATCAGGCAAAGCAGGAATTCATGGATCAGTTCAAGCTCAGCATCAGGTGCCTGAAGGACATTGGCTTCGCCCTGGAAGACTATGAGACAGGGATAAGGATGACGCAGGACTTCTGGGAAAAGAACAGGGATTTCGTGATATCGCTGGCGAAACTAGTCAACCGCCCCGTGCTGCTTGAGATATGGGATCGCCGCTTCGCCTACTTCGACCCGAAATTCGAGTTCAACTTCGTGGACAACGTCGGCAAGGCCTCCGCGCTCTCGACCGTCCAGATGGACCACGAGAACGCGAAGAGGTACGGGATTTCATACGTCAACGAAAACAACGAGAAGAGCCTTCCGCTGATACTGCACTGCTCGCCGTCCGGAAGCTTGGAAAGGGTGATCTATGCACTGCTCGAAAAGGCCTACAGCGAGCAGAAGCACGGAAAGTCACCCAGCCTCCCCCCCTGGCTTGCGCCGACTCAGGTCAGGCTGGTAGCTCTCGCCGACAGGCACGTGAAATTCTGTGAGCAGGTCGCCGACGAGCTGGAAAAATCCTGCGTGAGGGTGGACGTGGACGACCGCAGCGAGACCGTGCAGAAGAAGGTGAGAGAGGCCGAGCGTGAGTGGGTGCCGATGATAATCGTCGTAGGCGACAAGGAGCTGGACCAGAAGAATCTCCCGGTCAGGGTGAGGGGGAGGAAGGAGCTCGCTCACCTCACGGTGAAGGAGATTTGCTCTGAAATATCGGCGAAAACCCAGGGTCTCCCATTCAAGCCGCTGCCCTTGCCACGCAGCCTCTCGAAGAGACCAATATTCGTCGGTGCAGATTGATGCAACCAAAAGCCAAGACAGCCTACAAGGCGATTCTCGCGTTTGGCATCGTCAGCCTTCTCGGGGACATAGTCTACGAAGGGGCAAGGGGCCTCACTCCAGATTACATGAATTTCTTGGGCGCCTCTGCTGCGGTCGTCGGCCTCGTGACCGGGCTTGGAGAATTCCTTGGTTACGGAATAAGACTTTTGAGCGGGATTTTCGCCGACAGAACGCACGCCTATTGGACGTTCACTTTTCTGGGCTATGGTCTGATTATCGCGATCCCCTTGATGGCGTTTGCGAACGGCTGGCAGATGGTCGCGATTTTCATCCTGGCCGAGAGGCTGGGGAAGGCCCTCCGTTCGCCTGCAAGGGACGTCATACTGTCTGTCGCCAGCGATGGAGTCGGGACTGGGAAGGCGTTCGGGATCCACGAGTTCCTCGACCAAATCGGGGCAGTGGTGGGACCAATCATCTTGTTCGCGGTAATGTTGCTCACGGCAGGGAATTACTCGATAACCTTCGCGGTTCTGGCCATCCCATTCATCGTGATGCTGTTCTTTTTGACGAGGGCCTACCGCACAATAGGGAAGATATCGATAGATGGAAAGAAAGGCGACAAATCGCCTCCTGAAGGCAATTTACCAGCATACCTCGGTGCCGTCGCGTTCAATACTCTGGGGCTGGTCCCGGTCGCAATACTCCTCTTCCGCGTTTCTGATTTCGCCCAGACGCTCAGCCAGGCTTGGCTGGTCCCGCTCGTTTACGCTCTTGTGCAGCTCGTCGACGCGCCGTCCGCCTTGCTATCCGGCCACGCATACGATAAGTCCAGAGGAAAGGTTCTCCTCCTGCCTTTCGCGATTTCAATTTTCCCAACAGCGCTGGTGATGCTAACGAACAATTTTGCCGTGCTTCTGATAGCAGCCGCGATTTTGGGCCTGATCGAGGGTATGCGGGAATCCATTTACCGCGCGGCAGTAGCGGACATGACCCCTCTCGCGAGCAGGGGCAAAGCATACGGGATTTTCCATACGGTGTATGCAGTCAGCATCCTTTTCAGCAGTATAATTTTCGGGCTGTTCTTGGATCTGGGGATAGCATTTCCAATAACCCTGTTATACGCCTTGCTCACGCAAGCCGCCGCGATATTCCTCCTGCGCAAGTCATTCAAAAAACCGAAATGATTTTCAGGCTCTAAGAAACAGGTCCATGAACCTGTACCCCTCGCAAGTCCCCAGCGACCCGCGTTTTGCCGATGCCTCGTCGAACTTCAACCCGTCACCTTTCATCTCCGCGTCGTAGACCACGAAGGGAACGGGGTCCGGCGTGTGGATTTTCAGTTTTATCGGCGTCGGGTGGTCCGGGAGCACAGCTATTTTGCACTGGGGCTCCCAGTCGAGGATTTTGCCCACAAGGCGCCTGTCTAGGTCCTCAATCGTCTTGATTTTCTGTTCCAGGTTACCCTCGTGGCCAGCCTCGTCGGGCGCCTCGACGTGGATGTATGCGAAATCGCTCGTCTCAAGGGCTCTTAGCGCGTAGTCGGCCTTGCCTTCGTAATTCGTGTCGTAGTAAGCGGTCGCGCCGGGCACGTCTATTATTTTCATGCCCGCGTATATCCCGATTCCTTTTATCAGGTTCACGGCGGATATCAGCGCGCCCTTCAACCCGTATTTCTCCTTGAGTGTCTCGAGCTTCGGTCTTCTTCCGGGCCCCCAAAGCCAGATCATGTTCCCCGGGTTTTTCTTTGCCTTGATCCTCTTCATGTTCACCGGATGCTTGGAAAGGATTTCTATCGACTTCAGCATTATCTCGTTGAGCTTTTTCCCTGTTTCGCCGCCTCTCGCCCCTATCATGTTATCCGAAATCGGTTCCCCGACGATCTCGTGCGGCGGGGAGCAGCCAACATTGATATCCGACTCCCGAAGCACGAAGAGGTGGCGGTAGCTGACGCCCGCGAAGATTTCACCGACCCCCAGTTTCTTGACGTCGTTCAAAAGCTCGGCCGCTTCGTCGTTTGAAATGTGCCCCCCGGAGTAGTCGGCCAGGAGCCCCTCCCGCTCAGTCACGAGGTTGCACCTGAACGCGACGTCCCTGTCGCCGAGCTTTATCCCCATTGCGCCAGCTTCAAGCGGCCCGCGGCCAGTGAAGTATTTCCTCGGGTCGTAGCCTAGAATAGATAGATTGGCAATCGAGGAGTCCGCAGGCATTCCATTTGGAATTGTTTTCGCCAAGCCGAGTTTCCCCTTCGCAGCCATCTCGTCCATGTTCGGTTTGTTCGCCACTTCGAGAGGTGTTTTTCCCCCAAGCTCATCGATCGGGTAATCCGCCATCCCGTCCCCGACGATAACGACATACTTCATGATGTCACCTGAAAATCAACAGGTCCTCCTCGTATCGTCGCCCATCGAACATCTGCCCGGCGGGAACGCTCCGGTACCCGCGCTTCGTGAGATTCTCGTTCAGGAGCCCGTTCACTTCTCGCAATGGCCTTTTTGCCGTAAGCCAGGAAAGCGGTACTCGCACGTTCACCGGTCTTTCAGGTATGACGTGGCGGGTCGTCTTGTGGGCGAAGACGTGCCCCGAGAGTGCCATTTCAATGACCTCGCGCTTCTCCGCGCATGGCACGAGCATGACCACTGTCTTTTCAGATATTTTTTCCATCGCGTCCTCCTCGTCGGCGTAACTCGTTTTTATCTTCTGGTCCTTCAGGGCGCGCTCGATTCTTTTCACCCAGGTGTAGCTCTCCCTCACATCGGTTTTTTCAGCCCGGACTAGGAGACAATTTTCAGTCGTCAGCACAGCGAATGTCGCAGCCCTCTTTTTCAGTTCGCGTTTAGCCGCAGCAACAGAGGTTTCCTCTGTTTTCAAGTTGAACAATTTCAGAATTTCCGGAATCTTTGAGAGGTCACCGCCAGTCATCACGCGGTACCAGCAGCCGAGCTTGATTCTCGTACTGTTGTAATCCACCTTGCATATCGGGATTCTGACATAACCCATCTGGCGCAGGGCGGCGACACGGTGCATCCCGTCCAGGACCACATTCGTTGAAGCATCCACAAGCACGGGGTCGCGCGCGAAACCGTTCTTCTTCATGTCCTTGATCAGACCCTCGAGGAGTTCCGGCACTATCTCCTCGTGGATGTGGACTTTTTTGACGTCGACCATCTCCATCTCGAGCTCGAAGCCGTGAGATTTCACCTTGAACACCAGGGAATCACCATCAGCACAGGAACGGCAGCCCGAAAAAACCTAACGCATCGCCCGGAAATTTCAAAACTTAACAAGACATACACTATTGGGAAAATTTGCGCAGTAGGGAAAATTATATAACCTCTGTCGTTGGTTAAATAACACGGGCGGGGCCTCATCCCTCAGCGGAAGGTGCAGAATAGAAACTTAATTTATGCGCCTTGCGTTGATTTGTCCCCCATACCCCGCCCAACTTTCAAATCTTCTATGGCTGGCTGCGCGTGCAAATGAAAAATAAAAAAATTAAGTGAGGCAGGAGTTTTTAGTCCCTGATTCCCGCCTCGGTTATCTGGAATGTCGCCGACTCTGGCGGCAGACCCGGGTGGTCCACGAGTTTTGCGACCCTCGTGTTCGCCTTCGACTTCCGCAGGTAGACCCTGGCGGTCGTCGCGTGAGCCAAGACATGCCCTCCGACAGGCACAGTCGGGTCGCCGAAGAAGACATCTGGCCTGGATTGGACCTGGTTCGTCAGGAAGACTGCCAAATCTTTCAACTCCGACAGCTTGTGCAGCTCGCCGATGTGTCGCCCAATCTTCTGCTGTCTTTCCGCGAGTGCGCCCCTCCCGCAGTATTCAATTCTGAAAAGCGCCGAAACAGAATCGATTACGAGGAGTTTTACGCCCTCTCTTTCAGCCATATCCATCGCTCTCGTCACAAGCAACATCTGGTGGTCGCTCGTGTGTGCCCTTGCGACAAAAATGTTGTCCAAAGCCGTATTCGGGTCAAAACCAGCGGCAGTGGCCATCTGGACTATCCTCTCTGGCCTGAACGTGTTCTCGGTGTCGATATAGATCACCTTACCGCCCAACCCGCCTTGTTCTACGGGCAGCTGGGCGTTCACCGCAATCTGGTGCGCAATCTGCGATTTTCCTGTCCCAAACTCTCCAAAAACTTCCGTGATACCTCTCGTCTCGATCCCGCCACCCAGAATCTTGTCCAAAGCGGGGCTACTGGTCGATATCCTGACCAGGTTTTTCCTCCGCTCCAAGATTTCGCTGGCGAGTTCATAATCCATCTTCGACGCGTCCCTGGCCGAAGTTATCACCTTGACAGCGGTTTTCATCCCTATGTCCGCCGCCTCCATGACGTCCCCGGCAGTTGCAACAGCCAGGTTCATGACTGAATCATAACCGGCCTCCTTGAGCTTTTCGGCAATCGCCGGCCCCACTCCATCCAACTCTTCAATTTCAACCATTCATTTCACCTCCAGTTCCGATTTCATGATTGATTTTTTGCATGTGCGCTTATGCCGTTTCGGGGGAGGGAGGTCACCGGAAGTATTCCCTTATAAGGGAAAGGACGGCCTTCGGAGAGGGCTAAATACGTGTGGATAGAATACCTTTGGTTCCAATGGAAGAGAACGCGGACAAAACAGTGACCATCACGGGCATCGAAAGGTTCCTTAACCAGGTTGTCACGATAACCGTGAAGGACGGGCGGAAGATCAGCGGGAAGCTCGTGGAGCACGACGAGCACATGAACCTCCTTTTGGAGGAGGCGGAAGAGCTCGACAAGGAGATCAGGCACAAGTTGATGGTGATAAAGGGCGGGAACGTCTCCGATATCTCGATCTAGACCTGCTTAACGTCCTCTGTCGCCTTCATTATGTCGAAAACTGCGCCCCCCTGCTCCGTCAGATTTATGTTTCCGTTTTCGTTCGTGACGAGGCCGTGCTCGGATAGCAGTTTCACGTATGCTTTGATCGGCCACCAGTCCTCATCCCCGCAAGCTTCCTTCAGAGCCCAGATCCCCATTTTTTTATTTTCAGCGATTATTTCGAACGTCTTTCCCCAGCCGCTCTCGTTTTCCTTCAGCCAGCGTATCTCTTCCTTGATTCCCATCTTCCCACCTAAAATGAACCCTCAGATGTAAAAGTATTCCCCGCGCCCCCTCTGCTCACGGTCGATGACGCTGCCAGGCTTGTTGGCCCTTGGCCTGCCCGTCTGGGGGTCCCGCCTGAATGTTATCCCGAGCTCCTTGAGGAAGAGGTTCATCCCCTCCCGCATTTTGAACGGCCCCCTCGCGACCCCGCTTCTGCCGGGCTCGCCGCCGAAGACCAACAAGCGGTCGGATATCATGTCGACGGCCAGGACATCGTGGTCGACCACAATGGCGACCGCCTCCCTCTTCTCTATCGTCCTCCGGATGGCCTTGGACATCTGGAGCCTCTGCTCGACGTCGAGGTATGCGCTCGGCTCGTCCAACAGGTATACGTCGGCCGACCGACCGAGACATCCCGAAATGACTACCCTCTGGAGCTCGCCGCCGCTCAGGTTTTTCATCTCCCGGTTCAGGAGAGGTGTGACCTCAAGCGGGTTCAGGACTTCAGGCCCCAGGGCCGGGTCGAAACTCCCTAATTTCGATCGGAGCCAGTCGTGCACCGTCCCTTCGAATTCCACCTTTGGGTACTGTGGCTTGTATGATATCGATAGCTTGAAGTCGAGCGCGCCGTTGGTAGGCGAGATATCTCCCGCGAGCATCCTGATGAATGTCGTCTTCCCAGTTGCGTTCGGGCCGACCACCCCGATGACCTCCCCCGAGTAAACCTCTCCGGCGCCCACCCGCAAGCGGAAGCCGTCCAAGTCCTTCGAAAAATCCGGATAGGAGAATCCGATTTTGTCTTCAACCCTGCCCTTCGCGGGCGGCCTGACATCGAACTTTATCGGGACGTCCCTGAACCTGACGTTCTCAGCCTTGAGATAACCGTCCAGGTAAACGTTGATCCCCACGCGCACGCCCTGTGGCGAGGAGACAACACCGTAGGCGCACGGCCCCCCGTAAACAACGTGGACGTAATCACACATGTAGTCCAAGAGGGCTAGGTCATGCTCGACGAGAAGCACAGACTTCCCGATTTCGGCAAGGCCTCGAATCACTTTTGCAGCGTTCAGCCTCTGGTAGACGTCGAGGTGGGAGCTTGGCTCGTCGAAGAAATAGACATCGGCATCCTTGGCGGCGGCCGCGGCTATGGCCAGCCTCTGGAGCTCGCCGCCGCTCAGCAGCCCCACCTCCCTTTCCAGGACTTTGCCCAATTCCAGGGTTTTTACGTATGATTCTGCGACCTTGCGCTCATCGGTCGAGCTGAGAAGGTCGCCGGCGCTCCGCCCCTTCAGCCTTTCGACGACTTCGATCTTTTGCGGCTTGTAAGCGAATTTTTTTCCTTCTATTTTAGAGAAGTACTCCTGGAGCTCGGAGCCCCTGAAGAACTTGTTCAGCGTTTCGGCGGCCGCCACTTCTTTCCCACCCAAGTTCGGCTTGATATTGTTCGAGAGGATGTTCAGGACGGTGCTCTTTCCCGTGCCGTTCTGCCCCACGAGCCCGACGACGCTCCCCGAGCGGACGATTGGCAACCCGTATATCGCGAAACCGTTCTGCCCGTACCTGTGAACGCATCGCCCCTCCAGTTCCTGGGGCAGGTTGATTATGTAAATGGCATGGTGAGGGCACTTGTGGACGCATATCCCGCAGCCGCTGCAAAGTCTCTCGGAGATCAGCGGGCGCCCACTATCGTCTATGACTATCGTCTCGTCTCCCGTCTTCACTCCCGGGCAGTACCTCAGGCATTCCGTCGTGCACAGGTTTGGCTGGCACAGATCCCTGTCTAGAACCGCAATTCTCGGCATTTGACCATTTACTTTAAAAAGCACACGATATAAGAAGGATAGGTGAAAAATTGCGAGGAATGGCACTGATAGGCATCGTGGCGGTGTTGCTTGTTATTCTGCCACTAATCGCGCTGACGCAGACTGGCCTGGTCAGGATCATCGGACAGATCGTGATGACTCTTGTTCTCCTCGTGATCGCAGGCGGCGCAGGGCTTTTCGGCTACATATGCATAAAGGCCCAGGCTAGGAAATGGGGAACAGGACTGATAGTCGTAGCAATACTTTCTGTACTGGCAATATACATGGTTTGGGTTGGGCGCCTGCCTTTGTTGTAAATTTACCTAGGCATCGAGGGGACTATCTCGTAGAGCTTGTGGAACAGCTCGCTTAGCTTCTTGCTGTGGTCAAGCAGTTTTTCCTTCCCGCCGGGCGAGCGCGTCGAGTACAAGATCTGGATTTCCATTATCCTGGACAGGACTATCGCCACCGATCCAAGAACAAGGCTCATCGCCTGCGTGCCCCCGCTGTAGTTGATCATCACTTGGTCGTCCGGTTTCAACTGTTCGAGGACCTTTCCTATCGAGTCACCTATGGACTCGGGGTCGAAAGCATCGCACTTGAAAATCTGCAGCTTGCACTTTGATTTTTTTGCGGCTGCCGTCAGCACTACCAAGTTGGTTTCATTGTAGCCATGCTCCTCTGCGACATGCTTGAGCCCGTTTTCAGACGTGACGACATAACAGACGTCAGGCTTCTTTTCATGCATCACGTGCTCCAGCGGCCTCGGGTGAAAGCCCAGGGTCAGTATTGCAACCTTCCTCATTTCATTTCCTCCATCGTTCATTATTGAGTTGCTTCGCTCTCTCTTGTAGTTTCATGATAATATAATCTTGTGCTTGGGCCCTATCCTGGTCGGTTTTGAACTCCCCCTCCACGTGCTGGAGCCTGGACTTCGCGAACATGTCATACGCGATCTCCACGTCCATGTCCGTCAAAGGGGCGTCCTTCACCTTGTCGCTGAGCAGTTCGGAGGCCTTTTCGATTATCCAGTTCAGTTGCGAGAATTCCGTCAAGCCAATCCAAACTCTTTTATTTCTCGCGCTTTTAATAGAGTCTGATGGAGATTTTTGAAGCTATCCGCGGTAGGAGGAGCGTCCGGGTTTACAAGAAGGATCCTGTCAAAGAGGAGGATTTGAAAAAGATTCTTGAGGCGGGAATCTTGTCTCCAAGCGCAGGGAACTCGCAGCCGTGGGAGTTCGTGGCCGTGCGAGACGCGAAGGTCAAGGAGAAACTCGTCGCAGGGTCCGGCCAGGGGAAATTGATGGATGCGCCGGTAGTGATCGTGGTCTGCGCGAACATCTCCAGGTCTTCAAAGGCGTACGGCGAGAGAGGGGTAAGCCTCTATAGTTTCCAGGATACCGCAATCGCAACGTATGGAATGATTTTGGCGGCACACGCGTTGGGTTACGGGACTTGCTGGGTCGGGGCTTTCAACGATTCCGCCGTTGCGGAAGCGATTAATGCACCTAAGGATATCCGGCCGGTGGCGATGATTCCGATTGGACGCCCGGCAGAGAAGCCAAAGCCGACTTCAAGGATGCCGCTCGACAAAGTATTGCACGAGAACAAGTTCTGATCAAAAAAGTTTAGCGCCTTTCCTCGCGATTTTTGATATTATCAGGGATTCTGCCCTTGACTTTAGAAGGGCGCTCCTTACTCTGACCATTTTTTCTCTCTCAACGAGGGCAAAAACGGCGCGGCCGAGCATGACCTGGCTCGCACCTATCGCCCCGGCTTTTTTCGCATCGGAGATTAATGTTCGAAGTTCGTCGTCAAGTAGTCCGAGTCTTTCAGAAAATTCGGTTGAAACTTCCATGAAGTCCCAGGGGGTTGGAGATCTCATGATTTTTTTCATGGCGTGGATCGCAAGGTTCTTCGCGCGCATCCGGAAATCGGCCTCTCTCAGTAGTTTCGGCGTTGAAAGGGGGCCGAGCGTACAGCAGATGACCCTCAAGTTTCCTGGCACATTGATGTTCTTCCATTTCCCCCAGGGCGGTGCACCAGGCCTGACGCCAATCACGAGTCCGCCAAGATTTTGAGCGCCAACGTCGCCGAGCCCGGTTCTGCAAGTCACTTCCGCGACATGAGCAATCGTAAGGATTTCGTCCCGCGACATTTTTAGCCCCAAAGATTTTGAAAGCGCGAGGGCAGCGCCTAGCGCGCCAGCCCCGCTTGCTCCGAAGCCGGCGCCAATCGGGACCTGGCATATGTGGTCTATTTCTATTTCAAAATGACCGCGAGTTAGCTCAAGGACTTGTTCTACAACAGAGCGCGTGGTGATTGCCTCTGCGTTTGCGCCGTTTATCCTTATTTTCAAAGAGGGATTTTTTGACTTGTCTGTGATGACTTTGGTCAGGACACCTGGCTCGATGCAGGGGCCGCAGTTGCGCGAGCCTACGCGCCGCGGGTCTTCAGCGTCGCATGGCTCGAAAAATCCAGAGATGTGCGCAGGGACAAAGGCAGATTCAGCTCTCATTACTTCGCCCTTGAATCTTTTTTAGCTAAATCAAGAATCGCCCGCGCTATCCCGTCCTTCGTGTCGCGGATCTTTTCTCTCTTCGAAGGCGTGAATATTATGACTTCGTTGGTCTCTGTCCCAAAACCAGCGCCAGACCTTGAGACATCGTTGGCCACTACCATGTCCAGCTCGTGCTCGCCGAGCTTTTTGCGCGCAGCCTCCACAAGCTGCTCGTCGTTCACCCCGTACTCCGCCTTGAACCCTATCACGAAAGTTTTCGGCGCGCGCTTTCTGATATCATCTAGGATTCTAGGCGCAGGCTTCAGCTTCAGCATGATCTCGTGTGCGTGCCTGAGTTTTTCCTTGCTCGGGAACTCGACGACAAAGTCCTGCGGTGCCGCCGCGGCTGCAACCACGTCCGGCTTTTTCTCAAGCTCCTTGTCGAAAGCATCCTTCATCTCCCGCGTGGTCTGGACCCGTATAGTTTCAACATTAGAAGGCGGAATTTCGTCGCCAGGCCCGTAAATCAAAGTCACGGATGCGCCCCTGAGGGAGGCGGCCCTCGCAAGTGCGATCCCCATCTTTCCGGAACTCCTGTTCGTGATGAGCTTGACCGGGTCTATAGGCTCGATTGTCGGCCCCGCCGTTATCAGGACTTTCACCCCCACCATGTCCTTTGGGCCGAGGATTTCGAGCACCCTGTTAACAACATTCTCAACAGAGGGGAACTTCGCCTTCTCCTCCTCGAAAATCGGCTCGAGCAAATGAACGCCAGCTTTTCTCAACCTTTCGAGGCTTTCCTGGAAGAGCTTGTCATTATACATCGAAGCGTGCATTGCTGGGACGAGGACGACAGGCTTCAGCAGCCCCATCGCCACAGAGACCACGGAGGTCACGGGCGTGTCGTCAACCGCCCAGGATATCTTGCTGACGGTGTTCGCGGTAGCCGGCGCGACGATGACCAAATCGGCCCATTGAGCGAGATCGATATGTTCTATTTTACCCGTGAGCTCCGTGACGACTTCGTTGCCCGTGGCCCAGTGCATTAGCTGTGGAGTTATCAAATCCGTCGCGTTCGGAGTCATCACTACTTGGACATCCGCCCCGTGACGCATGAGCTCCCGCGCGAGCTCCGGCGACTTGACGGCCGCAACGCTGCTGGTGATGCCGAGCACTATCTTCCGACCTTCCAGCCCTCCGCCTTTCGTGCCTTTTATGTCTTTAGAAGGATGCATATCGTTCCCTTAACTAAACCCACGCCTTCTTTAAATGATATTGGAATTTACTGGGCTGCGGTTGTTTTAGATGAAATTTTCCCGTGTTCGTCCATCTCGCCGTACCTGATCCTTATGGATGCGATTGGACTTTGATCCTCAGCGAGGACGAAAGGAACCTCGACAATCTCGAGAGGCGTAAGCCCTTTGGAAACCCGGATCGAGTTCAGCTGCTTTGCCCCGTCCTTCGTCTCCGGGCTGACGACTATCGCCTTGGCCTCGCGGTCTTCCGCCGCCGGGCCGAACGGGTCGGAAAGGACGATTATTTTCGTGCGGCTCAGAAATCCCTTCTTTTGCAGGAAATCCAGAACAGACCACATCCTGACGGCCAGGGGCTGTATCCCCGCCGAGTCCTTCCTTAAAATCTCCTGCATCTCGTCTGAGCAGACCCCCACCATCACAGTTTCCCCCAGCTCGAAGGCCTTCGCCAGCAGAGCCCTGTGGCCGTCGTGAAGATAGTCGAAAGTCCCGCCGACCACAACTTCGGAATGTTTCATTTATTTTTCACTCCACTTTTTGTGCAGGGGCTTGTGCGTGAACATTTTCGCTTTCGGTCCGATGTAATCGGCGACCTTGTGGCCTTTCCCGATGACGTAGTATTTCGTCGTCGTCAAGCCCTCGAGGCCGACTGGCCCTCGGGCATGGATTTTTCCAGTGCTTATCCCGACCTCTGCGCCCAGCCCGTACCTGTACCCGTCGCTGAAGCGTGTCGAGGCGTTGAGCATCACGCTGGATGAGTCGACCCCTGTGAGGAACCTCATCGCGGTTTTCCTGTCGTTCGTGATTATAGAGTCCGTGTGCTTGGACCCGTATTTGTTCACGTGGTCAACGGCTTCGTCAACCGAGCCGACGATCTTTATCGAGATTATCAGGTCAAGGTACTCCGTCTTCCAGTCGGCTTCCGTCGCGCGTTTTATCCAAGGCAAGATTTTCATGGTTTTTTCGTCGCCCCGCATCTCTACTCCGGCCTTCCTGTACATCTCCGCGATCTTGGGCAAGAATTCTGCAGCAATATTCGAGTGCACGAGCAGCGTCTCGGCAGCGTTGCATACTGCAGGGTATTGCACCTTTGCATCATAGCTTACGTCAATCGCCTGCTTCAAGTCCGCATGTGCATCGACATAGACGTGGCAAATCCCCTCGGCATGCCCCAAGACCGGGATGCGAGTGTTTTCTTGGATGTAAGTGATGAACTCCTTACTTCCGCGCGGCAGGAGCAAGTCTATCTTGTCGCTCAATTTCAGGAGTTCTTTGACTTCCTCACGGCCCTCAATCATCTGGATCCAGCCATTTGGTATCCCTGCGTTTTCGGTCTCTCTCCTAATCAGCCCATAGAACGCGCGGTTCGTGTTCTTGGCCTCGCTACCGCCCTTCAAGATTATCGCGTTCGCCGACTTCAAGCAAAGCGAAGAAACCTGCGGAAGAACGTCGGGCCTGGCCTCAAAGACGGAACCAATCACGCCGATCGGGCATGTGACTTTGTAGAGTTCGAGCCCATCGTTCATTTGCAGCGCATAAACTGTCTTACCTATCGAATCTTCCATCTTCGCGACACTCCCAACCATCCTTGATATGTTGCCTACCTTGTCCTCGTTCAGCTTCAGCCGCTGAAGGAATGACCAGCTGATTTTTTTCTGCTTGTGGAGAAGTTCAGCGGCTTGCACGTCTTTCGCGTTCGCCTCTAGTATCTTGCCCTTGTTTTTCACAATTGATATCGCGACTTGCGCAAGGGCGGAATTCCTGGTCTTCTCCGGAACGTTCGCGAGTTTCAAAGAAGCCTCTCGCGCCTCCCGTGCCTTGGCCAGGACCTTGCTCATCAGTCTCCCCTCGGCAGAAAGAGCGTCCCGACTTCTTCGCCCTCGATTATGCGCATGAGAACATCTTTTGCGCGCGCGTTTGCGATTACCACTGGTATCCCGGCTTCCGATGCCATTCGCGCCGCCTGAACTTTCGTGAACATCCCTCCGAAACCTCCGGAGCTTTTCAGCACAGACCTCTCGATTTTTGGTGTAACTCGCCTGACCAGCGGGATCATCACACTCTCCCCGTCAGTTGGTGAGCCATCGTAAAGACCGTGGATGTCGCTCAGGAGTATGAGCAGGCCTACTTTCGCGCCCTTCGCAACATAGGCGGAGAGGACGTCGTTGTCGCCTACTCTTATCTCGTCTGTCGCCACCGTGTCGTTCTCGTTTATGATCGGGATGACACCCCATTGTAGGAGTGTTGAAAGCGTGTTCTTGAAATTGTTGTATCTGGTCGGGTCGGTGAAGTCCTCCGAGGATAGGAGCAGCTGTGAAATCGTCTGGTTGTGCGCACCGAAATTCTTTTCGTAAACTTCCATCAACTTCACCTGCCCCACGGCTGCAGCCGCTTGCAGGGCTGGCAGCTGTTTCGGGCGCTTCGGGAGGCCAAGCCTGCCAACCCCGGCACCGATAGCCCCAGACGTGACTATCAAAACTTCCTTGCCGAGCTTTCTGAGGGCCATGATATCAGAGACGAATTTTCCAACTTTCTTCTGGTCAAGCTTGGAATTGTCCCCGGTCAGGCTTTTGGTCCCGATCTTGATAACGATTCGCTTCGCCGCCCTCAGTTTTTTTCTTTCCGGAATCACTTCGTCACCGACATTACTTTTTCTGGTTGGTTTAAGATTTAGCTTTGGCGGCGCGTGACACACATAATGTCCTCGCTGTCTTCGATTTCCACGCATTCCTCGACTTTCAACCCGGAACCTACTGCCCAGCCACGCATTTGTTCGGCCGAGTGTTTGCGCTTGAGCGAGGTATAGACAACCAGCCCGTGGTTTTTCAATATCCGCATGAATTCTGCGACCGCATTTTCGGGGGACGGGACGTTTTGCAAGAGAGTGACGGAAATTACGCAATCGAAAGTTTGGTCTTTGAAAGGCAGCGATTCGGCATCCGCCAGCAAAAGTCCGGCGCCCGAGCCACGGCCCTGAGCGACATTGAGCATTTTCTCGGAGATGTCAACCCCAACGACGAATCGCGCGCGCCTTCGCAGCTCATCGAGGAAAAGCCCGGTCCCGCAGCCAACATCTAGGGCTCTGCCAAATCGCGACGGCAGATGTTTTATAACAGCCGAATATTTTTGCCGCTGTATCTCCGTGTAGCGGTGGTCGTAAAAACCAGCTGTCTCGTCGTACAGTCCTCTGAGTTCAAGCTTCTTGGATTTCATCGCTCATCTTTTTACCTTTCAAACCTAAAGCTCGTTTGGTGGATCGTGAACTACCAAATCCAGAGGCTGAGAAGCGAGATGAGGAGGCGTGGCCTGGACGTTTTCGTCGCGTTTCAGGACACACGATACTTCACCGGCACGACGGCGGGGAAAGCGTTGATAGTCCCACTGAGCGGCGAGCCGGTGCTCCTCTGCAGCAGGCTCGAGCAGGACCAGGCCAAAAAAGGTCGAGTGAAGGACGTCCGCGCATACTCTGGCTGGAAGGCGCCACTCCGGCCGGGCGAGCGCGTCCACTTCAGGGACGCCTGGATGATAATCGCAGATTGCGTCCGCGACTTCGGGGCCCACTCAGTCGGTTACGATCGCGCAAGCAAGTCGTTGATAAGGAAGATACGGAACGTTCGGCACGCGAGCTATTCCGAGATGCCAGAGCTCGTGCCCGAGGCCCGGAGCGTAAAGTCACCCGAGGAGTTGAAGTTGGCGAGAAGGTCAGCCGAGATAGTTTCGAAAGGCATGAAGAGGGCGTCCGAGCTGATCGAGGCGGGTAGGACAGAGATAGAGATCGCGGCCGAGGCCGAGTACGTCATGAGAAAGGCTGGCTCCGAGGGGGTTTCGTTCCCGTCTATCGTCGCGTCTGGTGCGAATTCTGCGCTGCCCCACGCTTTCGCGACTTTCAAGAAGCTCCGCTCGCATGAGCTGGTGGTCGTGGACATAGGCGCGGTCTACGAAGGCTACTCTTCGGACATGACGAGGACTTTTGCGATAGAGCCGACGAAAGCGCAGAGCAGGCTGCTGGAAGCTGTCAAAAAAGCGCAGGCCGCTGGAATCGCAAGGGTCAAAGATGGCGTCCCGGCCCGCGAAGTCGATTTCGCGGCGAGGAACTTTGTTTCAAGGGCGGGTTATTCCAAGTTTTTCTCGCACGGCACTGGGCACGGCGTCGGCATAGAGATACACGAGCCGCCATCCCTGTGGCCAGAGTCGAAAGATGTCCTGAAGGCCAACATGGTGATAACCGTCGAGCCAGGGGCGTACGTGCCGAAAGTCGGAGGTGCCCGCTGGGAGGACATGGTCCTGGTCAAGAGGGGTGGCCGCGAGATGCTGACTTATCTGTGATCAGATCGGCACGGCCATCACAAGTTGCTGTATCTCACTATCGCTCAAGGCATAGTTGTATAGCCTGACTTCGTCGAGCGCCCCCGACAAGTAAAATAATTTTGCACCGCGCCCGATCCACAGGGGCATGTCGACATGCAGGGCTCCGGACAGCGCGGTTTCGCCGTCTTTAACGCCGTTGACGTAAATCCTGATTTTGGCTCCATCGTAAGTCCCAGCCAGATGGTACCAATTGCCCGTTGACAGATTTGTCTCCCCGTATATCGTCGATCTACCAGAGCTCGTCGAGGCAAAGAATTTCGCCCGATAAGGCGCCGTGTCGGCCGTTATTTCCGTGTCCGCCCCGGATACAAATCCGCCCCATTCGCCAACCACGTCACCGACGAAAGATTTGCTGAGTATCCCGTTTGTCACGTTCATCGCGTCCATTTTCACCCAAGCGACCCAGGTCAACTCGTCAAATTCCAACGAAGGGTTATTTGGCACCTCGACATAATCGCTGGTTCCGTTGAAGTGGAATGCGTTGTCAAATTTTCCGTCGGCGAGTGCGGTGCCATAAATCGTACCGTTATTCCCGCCACCGGAGTTGTCCGTGGCGATGCCGCCCGCGTTGTCATCGAACTTCCAGTAGCCGACGAGATTTTCGCCAGCGCCCAAGTTTCCAGGCAAGTTGTCCTGCACGTTCTCAATAGTATATGCGATTGAGATGACGACGAACGCCGCGGATGCGAGGAGGACGATTACAATCAAGGCCGGCGAAAGCAACGTGTTTTTCATGCACCCCCCACCGATGAAAATCGTTTTTCCCCAAATAAATCACTTGTGTTTGACAGGTTGTTGAATATCGATCCACTCATCTGAAAAGAAGGCCCACCCGATGGAGGCTGCCCTCCTTGCGGTGGCCGCTGTCCGGGCGGGGGCTGGTTTTGCGATGGCTGCCCAGCCATTCCGTCAGAAACGCCAACGAAAGCAAATGAAGCGAATGCAAGCAACCCGACCAAGCAGAATACGAAAATTTTCCTGAATTTTTCGGAACCCCAAGATGTTTTCCTGATGAATTCCCAGGCCAGGCATGAGATAAAGACCCATACCAGTACGGTGAGCGGCACTCCGATGAACCTCGCCGAGCCGCCCAACAAATAGACCGGTGCGAAAAACACTTTCAGAGCGGCCGGGTCGTCACTGCCAGTTTGCGTTTCTTGGAAAAGTACCTGCCCATCGTCCGAAGAAAACGACGTTTGTGAAATATAATTTTCAGAAGGCGAGTAATTCTCTTTCAATGAGTATGCTTTCAGAGCGGTGCCGCTGAATACAGGGGTGAAAAACTCGCTGTTGTCCAGGATTTGACCGCGCTGACACATTGTCGATCTCACAGCATAGACGTTTTCTCCCAATTGCTGCTGCACATTGTACCACTCTGTCGCAATCTGTGCAGCGGAATATTGAGATTGCATTTCGAATTTTTGGGAGAGGTTGGAAATCGTGTCCCCGCCGGCGATGTCCGCCTTCAACCCGACTGCGTCGGGCCAGTAGATCTTGACCCCGGCTCTGAAGACGTAGACGCCCCCGAACTGATGTTGGAAATCGACGAGCGAATTGTATTCCTCCATGCTTATGGTGGGCTGTAGCATCTCCCCTGTCCAGGCATAGGTGTTAGATGCGTTGCTTTGTTGGACCACAACCGCGAAGACAAGAATAAGCAAAGCGACGCGCCCGACAGTTGGCGCATGTTTTTTGAATTCATTAAAAGTCGAACCAATTCTTTCAGAGATGCCCCGGAAAAAGTACCCCGCCCCGTCTATCAGGCCTATTGCGGCGAAAAGCGCGACAGGCGTTGCGAGCATCAAAACAAACCTCCACTGGTAGCCTTGGATCACCCACGGCTGCGCCATGACGAAGGCGCTGATCAGCCATGCCAGAAGGAAAAAGTCCGACTTTCTTCTGCGATGCAACCCAACCCCCGCCCCGATTATTGCCAGGACAAGCATTGGTTGCCCGATGTATTCGGCGTAGTATTGGTAAACCTGGTTATCCTTCTGCAGCTGGTCCTGCGGTGCCTGTTGATTTTCACCCTGCAGGGAAAAAGACGACTGGCTCCCGGCGAGATCCCCGATCGTGCTGATTTTCGCCGTGTAGAAGTAACCGCAGACCATCGCAGCGAAAATGGCGACCACGGCAATGCACTTGATTTCTTGCCACGGGATGCGCCTGCCGTGCGCGAGCAGGAAAGACAGATACGAGATGTATGCGATTACCAAAGTCCCGAACGCCAGCTCGTGCGTCAGCCCGACCACGCCGAGTATTATCCCGGCGACGGCGAGGTCCAGTTTCTTCCTGCTCTCTGTCCCTTTCCAGAAGAACAGGACCGCGAGTGGTACCAGTGAGACACCGAACGCGTTCTTTTGCAGCTCGCCGAAAATCCTGAAGCTGGCCGGGACGAAGGCCGCGAAAAAGGCGGCCGCGAGGGATACCACGGTGTGTTTCGTGAGTTTGCGCATCATGAAGAAAGTTGTCGGGACGACGATCGCGGATGCAACGGCCGTCGTGATGTTGAACGACGTCAGAAGGGAAACCCCAAGGGGCGTCAAGGCGGCGGAGAAAATCGCCGCGAAGTGGAAGAACACTGGCGGGTCGGAAACCTGGAGGAACGGGTAGTGGTCTATCAGATAGTCGACGTTGTATAGGTGGTATGGCCCATCCCTGCCAAGCGGCAACCCGTAGCCCAGAGTCACGGACAGCCTGATGACCAGCGCGCCAGCGATTATCGCAAACAGAATGCCCAAGAAGATCCATGCTCTGCGGTTCATTTTCGGGAACCTTAACAGACTTTTTACTTGCTTGACGTTTTTCATGCGCACACATACCAATTGGAATCGAGTTTAAAATAAGGTATTCTTAAGTTTGTCTGGAAATATTAGCAAGGTGATTTGGTGAAACGAGAGCAGTGGAGCAAGAATTTCAGCGAGTGGTTCAACGACATCGTCGGGACAGCGGACATAATGGAGACCCGCTACCCCGTCAAGGGGCTGTACGTCTGGCTGCCTTACGGGCTGAAGCTGCGAAACTCCGCGCTTTCGATTCTGATGGGCCTGCTCGAGCGGAGCGGGCACCAGGAAGTCCTATTCCCGCTTCTGATCCCGGAGACGCTCTTCAAGAAGGAGGCGGACCACATCCGAGGCTTCGAGGGGCAGGTATACTGGGTGACGCACGGCGGGCACGACAAGCTCGACGTCAGGCTCGCTCTGAGACCGACTTCAGAGACCTCGATATACCCGATGTTCTCGCTCTGGATCCGCGCGCACACCGACTTGCCGCTGAAGGTCTTCCAGGTCGTCAACATATTCCGCTACGAGACGAAGATGACGAAGCCGCTCATCAGGCTGCGCGAGGTGACGACTTTCAAGGAGGCGCACACGGCGCACGCAACGGCTGATGAGGCCGAGGCGCAGGTGCAGGAGGCGGTCAAGATGTACAAGGAGTTCTTCGACGAGCTCGGCATACCCTACACGATATCGAAGCGCCCGCCCTGGGACACTTTCGCCGGCGCCGACTACTCGGTAGCTTTCGACACGTTGGCCCCGGACGGGAAGACGCTTCAGATAGGCACGGTGCACAACCTCGGGCAGAACTTCGCGAAAGTCTACAACCTGAAGTACGAGAACAAGGTCGGCGGCCACGAGCACGTTTACCAGACATGCTACGGGATTTCGGAGAGGGCGATAGCGGCGATAATGATGGCGCACGGCGACGACTCAGGGCTATGCCTGCCGCCGAAAGTCGCGCCGATTCAGATCGTCATTGTCCCAATTCCTTACAAGGAGAGTGACGTTTCGATTGATGAAATTGTTAAATCTGTGAAGAATGAGCTCGAGGCCGCTTGCGTGAAGGTCCACCTCGATGATAGGGACATTCGGCCAGGCAGCAAGTATTACTACTGGGAGAGGCGTGGCGTGCCGCTGAGGGTCGAGATCGGGCCCGAGGATGTGAAGAAGAAGCAGGTCATGATCGTGCGAAGGGACACCGGGAAGAAGCAGGCGGTGCCGATGAAAGGTCTGGCGAAGACTGTCGAGAAGGCGCTGGATGAGATCGAGAAGGATTTGCGCGAGAGGGCGTGGAAGAGTTTCAGGGAATCGATCAAAGACGCGGGATCTATCGAGGAAGCGAAGGGTCTGTTGGAGAAACACGGCGGGATTGTGAGGATGCTCTGGTGCGGGGTTGCGACTTGCGGGGAGAAGATGGGTGACGATCTCGGTGGGAGTGTTCTCGGAGAGGAGTTCGAGGATGCGAAGCCAGTGTTGGGGAAGTGCCCCGTGTGTTCCAAGAATGCGAAGACGAGCGTTCTCGTCGCGAAGACCTATTGAGTTACAGTTTTTGTTCGACTTCTCGCAAGATTTTCAGGCACTCGATTATATCGGGGGTCTCTGAGTAAAACCATTTGTCATCAAATTTAGCAACAAACCTATTTTCTAATTTTTTCTTTTCACCCCGGCAGAGTACAAAGACTTAATTTTTTTTCAATTTTTCATAAGGAATCTTGCCTGATAAATCACTTTCATCATCAGCAGATAGGGTCTTGGTCACTGGAACAGAGAGTTTATAATAAGGCTGCCAGTTGTATCTCGAGTGGGCAAGTACACGAGTGAAAATTTTCCGTATTTAGTATCACATACAAGTTCGCCATGAACAAAATTTAATTTCATCTTTACCGTTGCTATCTCCGAGCCCAACACGTTTAGAATTTCATTGAATTTTCTGAAGATGGAAAAAGTATCACGGTAAAAACAACACCGAGTACACATGAAGGAATAGCAATAAATAACACGAGAAGAGCATAAACAGATTTTGCATAAATTTCAATAAAAGCTACAGAAGCAAATATCAAGAGTATACCAATGCAAAGTAGAGCATACCAATATTTTATCATCCAAGGTTTTTCGACCAAGCTTCACCCAATAGAATGACTCGGTTGCTTAATTTACATACCTGAATTGCGCTGGCTAAAGTTTTGGAACCGCACCGAGGATTTCTTGCTCAGACGGGAACCCGATCGGTCCGCGATATCTGACTTTCAGCCCAGCCGCAGCCGCCGCGAACTTCGCCGATTCCCTGACGTTCCGCGAAATCAGATACTTCGATAGGAAAGCTGCGCCGAAAACGTCGCCCGCCCCGGTCGTGTCCTTGGCGTCGACCTTCAGCGGCGTCAACTTGAAAGTCCCCTCGTCGCTGAGCACAAGCAAAGGCTCGCCTCCCTTCGTCGCAATCACTATCTTCGGACCGGCAGCCCGCAGTTTTTTCATTGATTCCTCGACGTTGTCACCCAATATCCCGAGTTCATCCATCCCGATTTTAACAATGTCAACATACTTCAGATATTCGCCCAGTTCTCTCGGCCGCACGGTGACGCGCCCGTCCTTCCCAATCTCGCGGAGGATCCCCTGCGGGTCGAGCATAACGACGTTCGAGCTCTTCTTCACGGATTTCACGAGCTCAGGCGTCACCTCGTTCACTATCGGCGAGAAGTAGAAGCTCTTGGCGTCCGAGTATTCCGCGGGAATGTCATCAGGGGCAATCGGAGGCGTCATATGCTTGCAAATCTGCGTCCTCTTCCCCTTTTCATCGTAAGTGTTCTCGAAAGTCGTCGTGTACTCCCCGGCGATGATCATTCCCTCGGTGTCGAGGCCGAGCTTCCCGTATATCGGCGGGAACTTCTCCGTGAAGTCGAGGCCAATCTTCGAGCAAACGCCGACGCTCCTCTTCAGAGCGACGAGGGCTAGCCCGCTGTAAGTCGGCGCCCCTCCGAGGACGTTCTCAACGACTCCCCAAGGGAATTTGTTGACGTCTATCGCGACGTGGCCGAGCACTATGACATCGAAAGCCATCACCGCTCCCTCCTTCCCGCGATGAAGTCCTCGACAGCCTGCCTAGCCTCGACGTCCGTGAACTGGACGGGCGGGTGCTTGAAGAAGTACGATGAGACGCCAATCAGGGGCCCGCCTACCTTCCTGTCAAGGGCGAGCTTAACAGACCTGATCGCGTCGATGACGACGCCCGCGGAGTTCGGCGAGTCCTCAACGGAAAGCTTGAGGTCGATGGTCTGCGGGATGTCCCCGAACTTGCGCCCGCGCATGAAGATGTAGCAGACCTTGTTGTCGTTCAGGAACGAAACGTAGTCGCTCGGCCCGATCCTAAGCGGGACCTCGTATGGGACCTGGCTCGAGACCGCCTCCGTCTTGCTTATGCGCTTCGATGTCAGGCGATCCTCCTCGACCATATTAAGGAAATCGGTGTTGCCGCCGATGTTCAGTTGGTAGCTCTCCTCGAGCTTCACCCCGCGGTCTATCAAAAGCCTTGCTAGAGTCCTGTGGAGAATCGTCGCGCCCACCTGCGATTTTATGTCGTCGCCCGCGCAAGGCAGCCCGGCCTCCGCGAATTTTTTCCCCCACTCCTTTCCGGAGACGATGAATTCCGGGATGCAGTTGATATAACCGCAGCCGGCCTTGATCGCCTGCTCGGCGTAGAATCGCGTAGCCTCGTAACTGCCAACGGGGAGGTAGCTCACCAAGATGTCAGCCCCGACGTCCTCGAGGGCCTTCGCGACGTTCACAGATTTCTGCGTCGGGTCGACAGGGATGACAGGCTTCAGGTACTTTCCAAGCCCGTCCCGCACCTCCCCCTTCATGACCTCGACCCCGATCTTCGGCACGTCGCTAAATTTCTTCGTGCAGTTGGGTGGAGTGAAAATCGCCTCGGAAATGTCCTTGCCGACCTTGTTCGCGTCGATGTCGAAGGCGGCGACGAACTTCACGTCCTTGATATGATAACCGCCGAAGTTCACGTGCATCAGGCCAGGGACGAACTCGTCTTCTCTCGCGTCCTTGTAGTACTCTATCCCCTGGACGAGCGAAGAGGCGCAGTTCCCGACCCCGACTATTGCGACATTTATTTTGGACATTGCAATCACTTTTTTCTAAACATCAGACTTTATAGTACCTCCGTTAGCATGAAGAGATAAAACTTTCCATCCATCTCACAAGCAAATCCAACATCGGTTTTTTTATTGACGTGTTTGGACAATTCCTTTAATTGTGAACGTCTAATTAGATAACTTTCCCCTGATTTTACATCCAGCAGCAACTTTCTCTTGCCACGTTCGGCAAGAATATCTATTACTTTTTGGCCACCTATTTTTTCCATTTTCCAACCACGTTTGGAAAGAGCATCCGCAAGTTTTTTTTCGGCAAGTTTCCATTTTGTCGAGCGATTTTCTCCCAAAACACGGAAACAAAAAGGACATTTTCTACCACCTTTTCTCGGTCGCCATTCGTAACCGCAATATTGGCATTTCATGAATCTTGTTTCAGGCATATTTCAGACTCCGAGATATATCCAAAAAATAACTATTTAAGACTTGCGGCCAAACTAGCATGGGGTTTTGATTGGCTATCGCGAGAATGAAAAAGAAGACGACGGCCGAGATGCTTTGGCCTTACTTTTTGAAACTGCTTAAAGAGCGCCCAATGCACGTCTATGAACTCCGACAACAAGTTCATAAAAAATTTGGATGGAAGCCGCCGACTGTGACATCATATATTGTCCTGCATCGCTTGCGCCGTGATGGATACGTTATATCTGAATTAAAAGAGCAGAAGGGCAGGCCGCCGAAGAAGAGCTACATGATCACGAAGAAGGGCGAGGACCTCCTGCGCGACGGCGTGAAGTACCTGAAAGAGATGTGCTCGGGGCTCACTTGAGGCGGCGCCAGGCGACTACAATTCTGTGAATCATCGTTGCATGCGTTATTATCGCGACTATTATCACGGCGTAGGCAATCAGACCCAGAAGTCCGCCAATTGCTAGGATTATCATCCTCTCGGCGCGCTCCGCGAAACCGACGTCAAGCTTCCCGGTCCCGGCCGCCTCCGCCCGCGCTCGCACATAGCTTACTATGAAGCTGCCCGCGATCGCGAGGATTCCCCACATCCATCCCGCGCCTATAATGAAAGCCGGCCAGACGATTGCCCCGGTAATCGTCGCGTAGATTATCCCTGCGTAGATTACGAAATCAGTGTACCGGTCGACTGTCGAGTCAAGGACTCCGCCGAACTTGGTTTCCTTGCCGGTCACTCGCGCGACGGCACCGTCTATCATGTCGAAGAACCCCGCCACGAGGAGCGCGAACCCGGCGAAGGACTGGAAGCCGAACGCAAACAGAAGCGCGACCGCAACCCCGATCAAAAGCCCGATCAATGTCAGGGTGTTGGGTGTCACGCCCGTGCGTGCGACCGCCTTCGCTATCGGCTCCATTATCTTGCTAGCTTGGCCCCTGAACTTGCTGAGCATCTTGACCCTCCAACGGAAGAGATTTTTGCGACCACCCAATAAGGGTTATGGAGAGAATGATTTACCTTGGACCTGCCGGGATACCTGTTTCCGCGAAGGGAGGCAGCACGCTTGACGGGATTAGACGAGTTTCGGAGCTCGGTCTGAACGCCATGGAAGTTGAGTTCGTGCGCGGAGTCGCGATGGGGAACAAGATGGCAGAAGAGGTAGGAGAACTATCGCGTGAGCTGAAGATAGACATGTCAGTCCACTGCCCATACTACGTTAACCTCTGCTCTGTTGAAAAGGCGAAGGTCAAGGCCTCCAAAAAGAGGATACTCGACTCTGCGGAGCGCGCTTCACACATGGGTGCGCACGTTGCTGTTTTTCACCCTGGCTTCTACGGCGCTCAGACGCCGGAGGAGGCTTTTGAAAGGGCCGAATCGGCCGTCCACGATATGCTGGACAAGATGAAGTCGAAGGGAATCAGGGGGGTGACGCTGGGGCTCGAGACGACGGGGAAGATGAGCGCTTTCGGGAACCTCGAGGAACTCGTCGAGTTGTGCAGGAAGGTCCGAGGCTGCGCACCCGTCATCGACTTCTCGCACATCTGGGCGCGCGCGGCAGGGAAGATAGACTATTCCGAGGTTTTCGAGAAACTCAAGCCGCTGAACCTAAAGCACGTACACTCACACTTCGCGGGAATGGAGTGGACGCCGGCGAAGGTCCCCGGCCACGGGAACGAGAGGCGCCATCTACCGATGAAGGTCGGGAAGCCGCCGTTCGAGCCACTCGCAAAGGAGATCCTGAAGCAAAAAATAGACATAACCATAATTTCGGAGTCGCCAGTCCTAGAACTCGATTCACTCGTGATGAAAGAAACTTTTGAAAAGCTCGGCCATTCATTCTAGCTACTTCTCGGCGCAAATCGCGACTGTGCCCGCGAACTCATTGAATATCTTCGAGAGGCCGTCGTCGAGTTTCACCAGATGCGGGCTGAGCGGTTTAACGATTTTTGAGATTTTACCGAGCCTTGCCAAGGCGAAAGGAATGATGTATGTCAGGAATCCGAAGCTCTTCGACTCCACCTTTCTGAAGAACATCGAAATCATCTTAACGAGGTCGGATGGCACGAACGGCTTTTCGAAGGCATCGTGCCGAGTCGTAGAGAAGAATTTCCGCGCCGGTGCCGTGAAAGGGTTCACGAGGCCAGGCTCGATAGCGAGCAACTTCCCGCCGTCTCTGAGCGTCCTCTTGACCTCGCCCATCGCGCGGTTTTTGTCGGGGAAGTGGTGGAGAGCGGCCCAGCTGTGGACGACATCGAATGCGCCGTCCTTGAATGGGAGGTTGTGCGCGTCGCCGACAACGTAGTAAAAATTCGGAACGACGCGGTGCATCTCGCGCCCCCTCTGGATGTTTTTCTCGGAGAGATCCATGCAAACGATGAGCCTGTCCGTCGAGGCGAACTTCGCGCTTATCGCGCCCGTCCCGCCGCCAAGGTCCAGCATACGCTTCCAATCAGAGCCCATCCTTTCCTTGATCCACGCGCCCCAGTGCTCGTTGACCAACTTGTCAAAACCTTTCTCGGTCTTCCACTCGACCCTAGTGATAACCATTCGATCACGCCGTTCCAGATATTTTCTTTGCCAGGTCCTTCCGTGGCAGTTTCGTCTGTTCGCCGGTTTTCATGTCGCGGATAGTGACCTCTCCCTGTTCAAGGTCCTTTTGCCCGACAACGATAACTTTCTTCACGTTCCTTGAGTCGGCGCTCGCGAGGGCTTTCGTGAGCTTCCGCCCCATCAATTCCACGTCCGCGCGCAATCCCGCATCCCTGAGTTCCTTCACTATTTTCAGGCACTCGCCGACGATTTCCGGCGCGACAGGTATGACCATGAAGTCGGGCCCGCCAGGATATTCGACTTTCCCCCTCGAGACGAGTACTCTCGCCAGGCGGTCAATGCCGAAGCCGACCCCCACCGCGGGGCATGGCTTCCCGCCGAGCAGTTCCACCAGGCCGTCGTATCTGCCGCCGCCAACCACTTGTACCTTGTCGACGTAGACCTCGAAAACTGCCCCAGTGTAGTAACCCAAGCCCCTCGCTATCCCGAAATCAAAATTGAACTTCGCGCCGATCGCTTGGAGCCCCTCTGAAATATCGGACAAGTTCTCAAAATCTTTCTCGACCCCGGGCACACCCTTCGTTATCCTCCTCACGTTTTCCAAAATCGACGATTCGCCTTTCGAGTTTATTAGTTCGAGGAGTATTTTTTGGTCGGTCAAATTCAAACGCGCGCGCTCGATTTCAGCGTCAATCCTCTCCTCGTCCTTACGGTCGATTGCTCTGAGCAGCGGGTCTTGCGAGTCGTCTCCGACGCCAGCGTGCTCAAGCAGCTTTCGCAGCACGCCCACATGGCCGACCCGCAAGTCAAAGTCGCGCAGGCCGAGCTTTTGCATGGTTTCGACGACCAGTGCCATCACTTCGACGTCGGCCTCGGGCCTGTCCGATCCCAGGATTTCAACGCCGGCCTGCGTGAACTGCCTCCACCTCTGCGATTGCGGTTCCTCGTACCTGAAGCAGCTCCCGAAGTAGCAGAGCTTCACGGGCTGTGGGGCGGACTTTAGCTGATTGATGTAAAACCTTATGGCTGACGGGGTGATCTCTGGTCGAAGCGCAAGCATGTTCCCTGACTTGTCCTTGAAAGCGTATATTTGATCGATCACGGTCGCGCCGCTCTTCTTCTCGAAAAGCTCGAAGTTCTCGAACATCGGCGTCTCAACCTCCTCGAAGGAATACTTTTCGAAAAGGCCGCGCACGGTCATCTCGACCCGCCGCAAAGCCGAGAGCTCCTCGCCGAAAACATCCCGCGTTCCCTTTGGCCGCATCATGCCATCACGGGATCAAGGAGTGGTCGACTCTCACCACTTTTATAAGCTGGTTTGTACTGGTGTACTCCACGGAGAGGTATGGCGGGATTTTGTATTCTTGGAAAATGCGGTGGGTCATTGACCTCCCCCTCGAATCTCCGAGCTGGAACGCGGCTATTTGTTGTTTGCCGTCCTTGATCCGCATTGTCGTGAACACATATTTCGAAGCCTGGTAATCGTTTCGGAAATACGGAAGATAATATGCGATGCCATAGTCATAGTTCACGATTTCGACTAATACTCCTTCCAGATTTTCGCCACTTCCCTGGATGTACGCGCCCGTGAAGGATGAGAGCAGCACAACGTTATCGTTTTCGAATTCGATCAAGTAATCGCCATCGACCGAATCAACGCTCTTTGCGCTGCTACGATTCTCGGTCACCTGCCACGTGCCGAGGACATCCTTGGCGTAGAGCGCATCCTTCGAGAATATGATATAGTCTACTTGCGACAGGTAGTTGTCCCGATAAGTATTGAGCAAAAATTTCAGCTCTTCTTCGCTGCCAGTCACAGTCAGGCGATCGGCGTCCGGGCGCCTGCCGTTTATCGAATACGAGTGATAGTTTTGCGTGCCCGATCCCACGATGTCCACACCCTCGCCTATTTGCCAGTCAACGTAGTCTGGAGGCACGTATTCCCGGTTTTCCGTCTGCCATGTCAATTCTTCTCCTATATCTCCCCCGGCACCGTCGACAACGCTCGGCCGCCTGGCCACGCCCGTCATCAAATGCCCGAATGACCATTCTATCGATACTATTATCCCCTCAGGGGTGTTCGTCCTCATCCACTCGAAAGATTCTAAAAGTCCATTGTCATATCCTCTGCGATAATTCCACTCGGTCGGCGGGGCGGCCCCCTCCGCGGCGTTCTGCGCGTTTACCACGAAAGGCGCGGCGAAAAATATCATCACGATCGCGACCAGGAACGGGTTTTGCAGTTTTTTCAGCCATTCCCACGAGGGATCGAAAGAAAGGCCGGTGAACAGAGAATAAATTGTGCCCAGCCCCGCACCTGCCATGGCCGGCAGCAGGGGCCACCACATCCGGTCGAACCTCGCCAGCCCCTTGTCGGGCCAGACCATCAGGATCAGGACGATGAACCAGGACAGGATGTAAAGCTCGTGCGGTTTTCTCGACCAAAGTATTTTGATCAGGGCGATGATCATCAGCGAAACTACTATCGCCGTCAGCAACCCTTCGGCATAGAACTTTGCAAAAGTGTCGCCCAGGGGACCGGCCGGCCGTTCCTCAGATGCCGCGCCGGTGCTCAAACCTTCACCACCGCTGCCAGGAAAGATGAAAGATACCACGGTTTGTGAGATGTTGATCCAGAAAACGGGCTGCTGTCCTGTCGTCACCGAGAAGACCGCCGTGAAAACGATCATCATCAAGACGACCCCGATCACCGTCGTGAGGTGCATTTTTATCGACGAGTAGATTGCCCCGACGGGGTCGGAGACATTCTTGAAGAATTTGCCGCCGAAACCCGCGAGAAGGATCAGGATCAGTCCACCGAGAATCGCCATTATTATGAAAAGCGAGCCGCTCCATGTCAGCCCGTAAATCCCGTATACCATGGCGGAGACGACCGCCAGCTTCGGCTTTTCCTCCCTGGACGCCCTGAAGAATTTCAACGTGACGAACAATGTCCAGGCCCCGAGGAGCGTTTGGATGCAATCGCGGTCGAACGCCCCCGTCTTGTTCCAGTATATCGAGCTGACCAGTGTCGCGAAGAAAAGCGCGGCAGAGGCGCCCCCGACTTCGCCGCCGAGATCCTTGCCGATCATGTAGACGGGGATGACAGAGAGGGCGAAGACCAGCGGCCCCCAA
>DYTO01000005.1:0-1189 GCA_020725895.1 Candidatus Hadarchaeum sp. | reverse complement strand
GACGTCCATCAGGGTGACCGACGGGTTTATCGCATTAACCCCCCGGTACAGCATGGTCACAATCACTCCCTGCCCCTGCTCGGGCTCGAACTTGGTCCCGTACGGCAGGCGGGAGAGCATGTTGTATTCCGGCAGGCCGTTCTCGTTGTCGATCGCGAACGTGAGGTCGTACATCCAGCCGCTGTCAGAAGTTGTCAAAATCTGGTACTTTTGGCCAGGAATCATTAAGATGGACGCGGCTACTAGCATTATCGCCGCAACGTATCCTACGGCTATCCATCTGCGGTAGTTCATAAAGCACCTGGATAATGTTGGGTGCCTACTTTAAAAGCGAATTGAGGTTCACTTTTTCTTCTCTTCAGTGGATTCCTTCGCCGGCCCCACTGGAGGAGGCGTAACTTCCTTAGTGGTCGCAATGATCCACCCGAGCCAGAGGCCGAGGCCGCATACCGCGAGCAAGCCTATCGTCACCGGGAGGGCGAACGACAGGGCGCCCAAAGCCCATGTTCCCGCCCCAGCAGCGATGTAACCGAAGTATATGTGTAGCATGATGACTGCTATACACGCGATACTCAGCAAGGCTCCGAGTGCTCTAGTTTTTCCCATCTAGTCACCTCGGTAAAAACCATCGATAGCCTCTTTTAAATAAGTTCTGTTTCTAATGGAAAGCGGAAAAACTGCCGGGTGTATTGAATTTGTGGGCCTGTGGCCAAGCCTGGATATGGCGGCAGCGTCCTAAGCTGCATATCGTGGGTTCGAATCCCACCAGGCCCGCCACCAATCTTTTTTACGTTCCGTCAACATCGTTAGACGGTGCTCCGGTGGTGAAGGCTCAGGTCTGCGCGGTTCCCCCAATGTTTTTTGGATTTGAGCAATTTCCAGGATGATAGCCCATTTTTGTCATTGGACGGAAGAAATCGAACAGGCGATCTAGGAAGGCAGGGTGAGGACATGGCGCGACTTCGCAAAAGATAAAAAGACCACCTAGTCATTTCATCATTGTGCTTCACTGCCATGAGAGGCACAACTTTCCTTTTGTAGTCGATAGCGTACAGAACGCGCCAGAGGTCAAAAATTCAGAGGAGAATTATCTCCAAAAAAGGCATAAATTCCCCATCAAACTATACATTACAATGTCACAAATTTGTGATATTATGATATATATCACAATATCTAAAAAGGAGGACCG
>DYTO01000027.1 GCA_020725895.1 Candidatus Hadarchaeum sp. | reverse complement strand
GGTGTCCGAAAGCGTTTCCAACCCGGCGGCAATCAAAGCAACGCTGCCGGACAAAAACGCGACCATCAATTCCGCGACACCAAGAATTGTTGTGGTTATTATCGAGATTACAGTTATCCTCTCGTTTGGATCTTTCACCCTTACCCCAGTAAGATTCAGTCAGGTTGGTAAATAAGTTTTTCAGAGAAGCCTGGTGACGTTCGTGACCTGCACGTTTCCGACGCCTTCGATTGCCGCGAGTGTCTTTTCGAGGTTCTCGGTGCCGCCCTCGGCGTCCGGCACGAGAGTGATTAGCTCAAGCGATTGAAGGCCAAATGCAATCGGTTTGCGCTTTATCGAGTGGACTTTCACTTTTTCCCTTACGGTCGCTTCCATTTTCCCAAGGTCGACGTCAGAACTACCGGGCATCAATTGCACAGTGACCGCGACATCCGCCAAAATCCCACCTCAGGGTCCGGAATAGCCGCAGCTCGGGCACTTGTAGGCGTTGCTGAGCCTTCTGCACTTTACGCAGCGCCATATCTCGTGCTCCCCGCAGCTGGGGCAGGGGAATTTCGCCGCGACTTCGCCCGGTGCCAGTTCGCGGTTGCACGACGTACAAACGTTTGCCATTTTCTCAGCCTATCTTATTTTTACACATTTATAAAGCGCGCAGAAAGGCATGGTTTCAAAATATTCTGTTTTTGTCAAGTGGGGACTTGACAGATGCTCTGAAATGTAAACAGAGGTGTTGACAAAAAAAACAGTTCACTCGATTTGCGTCAGCCTAACGGTGACATCGATTTTCTTGCCATTGCGCGAAATAGTCATTTTTGTTTTGTCGCCGACCTTCCCAGCCCATACAATCTTGCGCAGCCCCTCAACAGTTTTTATGGGTTTGTCGTCAAAATCCAGAATCACGTCACCCTCTTCTATACCCGCCCGGTCAGCAGGGCTGGTTTCGGCAACGCCCACAACAAGGACGCCGGTTTCCTCTGACAGCATGTATTGCACAGAAATAGCCTTGTTCAGGCTGACGCCGCTTATCCCCAGCCACGGAATCATCGCCTTTCCATGCTTGATGATGTCGCTTGAGCAGCGGCTAATCCAGTTTATCGGGATCGCGAAACCTATCCCTTGGGCGAATGGGATTATCGCTGTGCAGATGGCGATGGCCTTACCATTCTCATCTATGAGTGGCCCACCGCTGTTTCCAGGGTTTATCGACGCGTCAGTCTGTATCAAATCGTCCAAGATTCCGGTCTCTGCACGTATCGCGCGGCCGCGCGCTGAAATAACGCCCGCAGTCACCGTCGGCCCGCCCTGAAGCCCGAACGGGTTGCCAATCGCGTAAACGGGTTGCCCGACCTTCAGCTCTTCAGAGTTCCCGAACTCTACTGGCTGGAGCCCCTTCGCGCCCACCTTGATCACCGCAGCATCAATGCTTGGGCATACTCCGACAAGCTTCCCCTCAACAAAGCGACCGTCGGGAAGAGTCACACCGAGGCGGTCGGCGCCATGGATGACGTGGGCATTCGTCAGGATGTACCCATCCGAGCTGATTATCGTGCCAGAGCCCATCCCTTGGACTGGGATTGGTCTGAAGAATATGTCCCTGAAGTGGCGGAGAGTGTTCACGTTCACTACTGATTTGCTCACGCGCTCGATGGCTTCAAGTGAAGAATTACTCGTCGTCGCACCCGAACCCTCTTATTTTTCTTGGATAAAAAACATCACGTAATGGGATTATTTGAAAATCGTCAGGATCGCAGAAACTGCCATCGAGAGCAAAAACAGCAAGACGACCAAGATCGCCACTATCGCACGCGTTCTTTCTCTCATGGTCCACCTATTAACTGATTTAAATTCCGAGGTATAATCCGTTCTGGTGCAACGATGGCAATCGACGGCTATTCCGATTACAAGAGCAGGGAATTCTGCAGGGACATCAAGTGCCCGGTGCAGATCCTGCTCGACGCCACAAAAAAGGGTTCCGAGGAGTTCGAGCACGTCAGGAACGTCTGCATAGAGGGTTGCATGCACACGACGCGGGAATTCCACTACTGGCTGATCGACAAAGGCTATTTAATCGTCAAGCCAGAAAAGAATAAGGTGTGAAAATGGAATGGGGAATGAAGAACAGGCTTTCGAAGCTCATACAATCGGACGGCAAGGCGATGTTCCTTCCGATCGACCACGGCTACTTCCAAGGCCCGACGAGCAAGCTGGAGGCTCCGGGAAAGACGATCGGGCCGATTTTGCCTTACGCCGACGCCATTATGCTGACGCGCGGTATCCTGCGGGCATGCGTTGACCCGGCCGAGACGAAGCCGATAATCCTCAGAGTTTCAGGAGGGACCAGCATGGCCAGGCGCGAGGAGCTAGACCACGAGGGGATAACGACATCCGTTCGCGAGGCAATAAGGCTCAACGCGAGCGCAGTCTCGATGTCGGTATTCGTCGGGGCGCCGAACGAGCACCAGACCCTTCTAAACCTTTCAAATCTTGTGAACGAATGCGAAGATTATGGAATACCAGTCATGGCAGTGACTGCAGTCGGGACAGAGATTGGCAAAAAGGACGCGCGATATTTGGCGCTCGCAAGCAGGATTGCTGCAGAGCTCGGCGCACGCGTCGTCAAGACTTACTATTGCGAGGAGAACTTCGAAAAGGTCATAGATGGATGCCCGGTCCCGGTCGTGATCGCTGGCGGGCTGAAAGTCGATTCCGAGATAGAGGTTTTCAACTGGATTCACGATTCCCTCCAGAAGGGGGCGATTGGCGTGAATCTTGGGCGAAACATATGGCAGCACGAGCACCCGGTCGCGATGGCGAAGGCGATCAGGGCGGTAATCCACGAGAATGCAACGCCAAAAGAAGCTCTGCAAGTGTTCCAGCAGGTAAAAAGCGGGAAGAAGTAAATTATTAGCCCGTGTATGTTCTCAAGCGCTTGTTCTTTATTATGTGCAGGATTTCTTCCTTCGTCAAATTTTTCTTTTCCGCTTGCTCAAGCTTGTAGAATTCTCTCAATTTCTTTGAATCTATCAATTTTTTGTCCATCATTGTCCCGATTGTTTTCAGTTTTGGCACATAAAATGCTTTTCATAACATTATTATATCACAAGGGAATTTCCGCAGCATCAATCGTTGGGTGGCACGGCGTCACAAAGGTATGACTGTGGTTTCCAAAGCATCAAATGTCGGGTATTCCTCCACGAGCGCGAATTTCAGCGAAGGCTCCAGCTTCGAGAGTTTTTCGGCGAGCGACCAGTGAATTTCAACTCTTTTCTTCTTGGAGTTCACAGTTACGAGTTCAGGGTCGATTTGGTATTTTTTCAAAAGCAGGCTTCTAACGCTTCTGGTCTTCCCCGCAGGGACGTCGAGAACAACCCCTTTGAAAAGCAACCCGTCCTCCGTGATTTCCTCGTGAGGTTCAGCAACATTCCGCGCCTTCCTCTTCAGTCTGTTCCTGAGCTGGACGGCGTCCTTCAGCGGGCTCGGGCAGTAGTGGATCTCGAAATCAACGTTTTTCGCGCCCCATTCCAAAACCTTCATCGCGGTTTCCTCGCTTCCTTTCACGGCCATCGAGTCTTGCTTCGCCTCGTAGCCTCTTGCTTTGAACTCCTCGAAATTCGTCTCGGAGAACTCGAGTTCGTTCAGGTTCGCGAACTTGCACCCGATTTCGTCAAGTTTCCTGAAAAGATCGATCAACTTCAAATGGTTACCTGGTTCAACCGGCAGTTCAACGCCGGCCAGCAACCCGGCGTCAAGCGCCGCCTTCACCGGGGCAACCGACCAGGTGTGGAACCTGATCTCGTCGAGCCCGGCCTTCTTCAGCTTGGCCAGCCATTCGTCAGGAATCGCCTCGCAGCAGTACATGTGGATGTGGTGCTTCTTCCCGAATTTCGATTTCAATAGCCTGATGTAACTTATCGTCCTCTCAATCCTCATCGAAGGGTCCCCGCCTGTTATCCCCGTCCCCAGAGCGCTCATCGATTCCGCCTCCTCGATGACGTCATTCGTGGATTTCACTGGAATTTCGTTCGCATATGTAACATCCTTATTTTTCCTCTTGTCAGAAAGCGGGCAGTAGAAGCACCCGCGCTTGCAAAGCCCAGTCACAAAGAGGACGAGCTTCGCCCCGCGTATGCAGAGCTGGCAGCCCCTCTGCAGCCGACCGACCAGCATCGAATCCGCGCGCGTCTTCCCGACAATTCTTTGTTTTACCATCACTTCGGCCCATTTCGAAACGTTTATCAACCTTTTTATAGGGTTCTGTTCATTTATCTTTGGCTGGTGAAATGGCGAAGGTAAAAATTGAAGTTCAAAACATCGTATTGTCTGTAACTTACAGTGGGGTGGAGTTCGACCTTGAGAAGCTTGCAAGATCTTTGGAAGGCGCACGCTACGATCCGGAAGTGTTCCCAGGGATCGCTTACAAATCTGAAGACCCGCAAGCATCATTCTTGATTTTCGCTTCAGGCAAGATGAACTGCGTCGGCGCGAGGAGCATGAACGATGCGAAGCTCGCCATAGCAAAGCTCACTAAAAAACTCAAGAAGATCGGTTCCAAGATAAGGTCGGAGCCGCAAGTCAAGGTGCAGAACATCGTCGCCTCCTTCGATTTCGGAAGGAGCTTCGACCTGGAATTGATCGCCCGCAGCTTCGACAACACGGAGTACGAGCCCGAGGTTTTCCCAGGACTGGTGTTCAGGCTTGACGATCCAAAGGTCGTGGTGCTCCTTTTCGTCTCAGGGAAGGGAGTCTGCGCGGGCGCGAAGAGCATGGCCGACATCAAGAGGGCGGCCAACAAGATAACCACGCTGCTGAAAAAATACTGAATAGTCGCTTTTTTACCCCCGCACCAAAATTAACCTCTGATGAAAACAGTAATCGTGCGTTATGCAGAAATTGCCTTGAAGAGCAAGCCTGTGCGCGCCATGTTCGAGAGGCTGCTCGTGAGGAATATAGAGGCGGCTCTTCGTGGGACTGATTTCAAAATCAAACGCGTGGGGGGTAGGATATTCGTGGAAACCGAGAAGTCAAAAAAAGTTTCCAAAATTTTGACGAACATCCCCGGCGTTGTCTCGACGAGCCCTGCCGTCAGAGTAGCGGCGGAAATGGACGGCATGACTTCCGAGGCGGTGAGGGTCGCCAAAAAATCGATCGGGGCCGGCGAGACCTTCGCCGTCCGCACCTCGCGAGAGGGGACGCACGATTTCAGCAGCCACGATGTCAACGAGCACGTTGGGCGAGAAATCCTATCGAAAGTGAAAGGATTGAAGGTCAATCTTTCTGCGCCGGACCACATGATCTCGATTGATATCCGCGGCGGCGACGCTTACGTTTTCGGAGAGACGATGAAAGGGGTTGGCGGTCTCCCCGTGGGTTCGCAGGGTTCTGTTCTGGTGGTTTTTTCCGGAAAAAAGAGAGATATGAACGCGGCTTTCCTGATGATGAAGCGCGGCTGCGCGACGAAATTTTTGGTCGAAGAAGCGGATTTTAAAAAAGCTGCGAATCAAACGCGCAAGATTTTGAAGCACTATCCAAGGTTCGATTTGTTCGGTTTGCGTTTTCGAGAAGTAAAAAAATCCATGCATGGCGTCGGCCCAAACATGAAATTTTTGCTATATCGCAGGGCGATCTTGCAAGCGGCCGAAATCGTGGCAAGAAAGGTCGGCGCGGGAGCAGTGGTTTTTGGCGACGGGATTGAGATCCTGAGGGACCAGGGGCTTGATAATCTAAGACTGATCGATGGCGCGGCCAAAGTTTTGGTCCTGAGGCCGCTCATAGGTACAGACATGGCAGAGCTGGCAGCTGCGTCTAGAGAAAGTCGTGGCAGCAAGGCGGCCCCCGCAGACGAAAAGGAAATTAAGGAACTGGAACAGAAGTTGATATCCAAAGAATCGATTGTGAGGGCGGCGAACAATGTGAAGAAAATGGAGGTCAGAGTTTGAAACTGGCTGTCGCGCCATCGAGCTCTATTTCCGGTCAGGTCACTCTTCAGCCCTCGAAGCTCTCGACACAGCTGGCGTGCGCCGTGGCAATCCTTTCACGCAAGAAGTGCACGATTAGAAACCCTTTGAAAGTCAGGGACACCCAGCCGATGCTGAGAGCCCTGGAGCTTTTCGGAGGAGAGGTAAGCAAGGCAAAAGACAAGTGGGTTCTCACTGCGCCCGAGGAACTGAAGCCCTCGAGCGGTTTCGTGGATGCGAAGAACTCGGGCTCGGCCCTGGCGATGCTGGCAGGAGTGCTGTCCGCCGCGAAGACTTCGGTAGTCCTGACCGGAGATTCCAACCTCAGGTCACGCCCCATGCCCGACCTGCTGAAAGGCCTTGGCCGAATGGGCCTGGATATCACGTCAACCAAGCACAACGATGCGCCGCCATTCATAATATTCGGCGGAAAAATTTCCGGCGGCGAGATAAAAATCGCGAAGGGTGAGGTCAAGTATATTTCAGCAATGCTCCCGCCCGCCCCCTACTCAGAAAAGAAATCGGTCTTTTCAATCCCTGATGGGTCCAGCGAAGTCTTCCTCGACCCTGTGAAGGAGGTCATGGAAGCGGCCGGCGCCGATCTTTCGAAAAAAGGTAAAAAGGTCACCGTGCCGCAGGGCGGCTATCGTTCGTTCAGCTATGAGGTCAGACAGGATATCGCCGACAACGCCCATCTGATCCTGCCTTTGCTTCTCGCCGGCCAGGAGGTCAAATTAAGGGTCAAAAAAGTTTCGCCTAGAGACAAGGCGTTCTTGGAAGCCATTGAAAATTTCGGGATAAAGAGCGGGAAAAAAGGATCGAAGCTTGAGCTTTGGTCGGGCAAACTTCGTGGAGCTACGCTCGACCTGTCATGGGCGCCGGAGCTTCTTCCGTTCATTGTGGCTGTTGGCTGCATGGCAAAGGGCAAGTCGACCATAACCAACGCCGAAGGGGCCAGGAACATGAAGTCGGACAGGATAAACGCGATGGCGCAGGAAACAAAGAAGCTTGGCGCGAAAGTCCTCGAACAGAGCGGCGGCCTCTTGATCCAGGGCCCTGCGCAGTTCCAGGGCGGCGAGGTCGACGGCCACGGTGATTATGCCGTAACTGCGGCGCTTTCAATCGCGGGACTTTTCGCAAAGGAGAAAGTCGTCATAAAGAACGGCCCGGACGCCCTGAGGGCCGCGTACCCTCAGTTCCTGCAGTCGTTCCGAGGTGTTGGGGCGGAGATAGGTTATCAGGCGGGCTGATTCAAATGCAGAAAATTCGATTTACTTCAAGTTCCAGACGCTCCGTTTTTTGGGGACTTTAGGTTTCTAATTTCTTGGTCTCGCATGCAGTTCAAAGGGGCCATCTGCCACAGGCTCCATCGGGGGGTCCATGGGTGAAAATCCAGCCAAACTGCCGGGTGACTGGCCTCAACAAAAACTAATTAACTTTAGATTACAATGTCATATGGTGCGAAACGTGAAGGGTCAGCTAAGCATTGAATTCATGATAGTGTTCGTTGGCGTGCTGACGATAACTGGCGCGGTAACCTACCCGCTCTACAACCAGGCGTCGGACGCTGCCAGAAAGATAAACAGGCTGGCGGAGGCGCGCGATGCCGCCACTTCGATAGCGAACGCGCTGAACATGGTCTACGCGGCCGGACCCGGGTCCAAGCAAAATGTGGAGTACTGGCTGCCAAAGGGAGTTGTGGGCCTCGACATACACGTGGATGGAGATGGGGAGAGAATGTCGGACGAAACGGTTTCCCCCAACGGCAAGGTGGACGTGCAAGTAAAGTTGGATTACGACGAGGATGGTGCCTGGGACAACACGCGTGACAGCGTGGTGATTGTTGACACGATATACCCGAGCGCCTGGTACGACAACGGCGACAACCGGGAGAACGCTTGGTTGAGTACATACGGCTTCACGATCCAGGACTGGGAGATACAGATGGATCCAAGCTACAGGACTTTCCACAGCACAACGTTCGAACACTCGTTCGAGCCCCTCAACATCTCTGATGAATTGTTGGCGGTCGAGAACATTGACGACGATGAGGAGTATGCGCCATTCGACCTCGAAACGACGCTTTTCGGTTACTCGTTGGATGTGGAAGCGGATAACGTTGGCACGACAAACGATGTCACACTTTTCAAGTTGGAAGACAACCAGACTACCGCGAGCGGCCAGAGTTACATACTCAATCGATATTGGGCGAACATCCGTGTGGAGGTCACAGTAACGGAAGCTCAAGATAATGAGCCATCATCGATCGAGGTCAGGTACTGGGCCTCGCTGATTAACTACCCGTACCCAAGACAGGTGATAGTCTCGGATAACATAATGGAGCGTGCCTGAAATGCGCGGACAGACGGCGGTTGAATATCTCATTGTTTTTTCGACGATGTTGGGGCTGCTCATTTTCATCGCGATCGTTCAAATATCAAATCCGACAACCGAGGCGGCGAACGACACTCTTTACCTGTCACAGGCGAAGTACGTCGTCGATACAATAGGGGGGGCAATAGACGCCGTCTATGCGGAGGGTCCGGGAGCGGTGAACGGCGTGAGTTTCTCCATCAGCACTAGCTGGACGCTGGAGCTGGACAACGAAAACAACAAGGTGAGGATAACCGTCGATACCTCGGGCAAAGACGACAACGCCGAGGATAACTTGCGATATAACATCGACAATTACCATTCCGCTTCCCTTGATGCCGGCACGTACATACTGGCGGCCATATGGTCTGAAAACAACGACTTTCTTGAGAACCTGGACACAAGCCTGTCCACTGACAACAAGATTTACATTTATATCAATCCACAGAGGTGGGCGACATGAGGTCTGACAGCAGGGGATTTTTCTCGATAGATGCGATGTTCGCGCTGACGCTGTTGATCGTGATCTCGTCGTCGTTCCTGAATGTCTACGAGGGGCGAAAACTGGTCGCGAACCAGATGATACTCTCGTTGGAGGGCAAGAGTGTCGGCGAAAGGCTAGCGACCGCGCTGAACACCGTTTACGCGAACAGGGAAAATTTTGAAGTCTATGTGGAGTTGCCGGAGAACATCGAGGGTTACAGTTACACGGTAACATTCGACAACGTTTCGCGGAGAATCCTTGTGGAAAATTCTGTCTGGGGCGCTCTAATCTCGACTGTAACTTTCACAGACATCGAAAATTTCACTTTGGGGCCAGAAAACTACGAGAACGATATCAGGGTTTACTGGGACGGGAGCCAGGTGAAGGTTGTGGGAACATGAGGGGGCAATCAACAGTGGAATTGGTAGTATTGCTCGGCGCAATCTTGATGTCGGTGACATCCATGCTATACATCGGCATACAGTCCAATGCGGACACTGTCATCGTTCAGGCCGCGCGTGATGGTGCCGAGAACGCAATCATGACAATTGACATCGAGTTCCTGTGCACGTTGGAGGTCGAGGAGATAACGATGACAAATGACAACATCACGATAAACGTAGTGGCCAAGAACGCGCCGCCGAGCATCACCGATTGGGACAATTTCAGAGAGAACGTGATTGAGACAAATGTCCGCAAGGTTGCACTAAAACACATGGCAAACGCCGTTGGCGGGATTTTTCCCGACACGGCCGATTTGGTCGTGACGTCTTATGGGACATATGACGTGACCGTGAATGCGAGGAGTGTGACGAGATGAACGAGCGCGGCCAGATATTCACATTCGACATGTTCTTTGCCCTGACGCTGACCGCACTGATAATCAGTTACTCTGGTCTGGCATTCGTGCAAAGCCGCAGGCAGGTGGAGAGTTACGTGACCCGTTCCTCGTTGGAGAGGATCGCCAACGATGCGGCGGACGTCATGATAAAAACATTGGGCAGGCCCGAGAACTGGGAAAATGCCGCGGAAAACCTTGAGGTCCTAGGTTTGGCCGAGGAGAATGGTGGGTCGCCAGTGCCTAACACGGTTTCTATACTGAAGTTCTCGCAGTTGAAGCGGTTGTTGAATTCAGACAACTGGGGGGCCACGGTCAACGAGAACGCGGTCGAAAACATAAAGAAGTTCTTCGGGGGTTCAGAGAAATTCTCCGTCAGGATCCTGGATGATAACGAGAATGAGATGTGGCACGCCTTCCCGAACTGGAGCACGGGGGATCTCGGTGAGCTGTCGGGGGCGGAGAACTCATTTGAAGTCGTGACTGTCAGGCGTCTTGTGGCTGTGAGGTACGGGTCCGCCATCCGATCGGATTCGGGGATAGTGGGAATATCTCCGGGGCAGGGGCCGCCCGAAAGCAGCATGTCGTTTGAAATTCTGAACCAGACCGAACTCGAAGCATACGACTGGTACGTCGTAGTCATTGGGATAGACAGCAACCCCAACGTCAAAATAAGGATAAATGACAACAACGCAGAACCGGCCGACTACGGGAACGATTTCCCGGCGATCTATCCCGCCCAGCACGGCGGCATATATGAAGATGCGTCCATAGGTGCGGGGCGTCAACTTTTCGTCGGGACCAATTGGATCGCATGGAAGTTCACTGCTTTGGGGCCGGGGGACGACGCATGGGGCAGAATATATTTAGTCACGGTGCCGCATTGTTCGGATTTCAACCTGGCATCGCAGTTCATACAGCCGCTGCCAGGAACTCTCGAGGTGAAAGTATGGGCGTGAGATTGAGGTCTGACAGCAGGGGTTTCGTCTTCAGCCTCGACGCGTCGCTCGCTATGCTCGTGGTCATGCTGGTGATGGCGGGAGTGGCGACGGTGAATGGGGCAAAGTTCACATACGAGCAGCAGGGCTTCCTAAAGATGGAGCGCATAGCCAACGACGCCCTGGAGGTCCTTTACAGCACCGGGCAGATGGACAATGAAAACTATTTCGTTAACACTATCGACAACATCGTGGCCCTGCTCAACGAAAATACCGCCGAAAACCGATCCCAGGCGGAGAACTACGCAGAAAACGAACTGAAGAAGATCCTGCCAAACTACTTGAATTTCAGGATGAGGATAGGATCGGAGAACGATCCCCGTCTCGACAACGTTTACCCGACATTGGGCAACGACAACAACTGGCGCGCGGCTTTCGACAACGCCTTGGAGATGGCCTCCGCCAACCGCATCCTGTACTTCCGGCGGGACAACAAGTTCGACACAGTCACCCTGTACGTGTGGAGGGAGCCGGGGATATGAGAAGGAGAGTCGATGAACGCGGGTTCGTGCTGAGCGGGACGGCGCTGCTCTTGGTTTTGCCGGCCATGATATTGACTTCTTCTTTGTTCTCGGTCGCGATGATGGGTGGAGAAACCGTTGCTCTTCAGTCGATATCCGACAAGGTGTTCTATACCGGGAAGGACATCAAGCGCATGATCGAAAACATCTGGCAGGATAACGTGCTGTTCGACAATGAAAACAACGCGAACCTGGACTTCGCGTACATGGCCGACAACTACAACTCGGTCTCCGGCCTCATAGTGGACATAACGCCGACCTGGCTTTTCTGGATTTACGTGGAAGAGACGGGGGAAAACCACAGGGCAGGGACAACTTATGGCAAAACCCAGCGTTTGCGGGACAACGAGTGGCGTTACTGGTTCGAGGACTACTTCGATGGCGACTACAACGACCCTACTCTGGTCGTGACGGAAAACGCGGGGCAGATGTACGTGCGGCTGGAGAGCTTCTCGGGTGGATTTCACGTCGACGTCTATTACGATACCACCAAGATGTGGGACAACATCACGGGCGAGGACAACCACGAGGCGAGCGAGAGGAGCAGCATGGTTTTCGGTAGCTTGACTCAGCTCAAAGTGGACGTTCAAGTGACGGACACGACGAGCAGCGCCAAAGAAGTTTTCACGGAGAATTTAGGGTGATTCCGAATATTTGAAAAGGTGAACATATGGCACGCAAAAGTTCTAAATCCACGGAATTCTTCCGCAAGGTCGGTGACGCTGTCCTGAAGGCCGACAAGGCCCCGGCGAAAATCAGGCGGGGGTTGCCAAATATCAGAAAAAAACCCGCCGCCGGAAAGCCGGAGATCCCGCGCAGGTTCCGGGGTTATTTCGAGCAGCGCCACCTGGGCTGGCCTGAGTACGTCATGATCAAGGCGCAGCTCGTGATATTCGCGCTTTTCTTGATCACAGTGGTTTACGTCGCTCTCTTGCCTGCGCAAACTTTGTTCTTCATCCCCCTGCTTCTTGTCGTCAGCGGTTTCCTCGTCTACCTGACGATGACCCAGATCAGACTCGCTTTCGCGCTCGATTTCCCGGCGTACAGGAGCTTCATGTTCATGTGTCTGGCAATCGATTGGGTCTTCATCATATCCCTCCGCCATCTCCCGATAGATATGTCGCCGCAATCGATTCAGTTTGCTATAATCCCGCCATTTATCTCGATACTCTTTGTCGTGGTCGCCTTCACAGCGTTCAGGTTGAAGTACGGCAGGAACTTCACGTATGGCGTTGTCGAACAGGTGCAGGGGAACAGGGCTGTGGTCCGCGTGGGCTACGACATCCGCAGCAATGTCAAGCCGGGATTGTACCCTGTGGAAAGCCTCGTGAGGATAACGCGAGGAGACACTGTGAAGCTGAACCTCGAACGCTCGATCCTTGGGCTGAGGGGTTCAAGGATCCGCACCGTGCTTCAAAAGGTTTAGCTAGGTACCAAGGACCTGAAGAGGAACCAGTAGAGGTCGGCGAAAATCACGCCGATAATCATCCCCGC
>DYTO01000026.1 GCA_020725895.1 Candidatus Hadarchaeum sp. | reverse complement strand
TATGCCCGGATCCAACGCCGGGGCCGCTTCCGGTGCCACCGCTCCCGCCGCTGCTAAAAACAATCGCGGTGACGGAGATGACCGCACCGATAGCAATGATTATGCTGACCAAAGCTCCCGTGCCGATTCCGTGTAATTCTAACTTCATTTTTCCGTCTGACAAAAATAACTTTTTAGTCCTCTTATGTTTATTTATCCGATTCGATGCTCTGAGGGCGTTCCTAGAAAAACTTTAATTATCCAGAACTCAAGTTTGACACTTCCACCTTATAAAGCTCGGTATTCGCGTCTTTTCTGGACTTTGGTGGCGAAATTCGTGTGTTTTCGCAATGGAATATGTCCCAACGTTGCCCCTACAAACCCCCAGGAGATGCGTTATACACGGGATTTAAGGCAAAAGTGTTAAAGTTCAGCCAGAAAACAACATTCATTTGCCATTCGCCAGGGGTGTGTCCTTTTCCAGGCTAGACCACGGGGCCCGGCTTACCCCGCCGGACATTTGTGCGGAGGTTGCTTTTAAATGATGAAATTTTATCTTTTGCGCCGCGCTAAACGCTAAAAATCTCCTGAACGCAATCCGCAGATTTTCAAAATCAAACCGTGTATGTTATTTCCAAGTAAGGCTTGTATGCGCCGCCCTGCTCGTCAGAATAGAAATAGTGCGCCCTGGTCGTGCTGTCGTAGCTCTCAACCTGCGTCCTCAGCATTATGCTCGCGACGTCGTCACCGCTGTTCTGGGCAGTCACGTAGCTAGAAACAGTTATGCTGTTCCAGCCGTTGACGGTGCTCTTTCTTGTTATCAGAGTGCTTGACTTTTCGAACTCGGACGGCGGAGAAAGCATCTCAACGGCGTATCCCTTCGTCACGAGCTCCTTGTTTAGGTTGTACCAGTACGACCCATTCTTGTAGTAGGCCACGGCCAGCGTCCTACCGTAAATATCGTTCGGACGCTTGTTGTCTATGTTTATTCCCACGGTAGCGCCCACTGGCAATCTGTAAGCGGTCCAGTTCTTTGTGTTCTCATACCCCGGCTCGCCGACCTCTGGGGTCTGAATCGAGACGAGCCTGTAAGTTACCCCGCCAGCGACGATCGTGTCACCATCGATCACCCTGTCGACAGTTGTTTGCCTCTCTATGACTGTGCTCCCCCAGTTGATGTATAGCGGCATCCCACCGTACCACACCAAACCGCCCTCGGTCCAGCTGTCATTGGTTATCTGCCTGGCTTCAACCGTGGAAACGCCGCTCAATGGGTTGAGAGACGAATATTGGTACAAGTAAATCTTTGCCACTATGCTTGTTGCGTTTGCCGGCACTGTGCTCAAGTCGAACTTTAGGAACGACCTCTTGTTTTTCTCCACCACGCTTCCGACCACGAGAGCGGAGGACGTGCCGTAATTGCCCGTCGCATCATCCTGGTTCGCGTATGTGTCTTCAACAGGGTAAATCTTGATTGTGTAAGTTGCCGCGGCAACGGGTGCTGGCACGACGGAAAAAGCGAAAACAAGGGCGATTCCGATTGCAAGTAAACCGGATTTTCTCATGATCTCCAATTATGATTGAGTAAAAATTTCATTTAAGCGATTATCTCCAGAGTGGACATACATCCAAATTGGATACTCCTCCAAAAATTCCTGAAATTAGCCGACTAGCCCTTGATCTCATGACGGCTCAGGCCGAATTTCGTGACCCTGCCTGTAAACCATTACGCCCATAATCAACAACAAGGCGCCCATAACTACCCAAACCAACCCCAACCAGACCATGGAAGTCCCGTATAATGATAGGACAAAGATAAACAATCCTAAAATCGTGAAAACAAAACCGAATTTCCACGCCGTTTCTTTTCTCACGTCGCGGGGCTTGCGCGCCATTCAGTAACCTCCAATGTAAGTATCACACTACACAATAAAAATTCAAAAAGTTTGATTCTGTCTCGCCAAGACTTTAGCACTTCCGACTACAATCTTCTAATCTTCGTTTCCCTTTTCCTTGAAACCAACCTGTTGAGGATCTCCCGCAATTGCGCATCCGTGATCTGGGAAGTAATCCTCCCCGCCTGCGCAAGCTGGATAAGCTGAAGCTCTATCTGCTCGGCGAACTGGGGCTTGGCCGCCTTGATGTTCGCGAGCCTCCCGCGAGCCTCCGGCGTCAGTATCTCATGAAGAATCGCGCGCTTCTGGGAGTCGAGCTGCCTGCGAAGCTCGGCCTGGCGCTGCTGCTCTTGGAGCTTTGCCTGCATCTCCATTATCTTCCGCTGCCTCATCTGCTCGATTTCCTCGTCCTGCTGCAAAAAATCACCCTGATTTTATCTTTTCCGCGGTGTCGTCGAGCAGCTTCGCCCCCTTGGCCGTGAGCTTCCGGCCGCTCTTCCCGACCGTCGTCACTAGCCCGGCCTTCTCGAGCTGCTGCAAAACCAACCTTATGATCTTCCCGCCGGCCTTCCTGAAGTGTTCGGGCGACTGCCCCCTGTTCTGTCGCCCCCCGTAATACGTGCGCAGCTTCGACACTCCAACAGGGCCGTCAATGTAGAGCCTGCGCAAGACCGCCGCAGCGCGGATGTACCACCAGTCCGGCTGGTCCGGTGTCCTGTCCTTGTGCGCGCCTGTCTTAACGAAGCGGCTCCAGTCTGGCGGCGTGATGTCGCCCACTGTCTTGAGCTCCTCCTTCAGCCCCTTTATCAGGGCCGCCGAATCGACTTCCAAAGCTTTCATTCGATACACCAGTCCTTTTAATGTCAAATTAACCGTTATTAACTTTTTTCGGGTGGGGCAATCTGAGCACCCGGCCGCATTTCAGGCACGTTATCGTCACTCGCCCGGGACTCTTCCTCACCCTCGAGGTAGCGCCCGGCCTCCAGAAAGAAATGCACTTCCTGCAGAACTTCAGCTTAATTTGCCGGGGCAGCCTCAGGTTGTACCTAGTCTTAATATTCCAGGCCAACCTCACGTACCTGTCCGCGAGGTCGGGACTCTCGCCGAATATCTCCTCCGCCTGCCTGAACAGCCACTCGACCCGCTCCATCGCTATCTTCTTCTGTTCTTCCGCGACCAAGCAATCACATCAGATTATCTCGAACCTTTGCTCATAAGCACAGAGTATGCTCGAAACGACCGCCGGCGCCGTCAGGAGTTTGGGGTAGATGCTGACCACCTCGCTAGCGACGCCGTCGAGGTTGGAGATGTAATCGCCGTGGGGGAAACCACCGACGATCGCGCAAATCTCCTCGCTTATCGAGAACCTGCCGAAAATGTCGCTGAGCTTTTTGTTGGCCCCCTTTTCTGAAAAGGCGATTGTCCTGTACGGTTGTATCCTTTGGACAAGTTCCGCGAGTGGTAGTTTCTTGAGAACTAAAAGCGGCTTCTCGGGTGGCGCCGCCCCAGTCATGAAGAGCTGCTCCATCAGGCCTTCGAAGCGGTTGTAAGAGCGCGGGAGGTTCACGGAGGGGTCCGCCAGAATAACCTGGTCGTTCCTCGTGTGTATGTAAACCCGGAGTTGACCCTCAAGGTTCAGCGGGGAGTCCAGCGCCAGCGAAAGAAAGAAGTGGACTATGTCGGGCCTGCCCCTTCTCTCGGCATCCGGCAGCTTTTCCATTGCCTTGTGGTGAAGGCTTGAGTTCAAGATCAGTTCGGTTGGTCTCCTGGCCCTTTTCCTGGCCTGCCAGCTGATTATTTTGTGATCCGCGATTTCGGCCGGCACCTGCTCTATTTCAGAATCTGCCAGTATCAGATGAAGCACTCAACCACCAACATACTTTTACAATATGTTGTTTTAAATTAGAACAAGGGCCGCGACAAGAGTTGAAATTTGAATGTTCCCGTTAAAAGACGACAACCCAACGAAGACGAGACCATACGTGACGTACGCCATGATAATCGTCAACACAGCGATTTTCGCGCTCACCCTTGCTCTGGGGATTTTCGACCAGACAATCGACGATTACGGCGTGCGGCCTTCCGAAATCCTGGCCGGCAGGCAGCTCCACACCCTAGTGACTTCCATGTTCCTCCACGGCGGAATCCTGCACATCCTTTTCAACATGTGGTACCTCTGGATTTTCGCGGACAACCTGGAGGATGACCTGGGCCACAGCAGGTTCTTGATATTCTACTTCGCGGTGGGGCTGGCCGCGACTTTTGTCGACGCATTCACGGACCCGGCTTCGACGATTCCTAGGATAGGCGCCTCTGGCGCGATCTCCGGGGTCCTTGGCGCGTACTTGCTGCTTTATCCTTTCGCGAAAGTGCACACGGCGATAGTTCTCTTCTTAATCATCCAATTGGTGACAATCCCGGCCATAGCGATGATCGGCTTCTGGTTTATCCTGCAGCTCATCTCGGCTTCCTACGTCTGGCTTTCCGGCGTTTCGACGGGGACGGCTTACATGGCACACATAGGCGGCTTCTTGGCCGGGCTTCTTTTCATCCTTCCTTTCAGGCTGAAACGTGGGAAAAAACGCGGGCGGGTCTCTTTCAAATACAACTCGCACTATTACTGAAAACTTCGACCAGATTATTTGGATTTCTTTTTGTGAGAACGGACCATCCGTTCGATTTTTTTCAATTTCTTTTCGCGCACGCCAAGTTTCCCGCGCACGCTGAAAAACCGTTTATCTTTTTGTGCCAGACGTTCCTGTTCCTTCTCCTTGTATTCTGTCAGCTTTTCCACTTTTTTGACGTAATGTCTCATCACTGTTCTCGTGTGTATCCCGTATCCGAGCAAAATTATCCCAATGAGCGCCCCGATGCTCGAAACGATGTAATTGTTAAGCCCGGCAAAAATCCAATCCTGATTTTGGATGTAGTTGATATAAGTCAACGAGATGAAAAGAATGCCGAGTACGATCAAAAATGCCCCGACTCCTATGCTCGTCGTGCCAACGTATTCTTTCTTTGCTGCCATTCGGCCCCAAACCAATTTTGCGAGAATCGATTTAAACTTATTTGATTTTAATTCGTCTTCAATTGTTTTTAATGAAAAATTTGATGCTGGCGAATGCAAACCCAAGCAGGAAACCCAACGCGTGCCCCAACACATCTATCCTCGGCCCTGCGCTGAAAAAATCGCGGGGTGCCAGAATTATCAATGCCGTGCCTCCGAAAAGAAGCCCTGGCGTCAGCGCACCTACCGCCGAAATCTTCAGTGTGTGCCAGTCCATTCCTTTGTGCTTGGCTTTTTTGACCGTGATCTTGCCCAATTTTCTGCCGAACCTCGAAACGTTCTTTGAAAAATGGAATAATGCGGATGCGAACGCCAGGCCTAGGGCCGCGTAGACCATTCCCGATGCGCCGACCGAACGCTCTGCCGATCCGATTGACCACCAGACGACTATCTCGATTGCGTTAGTGATGACCCCCACCGCAAAAACTGACCAAAGGAAAACCCTGCTCGCCGAAAACCTCTGCTCCTCGGCGTCCAACAGGTGCATCACGATGAACATGGCGGTCCAGAGGGCAAAGCCGACCAGGTTGCCCAAAAGATGCAAGGGGCCATCGTGGACGAATATAGACGTCATGACCCCCCAAGGCTGCTGAACTGAAAGCGCGAGCGAACTGTAAAGAGATTTTGAAAGCGTGACGGGAATGAAAACCAGGGCGTTCAACAACGTGAATATCAGGATGGCTTTTTTCACCGGTCCGAACCCTGCCAGCGATCCCCCGAGGCGTGCGAATGCGATCAAATCTTCACCAGTATATCATCTTTTGGCCTTCGGCTTCTTCCGTGCCCTCTTTTTCTTGGCCGGCCTGGTCAGGAACGCCTTGTACTCCTCCACTATCGGGGACGGCTTTCTGGCGGCAAGGTGCCTCTTTATGACGTCTATGGATTCTGCCTGTATTTTCCTTATGCGTTCCGATTCCGGTTCCGCTTTTTCGACTCTTCTGGCCCGCTGGATTTTTGTGAGGACGTCTATCACGCCCTCGTGCTCGACCTCCTCTATCCGCTTCTGGTCGGTGATATCTATGAAAACTCCCCTGAGCCCGACCGGCTTGTCAGCATAGACAATCGGGCTTGCTCTCATCATGGCTGGGAAGGTTTTCCCGGATTTGTCGCGCGCGGAGTAATCGCCTCCGTCGGCGACTTTTTCTCTCAGGACGAATTCCACCAGTTTTCTCGCCTTTTCGCGGTCTTCTGCTGAAACCAGTTGCAAAAGATTAAGGCCGCCCTCTAAATCGCGGGGAGTATATCCGAATTTCTCAAAACCTGCGATGTTCATGAACGTGATTGAAAAGTTATTGTCCGTCTCAAAGACCGTTTCCGGCAAAAGGCTGACAACCCCCTTGAACCGTTTCTCGCTTATCTTCATCCCGTATCGTGCGCTCTCGAGATCGGAGACGGTCTTTTCAAGCTCGGCAGTCTTTTCGCGCACGAGATTTGCCAGCTCCTCCTTACGCGCGTATGCGAGCTTCTCCTCCTCGAGGATGCCCGACGGGACGCCCTTCGCTATTTCTGGGAAATTCGTCAACGTGCCATATCCCTCCTTGACCGTTTTGTAAATGTTCTCAAACGTGTTTTTCGCGACCCTTGGAGAAGTTACCGCGCCATACAACTTTATGAGCCTGGTGTTCAGGTCCGCGAACGCCGCGCAAATCTTCGGAAGCGATTTTTTCTCGCCGATCTTTATGACGTTTTCGACGCCGCAATCGGATTTCATGAACCCGGTGTCGCCTATCTCGCACCCACGCAAAACCCCGTGGGTTTCCGATGACTGCTTCAGCGCCTCGCGGATGAATTCGACCCCGGTGACGAGCGATACCGCCACGGCAAACCTGTTCGTCAGGTCAGCATATGCCCTGAACAACCTGATATCGTCTCTTAGGACCTCCTCCTCGGCTTCGCCTGCCGCGATCACCGTCGGCAGGGTCGAATGGTAAAGTTTCCTCTCGCTCAGAATGAAAAATCCGAAACACGCCATGAAAGAAAGCTGGGCAATCAGCGTGAAAATGGTGGTCTGGATCGCGTATTGTGAAGAGAGAAACCATATCGGGAGGACGATAAATGAAACCACGGCGATGCCGGCCAGGCGCCATATCCCGTACCTCAGCTTGCGCAACAGTTCAAGCCACGGAATTTTGCCCGCCGCGGCCCTGACAACGATCCCCGAATAGACCATGCCTGAAAAGACCAAGACTATGCCCGCTGAAAAAATCGTGAACGGGGCCGGCCTGAATGTTAGGATATTTTCGTAAAAAAAGTACTGTATCAAAAGGTGTATGCTCACCAGGACGAACAGTACGTTGCCGATTGTGATCATGTATTGCGCGTACGCGCCTCTCATCGTGTGCGAGCTTTGGATGGAGTAGTATGTCAGCGCGCCGGCCAGCGCGATGTTTACCGCTCCCAAGCCGCCGAATATCAGAGTGTTTATGTCGACCATTCTATTCCTCCATTATAACATCTCTCCGTGAAACATTTGAAACTTGCGGATAAACGGCCGAAAACGTGAAAAAAGGCCACTTTTAAGTGCTTAAAAACAAAAAAAGCGCTTTTAAGCCCACCGCATTCTTTATCTCCTTGAGAAAACGACGATTTAGGCGTGAGAAAGAATGAAAGAAGCCAAATTCGTGGTAGTTGCCGGAGGCGGCAGGGTCGGCGCGCATCTGGCCAATACTCTGATTGACCAGGGAAAGGACGTCGTGCTGATCGAGAAGAACCAGAAGACATGCGAAAAGCTGGCCGAGGAGCTGAACGCCCTTGTGATAAACGGCGACTCGACAGACAAGAACATCCTGGAGGACGCGAAAGTTGGCTCTGCGGACGTCTTCGCCGCGGTGACCGGCAACGACAGCGACAACATAGTCTCGTGCCAGATCGTGAAGACCCACTACAAGGTACCGATGGTCCTCGCGAGGATAGAGGACATCAACAGGGCGAAGATGATGCACGGGATGGGGATAGACCTGATAGTCAGCCCCGCGCACGTCGCCTCGATGGTTTTCGAGAATGCCATTGCCCTGCCCGGAACGACCTCTGTGTTGATTTCCAGCACGATCACACGGGCTGTGGAAGTGGAGATATCCGAAAAATCAGAGGTCAAAGACAGAAAGATATCAGAATTGTCTATACCGAGCGGTTGCGTAATCGCGGTTATCTACAGAAAAGGGAAATTGATAGTCCCGCACGGGGACACCGTGCTGAAGGCCGAGGACATCGCCGCGTTGATCGGTGAAGAAAAATCGCTGAGAAAACTAGTCGAACGAATGAGGGGAGAGTAATGGGGCTGAGGAAGTTCAGCTTGCGCGCCTTTCTTAAGAAGAACCTTGACTTTATCGCGGGCGTGTCCAGCGAGATAGGGCTATGCATAGGGATAATCATCATAGCATTGGCAATTTCCTTCTTTCTAGTTTTCATCAAGTCACTCGCATAGGTGATTAAATGATACCATCTTTGAGAAGAGAGGACCTTAGGATAATTGGTTTCAACCTTAGCAAAATATTGTTCATCGTTAGTATAGTGATGCTCATCCCAATCATCGTTGCGGTCATTTACGGGGAGTTTGAAATAATCCCGCACTTTTTGATAGGATCTTCAATCTCGGTGATTCTCGGAAGTATAACCCACCATTATTGGGAAACCGACAAGGAGATGGAACTCAAGCACGCGCTCTGTTTCGCGGCGCTGACCTGGATCGTGAGCATGCTCGTTACCGCGATTCCGCTCTGGACGACAGGTAGCACGAACTCGTACTTGGATGCGAACTTTGACACGATGAGCGGCTTCACGACAAGCGGATTGACGCTTGTTCCAGACATAGACCACCTATCATACAGCATCAACTTCTACCGACACTTTTTGCAGTTCTTTGGAGGTATCGGTATAATTGTGATTTCTTTAACGGTATTGTCCAGGAGTGAACTTAGCTCAGTCTTGACATTCAAAGGTGAAGCTAGAGACATTGGGATAAAACCGAATATCGTCCGGACCGCACGGGTGATTTTGGGGATTGCAATTGCGTTCATGGTGATTGGATCCGTCCTCTTCACGGCTGCCGGAATAATAGAGGGCGCCAATTTGCGTACGGCTATTTTTGACGGGGTAAATTATTCGATGGCGGCTTACAGCACGGGCGGTTTCGCGCCTCATTCCCAAAATATGCTTTTCTACCACAGCACTTTGTACGAAGTGATTGCGCTGATAATATTCCTAATTGGATCGTTCAACTTCTCTTTCCATTATTCCATCCTCAGCGGGAGGCGCAGGGAGATTTTCAAAAATATAGAGATAAAGACGTTTTTCACTATTTTGCTCCTGTCGACGCTGGTGATATCCGGGTTGCTACTTTTCTCAGGAGTTTACTCCACGCCTGACGTCCTTTTCAGGAAAGCGTTTTTCCAGGCCGCTTCCGCCCAGACGACGACAGGTTTTGGGACGCTTTACCCGGTCCAGATCTCGACGATATGGCCCAGCACGGTCGTTTTCATGATGGCAATGCTGATGATGATCGGCGCGAGCGCGAACTCGACGGCGGGTGGGATAAAAGCGATCAGGATTGGGGTAATGGTAAAGTCCTTCGTGAGGGAAATAAAGAAGGCCCTGTCGCCAAGAAGTGCCACGGTTGAGACGACATATCACCACGTGGAAGACACTCCACTGACCGAAACTGTGGCGAAAGGTGCCATGTTGATCGCCTTCAGCTATGTCCTGCTCTTCATCGTGGGGACGACGATAACGATGCTGCACGGATACGGCATGTCCGACTCGATGTTCGAGACGGCGTCGGCGGTCGGCAACACCGGGCTCAGCAGCGGGATAACTTCGCCGGCGATGCCGGACACCCTGAAGGTGACGTACATTTTCCTGATGTGGGCCGGGAGGCTTGAGATAATGGCAGTCCTCGTGCTGATCGGTTTCACGATTTTGGGAATCAGGAGGGGGTTCAGGAAATGATGAAATTCGCCGTGGTATTTATGCTGGTTCTGCTCCTCGCGCCCGGGCTCGCGACGGCCGAGACTTCAAAAGAGCTGATCGAGAATGCTCGCGCTTTCGACGGGGGCCAAGTGACCCTGCAGGGAGAGGTAATCGGGGTGATGATGAGGGGCAACAACGCATGGGTAAACGTTTACGAGGGCGGTTACGCGATCGGCGTCTGGGTGAGGGCAGAGGACGCAAGAAACATTTCCTTCATCGGGGATTACTCTCATGCCGGCGACAACGTCCTGGTTACTGGTACATTCAACATGGCGGACCCGGAACACGGCGGGGACCTTGACATCCGCGCGGAGAACTTCACAATAACTGCGCAGGGTGCGGCCATCCTGCGAACTCCAAATGTGATTGTCGTAGCCATCAGCATGATTCTGGTGGCACTAGCAATCGTCTCGTTGGTCTGGCTGTGGCGCATCCACAAGGGCGAGGAAAAGATAGCGCCTTGGCCTGTTTACTGGCGATGATGGTGCGGCAGGCGGGATTCGAACCCGCGCTGCGAGCTTGGCAAGCTCGTGTCCTTTTTGGAAGCGCTATTAACGCTTTAACCAAGCTAGACTACTGCCGCACCGATTTTTGTTACTATCCGAGGCTAATAACCCTTACAGAATCTATTCCCGCCGAATACTTTCGGTGACCCCTCCTCGTAAATCAAATGAACGTTCCGGACATTGTGTCGTCTGAGGGGGATTAAATGAAGGATCGAATTCGCATCTCTTTTCAAAAATGGAGAACAAGCGAAGTTTTTGTTAGATGCCAAAGCTTCAAGAAATTTAACATGGGCGGAAATGGCCGATTATTGTAGAGTCTCGCGATCGATGGTTTTCTTTCATTTGAATGAAAAACGCTCTCTACCAAGAACTATTGCTGAAAAACTGTGCGATGAAAACCCGAATCTAAATCGATTTTTGAAAAACGAATTTTACGAGCTTTCTTTTAACAGGAAAAATAATAATGCAATCAAACTTCCAGAAACGACAGATGAAAAATTGGCGGAATTTGTCGGTGAACTACTCGGAGATGGACATTCGGGTTCTAAAAACTACGAAATTTCAGTTACTGGCGACAGACTAAACGACAGTTGGTATGTGAAGAATCATGTTGCAATTCTGATTGAAACGCTTTTTGGGATGAAACCATCAATTTACGAACAAAAGAATCCGGGTGCAGTTCGTTGCAAATTTTATTCCAAACAAGTACTCAAATTCCTCGTCGAAAACTTGGGTATGCAAGTAGGCAAAAAGAGGTATAATAAAAATTTGAAAATTCCTCCAGTCTTTTTTGATGACGAAAAGTTGCTGAAAGCCTGCTTGCGTGGCCTGTTTGATACCGATGGTGGGTTCTACCGACACCACAAACATAGCGCTATAGTTGAAATCTGCAACTACAATGATTCACTTTTGAAAAGTGTGCACGAAGCTTTCGATAAACTGGGCTTCAAAGTTTCACTGCACTGTGAGGGCATTTGGCTGTTCAGAAGAGACCAAATATTGCGGTTTTCAACGAAATTGGGAGTAATAATCCAAAACATTTTGTAAAGTACCAAACATGGCGATCATCCGGGATGGTACCAAAACACGAAGAAATTTTTGGTTTACTTGAAAATCGTGGATTAATCGCCTGAATTTCTAACCCACGAGCGTCCCCAGCGCCCAGCCGCTGACTACCCACCCAACCGTGAAAACCGCGAGCGCCACTGGCAGGGAAACCGCCACGACCATCCTCTTAACTACCCTGTCGCTCCCGAGCTCAAGCTCGACCGCGTAGCTCATCAGCAGAGCCGTGAGGATGACCGTGTAAACGGCCAGCACGAGCGTGAAATCGGCGGGTGGAATCCCCGTGGCCCCGAACAACTCACTTCCGGCGGTCTTCGCGAAAAGAAGCTCCTGTATCTTCGCCGTCACCGAGGCCACGAGCGGGGCGAAGAAAATGGCGACGGACCTCATCGAAGAGACAAGCTCACCTAACATCCTCCTGATCTCAGACTTGATTTCAACCAACTTGCGCAGGTGATCGGCGACCTGAATCGTTGCACTACCGGCGGCCCTCGCACTCCGCTCCACGAAGCTCACGACCATCTGCATCACCCCGATTATCATGCGCGAATCGACGTTTGCCAAAGCTCCCGTTTCCCCATCGAACAGCGAGGCCCTCAGGCCCGCTCCGCCGAACCTCACGTTAGAGGCCGCCCTGCTGAAAACCCCCTCCAGAGCGCTGCCCCTGAGAGAATCCGATAGGCTCGCAAAGACATCCTCGGCGGGGCGCCCCTCGCTCGCGCGGTTGCCGAACTGCACAAGGGCATCGCAGAACTCCTCCTCCATTTTCGCGACCTCTTGCCTCTTCCTGAAAGCGCGTGCCGACGTGAAGTAAAGAGTCAGGGAAAAAGCAGAAACTGCGCCCCAAATGGCCGCCATCCCCGCAACTTCTTTCGGAAAGTTGAAAATAATCGCGAGCGCTGCGGGCAATGAAATCGAGGCGGCGGCCGCGACCAAGACCTTGAAAGAAGGCTGCTTCGTTGGAACGTTGGTCGGGTCGAGCGCGTTGGGTCTTTTCGAAAGTACCTGGCGGCTCATCATGTAAACGGCAAGCGGCAGGAAAACGAGGTAAATCGCCGCGACCGGCGCCAGCCCAATCCCGCCGCCCATCATCGAAAAAGTCGGCAAGAGAGCCACCAGGACGAGCGGGACCAAGACCCCGACGCTGTAGATCATCAAAGTTGGAAGATGTATCGAGGATGCGAATTTCCGCATTCTGGCCCTCGTGCCTTCGAGAACAATCTCCAGCGCCCGGTCAAGAGTTCGAGCCCTGTTCCCTGAATCTCGCTCGCAGAC
>DYTO01000025.1 GCA_020725895.1 Candidatus Hadarchaeum sp. | reverse complement strand
ATGGCACGGTGCAAGGAGAGGAGACGCAGGTCTTGGGCACGACCGACAACGAGGGCAACATCGTCTCCACGGACAATTCGCTCGCCAACCAAACGCTGTACTTCAAAAGCGCGGACGCGACATATTCTGGCAATGCATACGTTGGTGCGGCCGGACAAACGACGGGTGTCTCCCTAACGCCAACTTCTGGTGCCGCGACTGAGGCGGGGTCATTGGTGCTTGCCGCGGTTGCAATAGTTGGTTTGGCTGGGTTAGGTGCGGTTTTGGCTTGGAAGAAAGGGTTTTTTGGGAAACGCAAATAAGAAGACGCAAGTCAAAATATGGGAAGGCTAATAAATGCCCCTTCCAACTCTTTTTGTGATGGAATGAAACTCGGTCGAGATTTCACAAACCTCCTCTATTTCGATTATTTGGGGAAGAAAGAGGAGCAGGATTTGAGGGACGGCAAGATCGGCGTCCACGATGTCGATGCCATAGTGCAGGAAATCGCGAAAGCCGACATCGCCGGGCAGGTCGCAGCAGCGAAGAGGATTGGAATTGGTCACGTCGAGCTGGACGGCGCCGTTCCGAACCCATATCTTTCTTTCACGAAGGAGCAGAGGGACGAGGCGAAATCGGCGGCAAAGAAGGCCGGCATCGACCTCTCATTCCACCTCCCATACACTTATGTATGCGGGAGCACGTGCGCTCCCCACGAGACAGACCGCGCGGCCGCAGTCGCGCTGCAGAAGGAGTACATCGCCTTCGCCTCCGACATCGGCTGCAACTACGTCAACATGCATCCCGGGGTCGTGCCGTTCTATCATGCGATGGGGAAATATTTTGACCTGATAAGGGCCAGCCTCGTGAAGTCCATGATTGAGCTCGGCGAGGTCGCGAAGGACGAGAAGGTCATCCTCCACCTCGAGAACAACACGGCGTTCGACGGCTGCTTCTACGAGCCCGAGGAGCTCGTTAGTGTCGTTGAGGAAGTCAGGCGACGAGGCGTGGAACTCTATTTCAACCTTGACATCGGCCACTGGTTCACGCGCGCGGACGTCGGAAAGCCATTGCCGAACCCGCCCGAGGACATCGTCAAGGTGATACCGGACGGGATGTTCAAGGAGATACACCTGAACGACTACGTCCCGGGGAAGAGGATATTTCACCCGCCGCTACACACGCAGGTCGGCCCGCTGAAGGCCACTAACCTGGTGAGGCTCGCCGACATGCTCAGGCAGAAGGGGGCCGAGCTAATCCTTCTCGAGACGGCTTTCAGGGAGAAGGAGCAGGTCCTCGACCGCGACAACATCATGAAGGAAGAGGCCCAGTACGTCAAGAACATTTTCGGGATTTAATTGAGGTGATTTTTTGCCAAACGTCTTCCTACTCGGCAGGCCCGGATGCGGGAAATCGGCGGTTTTCAGGATACTGGAGGAGGCGCTACGCGCCGCGGGCTACAAGGGGAAGCTGACGCGGCTGGACGACTTCCCGCTTCTCAAGCAGATGTTCGACTCCGACACGGAGTTCAAGCGCCACAGGCCGGCGCCCGGCGGCGGGGTCAAGGTCACTGACGACACCGTCTGGGACGATTTGATTAAGGGGCTTGACGTCCAGGCAAAGAAACTCCAGGGCAAGGACCACCTGCTGTTTATCGAGTTCTCGCGCGACAGCTACGCGTGCGCCTTCAAGAGCTTCAGCCCGGAAACGCTGAAGGATTCCTTGGTAATCTACATCGACGCGCCGTTCGACGTCTGCTGGGCGAGGAACGTCCGCCGCGTCGAGAAGGAGCGCGAGATGGGCCACGACTCGCATTTGGTCTCGCGCGAGGAGATGGAGAAGACTTACGCGAACGACGACGGAAACAATCTTTCAAAATTCCTGAACATCCCCGTGATTGTTGTGAAGAACGACACGGACGACGTCGCGAATCTGAAGGTCGAGATGAAGAATGTCATCGCGAAGATAAAAGAAATGGTCAAGTGAAGTTGGAAAATGGCTAATCTTGAAATCGTTGGGCTGCTCGCAGGAGCATTCGTGGCGGTCGGCTTCGTTCCTCAAATCCTCCGCGTCTGGAAGCTGAAGAGCGCGCGCGAGATAAGTCTGACGTTCACAATATTCTTCTTCATCGGAGGCTTGCTCTGGATAACTTACGGGCTTTTGTTCAATAGCCCCTCCGTGATAGTCTGGAACGTGATCAACGTTTCGCTGCTGTCCCTTTTGTTATTCGCAAAGCTGAAGTACGGGATGAACAGGAAAAAGTGAAGTCGGAATTTTGAATGGAGGATAAATTTGGAAGGACTGGACGGAACCTACGCGGGTATCACTTTTTCCGGAATTTTTTTGGTAGCTTTGCTTGCGCTTTTGGTTTGTTTTGTCACGTATTTCGCGCTGAGGAAGAAAGTCGAGAGAAAAATGATTTTTGCCGTCCTGGGGCTTTTCTTGCTCGGCTATTCGATCTTGATGGCAATAATCCTGAGCAATCCGACGATAGTGGGAATCGACGGACCGTTTTATATTTACGAGGTCGGGAACGTCGTCAACACCGGAGCAACGGCGACCCTGACGCCGCCGGTAGTTTTCTACGTCATGGCCGGGTTTTCGCTTTTTGTCGGCGATGTCACGCTTGGTGTTAAGATAGGCCAGGCATTTTTCCCCGCTCTGATGGGAATGACCACATTTTTCCTGATGAGGTATTTCACGAAGGACAGGTTCGCCATCCTGGCCGTGGCCTTGGTGTCGACGCTAATAGGCGCGGGTATCGGGCCGATGGCGGGGGCGATAAAGAACACTGCGGCGATGTCGTTCGCGCCGATATTCTACCTGTTCTACTTCAAGTTCGCGAACAACGAGGGGCGGAAATGGAGGATCAGATTCCCGGTCAAAATCCGCGGAGAGAGAATCGCGCCCTCGATAAACTCGAACTTGTTCATCTCCATACTCGTTTATTTCATAATTCTGGCGACCCACGAGCTCACTGCCGGATTCGTCTTCATGAGCGTCGTCGCCCACGTCTTTTTCCACGCCGCATACCAGAGGAATATCCCGTGGCACGAGTTCAAGTTCGTTGGCGCGCTCGCGGTCCTCATGTCGCTCGCGTTTGTCTCCAGCTCACTGAGGACCCACATCATCGGGACGGCCAACAGCTTCGCCGCTAGCTATCCCATCCCAAGCGATCTCTTCCCGTTCACGTCGTTCGGCAGCGAGTTCCCGATTGCAATCTTCTTCCCGCTCGTCATTCTGACGCTTCCGGCCGCGTGGTCGATCCTCAAGAACAGGAACAAACACGGGCAGCTCCTGATCGCAGGCATGCTCACGGCGATGATATGTTCCCAGACCTGGATCCTCACCCCGGCATATTCATTCAGGTTCGCGGTGATGATGCTCCTGTTCATACCGGTGCTCTTCGGGATTTCGATCCTGACCCTTAGAAAGTCCCATCCGAAGACATGCTCATGCCTGGTTGCGTTTGGGGTCATTTTCAGCGTCGCGATGCTGGTCGGGACCACGACATTCAATATCGGGCCGAAGGAAGATGTTTTGCAGCAATTGGAGCGCTATCGTCAGTCGGAACAGGCGGAGCAAGTTATGGAAATCATCGTTGTCGAGAACCTTTCGCCGGACATCCCACAGTATCCCGGGTCGATTGACCTGCAGATGAGCGAGGAGAACATCCAAGAGGAGTATTCGTGGATAGACCTCTCGTTGCCCGGCATATCCGTCGCGGCGTACAACACGAGCGACGACATTTCCATGGTGTTGAGCTGGTACGACAACGAGTTGCGGTCGCGCGGCTGGGTGATTCTCGATCGCCGGGAGAACGTCGAGTTCAGCTGGGGCACCATGTACGCCACTTTTGATGAAAACAGCGCGAACATAAACGTGTCTCCAGGCAACCCGGCGGGTCATAACATTCTCGTGATTTCGGGGCCGAGAACATCCATGGATAACGACCAAGGCAATCACAGGAGCTGGGGCTTCGACGTCCCCACGCCGACGAACGCGATATCATTCAATCACAACCCGCTCTTCGCTTTCATCCTGCTCCCGATCGAGCTCGTTCAGGGACTTTACGGGACGTGGTTCTACGGGGTTGCGAAGCTAATCGTTGCAATCCCGCTCACGATTGGCATGATTGGCCTGCTGTTCCGTGTCACGCCGACTTACTGCCGGAAATGCAGCAGAATTTTCAGAAAGAGCCACCGGTGAATATTTTTTAAGCTGAAGTGGAGATTTATTGCGATGGAGAGGCGAAGGGTTTCAAAAATTGGAAAGCCCATCAGACCGTTTGAAAAAACCGGTGGCTGGGCGAACGTCGACTCGCAGGAGAGAGTCGCCGCCATTTACCGTGCGATGGACAACCCCGTTCGGCGGAAAATTCTTGATTTGCTTGATGACGGGCCGATCCGCCAGATAGACCTGATGAACGTCTTGAACAAGGAGATCGGGACACGGTACGACGCCGCGGCACTGATCCACCACATCGGGATACTTGAGAAGGCCGGGCTCGTTGATCACGAGGACCTTCCTGGGAAGAAGACGAAGGTCAAGATGATTCACAGGACGAAGGACGTCAGGCTGCAGGTCTACAAGAGGCCGAGGTTGAAAAAGTCCGGGGAAACGCGCGATTGAGTGGTCGTATGAGCGTCGTTTATTCTATAGTCGGGACGAAGGGCGGAGTTTCCAAAACTACGGTCGCGATGGGGCTATCGATCTGGATATCAACGATGCGGCCGAAGGAGCGCGTGCTTCTGGTGGACGGCGACCTGCACGTCCGTTCTGTCGAGTTGAAGATGTGTCCGGCGAGGGACGCGACGCTGGCGGACGTATTCGCGGGGAAGAGGTCGTGGGAGGATGCGGTTTACACTTGTCAGCTAGTCAGCGGCAGCGAGCTGCTCTATCCGAATCTCGCGGTGATGCCCGCGGGGCGGCGCTTCCTTCCAATCGCAAAGTCGGGGGAGATCGCGGAGAAGCTCGACCGCGCGCGAAGCGTCCTGGAGGAGATGATGGCCGAGCTGCGCGAAAAATTCCATACGATAATCGTTGACACGCCGGCCTCCGTCGGTTACGAGCACATAATCCTGACGGCGATAGCAGACCAGATCCTGTACGTCTGCGAGGCGAACGACGACTCGATAAACTCGACGCTGGCCACGGCGAAGGGCTTGGAAGATTTCATGAAGGTCGAACCAGCGGGTGTCGTGCTCTCGAAGGTCATGAAAGGCTTCAACACGAGGCCCTGGTTGAAGAAGGCGTCCGAGATCGCGCAGGTCTTGGGCGTGGTTCCGTTCGACGAGTCCGTGGACGACGCGTTCAGGGACAATCTGCCCGTCGCAGCGGCCTACCCCGACTCAAAGGCGAGCCTCGCGATAAAGGAAATCGCGAAAAAAATACTTAAGAGCTCCCCACCGGCGCCGACGAAGCTCTCGAAGCGCCTGGACTTCGCCGTCGAGCGCGTCGTTGAGCGCATGAATGTTAAAAAATGAGCATTGTGTGCATTGACCGAAGGTTTTTAACCGTCTCCGACGTTTACCTTTCGGTGTGCGGTTGAAAATATTGGTGGCTGCAGACTTCCACGGGAACTCGAACGCCGAGACGAACATGGCCAAGTTCCTTGAGCGAGGTTACGATTGCGCATTGTTAATCGGGGACTTGACAAACTTCGGGCCTCCCGAGGTAGCGGAGAGCATATTCGAGCGCGTGAAGGAGTTTGGCGTGCCTACTTTCGCTATTCCTGGGAACTGCGACCCGAAGCAGGTGCTGCAGGTCCTCGACAAGTACAACGTTAACCTCCACGAGAAGTGTCAGCACTTGCGCGACGTCATATTCAGCGGGCTCGGAGGCTCCAACCTGACTCCATTCAACACTCCTTTCGAGCTGACGGAGGTCGAGATACAGGAGGACCTCGCGGCGATAAACTGCGTGAAGAGCGGAGAGAACTGGGTGCTGGCGACGCACGCCCCTCCATTCGGGACGAAGCTCGACCAGCTCGACGAGGGCTCTCATGTCGGAAGCAAGAGCATAAGGCAGTTCATCGAGCAGAAGCAGCCCAGTGTCCTGGCGTGCGGCCACGTCCACGAGGCGCGCGGGATAGACAGCTTAGGTAAGACGATACTTGTGAACCCGGGGCCGATAAGCAGCGGCTTCGCGGCCGAGATCAAGATCGGCAACAACAAGCGCGACGCCCAAGTCGATCTTTTGAATCTCTGAATTTTTTTATAATTCCAATAAATTCTTTTTCCGTTTTTGTTATCCTAAATAAAAATGGTGGGAAGTTCGATCCTTTCTCTACTCTTTTTGATGAACTTGCAAATCTCGACCACTTTGCTCGCTCACCACTTTTTCGAGTCGGGATCTTTCTCCCACAGTCATTGCTTCCCTCCGACCTTCCCGGAGTTTATCCGCATCCTTCCCAGGTTTTTCGCCCCGGTTTCTATGCGGCTCACCGTTGCCCTTAGGCTTCGGTTCTGCCCGCTCTGTGGGTTTTCCTTCCCACCAACACCTAATAGTCATTTAACTTATTTAAGGATTTCTTCGAAAGTGGACATATATCCAATCTGGAGAACACGTCGCGCAAAAAATCATTTTTTGGTGAAACGGAACACTATTTTTCCGTCTTTCGAGACATCGGAAGCGGCCTTTTCCTTCGCAGCGCCGCTGAAATCCTCCGCGCCCATCTGGGCGCCGCCCTCGCTCATCGAATAGACCCGCAGATTATCGCCCGTGAATACGCAGACGTAGAACTTCCCCTCCCCGCCCCTCATCTGGAAGCCGGGCGTCCTCCCGCGTCTGACTATTTTCTCGAATTTCAGCCTGTAAACAACGACTTCGTCGGCTTTCTTCTCGACGAGCTCGCGCCGCGCGAACTCGCGCAGGGATTTCAAAATAGACCTCGGCTCCACAGGATCACCGTGGCTTCAGGCCGAGGTCGACCGCGATGTGATAGCACCTCGTTGCGTACGACCTGATCTCCCTCTTCTCAAGGACTTCCATCCTGAAGCCCTTCTTCGCCGCAACGTCCCCTGCGAAATCTATCGAAGGCCCGAAGACGTCGGGTTCGTTACCGAAAGTGTAGTAGTGGACAACGCCGCCGGTTGGTTTCATCGCATCGATCGCCACTGTCAGGAACTCGTGGCCGAGCTCCGGCAGTGGCATGAGTACCCTGTCGGCCTCGCCCCCGATCCTTTCATTGACGACATCGCGCGCATCGCCCAGAATCGGGACGACCCTGTCGCCCACCTTGTTTATCCGAATGTTCTCGACCATCGACTCGAACGCAGCAGGGTTTATGTCGATGGAGTAAATTTTTCTTGCCTGGCTCTTTTTGGCCGCGACTATCGAATACCCTCCGACGCCCGCGAAAAGATTCGTGATGACCTCTCCAGGCCGCACGAGGTTCGCTATCCTTCGACGTTCGGTCGCCAGCCTCGGCGAGAAGTACGCTTTCTCGATGTCGACCTTGAAAAGGCACCCGTTCTCCCGATAGATCGTAGTCGTCTTTGGCTCGCCGGCGATGACTTCCACACTTCGCGTCCGGAACTCGCCGCTGACGGGGCTCGTCTGGTTCAGGACGGTCTTCACGTGGCTGTGCACCCGCATCAGTGCCTCGCCGATGATTTTCTTTTTGGGCAGCAGCGATTCGGGAATTTTCAGTACCGCAATATCGCCGACTACGTCGAATGCCCGCACTTTGGCAAGTTCCTCTTCAGGGAGTTCTCCACTCAAGGCTTCGCGCAAACTTTTCGTCACTTCAACCAACAAACGATTTCTGGCGGGCAAATTAAACTAACGATTGCTCAGGATCAACAGCCCAGCCGCAACCCCGATGATCGTGAGAACGACCCCGATGACCAGCAACAACATCGCCATTTTCTTGTCGCGGTCCGCCACCGCCATGTACCCGATAACTCCTCCGATGACGCTGAACAATATCGGCGCAAGGTACCAGAGCTTGGTGGGCTTTTGTTTCGTTTCCTCGGCTGCCACGACGACGAGCTTTTCATTTTCAACCGCCAGCTTCGCGCCACAGTTCGAGCAGTAGTCCTTTTTCGACATCCACTCCTCCGTTATCTCCTGGCCGCAGTTCGGGCACTTCGTCGTTTTCATCATATCATCTCACGCCTGTTTGCCATGAATAAGCTGAGGAGGAAAAGGGCCCCGGAATATGCGAGGAGCACGAAGAAGCTGAGCGTTGGGTCCGAGCTCGCCTGGAAAAGTCCGGTGAGCTGTCCGCCGGTGAGCCCGCCGAACGCGTTTTCGACCGAGAATGAGTATGTCGCACCCATCGCGTCCCCGGCCCGATCCGGCATGAACCAGGGGTTGTACCCTGCGTACGCGAGCAAGCTTGAGACAACTTGAAATAGGACCATGTAAGCCAGAAGCGCGGCAATCGTCGCGCCCATCCCTCCCTTGAGTATCGAACTGAACGCGAAGGAAAGGCTGATAGCGAATCTGCCAAGGACCATCGCAATAACGAACGAGCCGAGCATGCCGTCCGGTATCGTCCCGTAGAACGCGAGGACAGAAACGGCCGCGATTGCGAAAGCGATGGCGATTATGACAGCGGTCGCTATGAAGCACGCGAGATATTTCCCGACTATCAGGGTACTCCGCTTGACCGGGTTCGGAAGTATCAGGTAGCCTGTGACGCGCTCGAACTCCCCCGCGATTGCGTCGCCGGCGAAGAAAACCGCGGCCAGGACGGCCATCGCGCCCATTGAAGTCGCCAGCATCGCGAAGAGCTCCGCCCCGTACTGGTCGATGAAAGTCTGCAGGAGGTTCAGCCTCGCCGGCAGGTTCAGCCCCTGGTAGATCCCGATCGTGAGAACCACAGCGAGCAACGTCATTATCAGCCCGCCGTAGAAACTCTTTATCCTAATCTGCTTCAGGAGCTCGTACCGCGTCACGACCCTAAGCTTCTCGAACTCGCTCAAACCGACGCCTCCGGTTACTGGAGCGGGGGGGTCTTCAGATGTCGATTTCCTGGCACGGTTCGCGGGAAAGATCGTCCCGATCGAAGTGAACATGAATTCAAACATCTCCGACGCCGACATCAGGGGGTTGAAAAACTTCTGCAGGAGATACAATGTCGAGCGCGGGGTCGTCGTGACGAAAGACCTGCGCGGCAGGATGAACTGGGCCGACCTCGTCCCCCTTCACACTTTCCTCGTCTATCCAGAAAAATTCCTAAACGCGACGCCCAGAATTTAGTCCCACATCGGCTTTTTATAATTCGTTGGTATATCCAAAACAGAGGTGACCTGAATGGTAGAGCTATACGGAAAGGACTTCATAACGACACAGGACTGGAGCGTTGACGAGCTAGAGTACACGATTGGCGTTGCAGAGAAACTTCAGAAGATAGTGAAGAGAGGCGACCGACCGGCGAACATGCTGGACCGCAGGACATTTTTCATGCTCTTCTACGCGCCATCGACCAGGACGCGGGGAGCATTCGAGGCGGCCACGGCGATTCTCGGCGGCCACCCGGCATTCATCGATGTCTCGACCACAAGGATGGAAGAGGCGGTCAAGGATGCGGCGAAGATGTACGACTCCTATTCCGACGGGATCGGGGTCAGGATTCTCGACAAGAACATCGACTACGTCTACGGCGCAGGGCTGAAGGTAGTGAAGGAATTCGCGGACGCATCGAAGAAGCCAGTGATAAACATGGCGGACTGCACATACCACCCGACGCAGGGACTCGGTGACATCTGGACCGTCAGAAAGAAACTCGGAAAGCTGAAAGGGAAGAAGTACACGATCAGCTGGGCCTACTCAAGCAAGCCGCGCGGCCGATGCAGCATCCAGGAGGAGGTTTTGATAGCATCTCGCTTCGGAATGGATGTCGTCTTGGCGCACCCGAAGGGTTTCGAGATTGACGAGAAAATCGTCGATACCTGCAAGAAGAACTCCAAGGCGAGCGGCGGGAGCTTCGAGATCAGCAACGATTTCGAGGAAGGCATCAAGGGCGCCGACGCGGTTTTCCCGAGGAGCTGGGGCTCAAACGAGTTCTTGAGGGTCGGAGCGTCAAAGTTCGGGATGGACAAAGAGATCGCGATTGCTGGAAAGCACAAGGAATGGAGACTGGAGCTGAACCACATAAAGGATTTGATGGCGAAGAAATCAATAGTGACGCACGTGCTCCCAGTGATGAGGAACGAAGAGGCGAGCGATGCGGCGATGGACAGCCCCAACTCTGTGATTTACGAGCAGGCGGACGACAACTTCTTCGCGAAGATGGCGACTCTGGCAGTGACGATGTCGAAGGAAGTCCCACTCTGAACGGATGATGTGAAAAATGCCGCGCAAAAAAACGGTAGCAAAATCGAAGAAACCAGAGGTTTCAGTGCAAAAACTCTATTGGCTGGGACCTCTGGTTCTTTTTATTTCGATGTTGAGCGCCAGCCTACTTACCAGCATGTTAACGCCCGCGTTCGGTACCGAGGCCGCTTTTGTCGGGTTTTACGAAAACGAAGTTTTTGAGAACGACGACAACCTGAAATTTGTTTTCGTGTCTGTCGTTGGCATTGTGCAGCCCGAGAACGGGAACGTTGTCGTAACGCTACGGTTCACGAACCTCTCTTCCGAAAACGTACTTTCTAAGAGTTACAAGTTGAGCATGACAAATCAGCTTGAGAACGAATCCATTGATATATTTTTGCAACCCGGCGAGAACAGCGAACAGTCTTTCACGATAGAGGTAAATGAGAACAGGGAATTTGGAGTCTACCAGTTCACCCTATCGGACAATGAATTGGACCCGGACGACGACGGAGCCCTCGTCGGCACTGGATTTTTGAGATGGAGCGCACCAATCGCGATTTCGAACGTCACCTCACAACTAGTAACATATGCAATAGCGCTTTCAGTGGCCTACCTCCACGTGACAAAGTTCGAGGGCAGGAAGTTTTGGTCTTCAGTCGGGATAAGGCGCGAAAACATGCTTTGGAGCGTGGTATGGGTATTCGCCCTCTATGTGGTTTTCACTCTGGCACTCCAGGCTTATTGGGCGGTGATTGGTCCGTTATTCCAGACCGGGTCCGAGCAGGTTTCGAGTAGCCTTTTCGCGGGCGCGCCAGAATGGTTCTTCGTGTATCTCGGGATAGCCTTCTTCATACCGGTCGCTTTCACAGAGGAATTGATTTTCAGAGGTTTCATGATAGAGCACTTTTGGCACAGGGGTGCTTTGAAGGCAGTCATCATAAGCGGCCTTTTCTTCGCATTCTTGCACATCGGCTACCTGTCATACGGCCTCGTTTCAATCCCGATATACGGCGCATTATTCATGATCGCCTTTTGGTGGGGGCTGGCTTACTATAAGACAAGGAATATATTCGGCTTGATAATCGCACATGGCCTTTTCAACATCAGCAATGCAGGGATGACCGTGCAGCATTTCTGGGGCGCTGACGGCATGTCGATTTTGAACTCGGCGATATTCCTGGTCGGAGTCGTCTGCATAATGTACTTGGTGTATCTGTACTTGAGGGGATTATTCACGGAAATGGAAGAGCTGGTTAGAAAGTAAACTCAGCCAGTTTTCAGAGTTTTGGGCCCGGTTGCCATCTTGCGCCAGATAAGGACAAGCGTCACGACCAGCATCACGACTGCCGCCACAACCACGACATACAACGGCGGTAGTTGCGAAGTTGGAAGCGTAGCGCCAACGACCGCGAATGTCGAGAACCCAGGTGTGGTTGCGGTGTAGTACCTGTATGTCGCGTCCTCGGAAACGTAAGTTGTTGGCAGCTCAGTCCAAGTCGTTGTGTACCTCAGGAGCTTGACGGTGTCCGGGTCTATGTTGTTGTCCGTAAGCCATGACTTTTCTACCTTGAATTCGATGTTTGCAATGTCTAGATAATGGCTCACGACGACGCCCGGCACGGCGGTCGATGGTTCGCTGACCGATTGGGGTTTCGTGGAGATCTTCTGCGCCTGAACGATTACATTGTCTATCGCAGTGTTCGTCGAGACGGCTATCGTTTTGATCAGTTGGTTATCCTCGAAGCTGACGGCGATAGACTGTTCCGTTTGAACGTTGATGGAAGAGACGCCGTTTTCCGCTATCGTTATTACATCCCACACGTTCGCGGCGAGATTTTCGATTGAAACGACGGCAGCAACGTTCGTCGCAGAGGTTTCTTCTGGAGCGACCACATTCTCGCTGGTCATCGGTTCCGAAATCAACACGTTCAAAGTGTAGTTCCCAGACCCGGAGACGTAGGTCACCCAGATGTACCGGTAACCCGAGAGCACCGCGGTGTCGCTGACGTTGTCTGCCAAGTTTTCGCCCAACGAGGACGTGCTGCGAGTGACCGAGTCTTCGTAGAGCGTCAGGTTGAAGTCAGCGCCGGATGGAGGGGTTAGAGTTGCGCTGATGTTTTGCCCGCTCGTGACGTATATTTTGAAAACGTCCGTCGGGTCGGTCCCGTTCATATATCCCGTGCCTGAGCCGGCAGATATCGTCGCGGCCGTGCCGTTCGTGCCGCCTGCATCGCCTCCCGAGCCCATGTCCGTGGTGTCGGTGGATCCGCCGACGGAGACCGTTAGGGAATATGTGCCCAAGCCGCTCGCGCGTGAGACAAGAATGTAATGGTCACCGGAGGCGGTCACGGTCATGCTCAGGTCTTCCGTTTGTCCACCGGCGACGTCGGTGTACGTCCCCGATAGCTCTGAATTCAGAATTTCCAGCGTGCAGCTAGCCGTTGATGGCGTGGTTAACGTGGCCGTTATCGTCTGGCCGCTCGAGGCAGTTACCTTGTAGTAATCGTAGACATCGTTGCTGTCAAAATATCCTGTTCCAGAACCGGCGGATATCGAGGAAGCGTAAGTTGCCTCGTCGTAAGCGTCAGCTCCCGTTCCCATGTCGTTGTGTGCCGGTGCGGTCAAGTCGTTGTCGGTGCCTTTGACTATCGTTTCACTGCTTTTGATCGTTAGGGTGTAGTCCGTGTAAGAATCGGACAAGCGCTCGACCGCAACATAGTTGTAGCCACCGCTCGTGTCGGTATAACTCACAGAACCAGTGCCTGTTGCAACCAAGTTCTCGCCGACGTCATATATTTTCACGGTGAAGTACCCCGAAGGTGTTATTTCTGCGGTTATCCGATCGAATCTTGTGTTCACGAACTTGTAGAAATCCACAGTGTCGCTTGCGTCGACATATCTAGTCCCGCTCCTTGGGATGCTGAACTGAGCCGCCCACGCGGTGTTGTCTCCTGCATCATCGCCAGTGCCCATGTCGTCCTGCGCCGAGGCGAGTGGGACGTAAGCGAGGGCAAAAAAAAGAGATTAATGAAATTGTAAGGATGAATTTTTTAACATCGCGTTTGTACACAGTTTCACGCTTGTTTAATGCTTTTTGCGCTCTTTATGCTTTTTGCGCCGAGCGAGAGATATCT
>DYTO01000024.1 GCA_020725895.1 Candidatus Hadarchaeum sp. | reverse complement strand
GCTCGCTCCTGGCGGAGATGCCGGAAGGCTGACGTTGTGGACTGAAGGGGCTATCAAGAAATTGTCGGAGGGTATTTTCGCATGAAAGACCCTCAGAAAGTTCTTGTGAACCCGCGCGCCACCGAAAAGGCTGTCAGGATAATCGAGTCGGAAAACAAGCTGATGTTCACCGTCGCCGATGACGCCACGAAATCCGACATAAAAAAGGCTGTCGAGATACTTTACCAGGTCAAGGTTGTCAAAGTCAACGTCGAGCGAACTTCAAACGGCGAGAAGAGGGCCTACGTCAGGCTGGCCCCCGATTTCTCGGCCGAGGAGCTCGCGGCAAAACTGGGGATGGTGTGATGGGTAAGCATTTGAGACTTCAGAGGTTGGGCAGCGGCTCACCGACTTATCGTTCAAAGCCGTGGCGAAGGTGCGGCGCGGCGAAACTTCCACTTGAGGAGGGTGAAGCCACGGTCGTGGACATATTGCACGATCCTGGGCGCGGCGCACCCGTCGCAAAAATAAGATATTCAAACGATGAGGAGCGCTTGGTGCTTGCGCCAGAGGGGATAAAAGTCGGCGATAAAATTTTGGCCGGGATATCCGCACCGATTGAGCCCGGAAACACCTTGCCGCTTTCGGAAATCCCCGAAGGTACTTTGATTCACAACATCGAGGCTCAGCCCGGCGATGGGGGAAAATTCACGCGAGCGTCAGGGGCGTATTCCATCCTAATTGCGCACGACGTCGGCCGAACGACCGTTCAGCTGCCTTCGGGAGAGATAAAAGACCTTAACCCGAGATGCAGGGCAACCATCGGGGTTGTCGCTGGAGGCGGACGCTTGGACAAACCTTTCATGAAAGCTGGGAAGAGATTCCATCACTTCCTCGGGAAGGGAAAATGGTACCCGAGGGTCAGGGGCGTCGCGATGAACATGGTCGATCACCCGTTCGGTGGCGGCAGAAGGAAGCACGCCGGCAGACCAAAGACGGTTGCAAGGGGCGCACCGCCTGGACAGAAGGTGGGCTTAATAGCGGCAAGAAGGACTGGTAAGAGGTAAAAAATGCCGAAGAAGTTTTCATATCGCGGCCTCAGCATAGAGGAATTGCAAAAACTGCCGCTGGACGAGTTCTCAAAGCTAATCAACTCTAGAGAGCGCAGGGTCATAAAAAGAGGATTCACACCAAAACACAAGAAACTCCTCGAACGGATAAAACAGGCAAAGGAAAGCGGCAGCGACAAACCGATAAAGACCCATTTGAGAGACATGGTAATCATTCCCGAAATGGTCGGCCTAAAGTTCGGCATACACAACGGGAAGGAATTTGTCACGGTTGACATCGCCCCGGAAATGGTCGGGCACAGGCTGGGCGAGTTCGCGCAAACGAGGAAGAAAGTTTCGCACAGCGCGCCAGGAATAGGGGCCACAAGGAGCTCCCTGTACATCCCACTCAAGTGATTTTTCATGCCGAAGTTTGGTTATTCCGCAAAAATTGAAGAACCCCTCGCAAGAGCCCTTGGAAAAGAAATCAGGATGTCGCCGAAAGACGCAATGGAGGTCTGTCGCGCAATTCGCGGGATGAAGCTGAAAACGGCGAGGCTTTACCTCGAAAACGTTGTGAAAAAGCGCCAAGCGGTCCTATACTTGGTTCACAACAAGAAGCTAGCCCACAAAAAGGGCATCGGAGGGGGCGGAGCGTACCCGGTGAAAGCCGCGGGAGAACTTTTGAAAGTTTTGAAGAATGCAGAGGAAAATGCAAAGTACAAGGGACTCGACGTTGACAAGCTCAAGATAGTCCATGCGAGCGCATACAAGGGAATAACAGTAAGGGGCATAGTCCCCCGCGCATTCGGTCGCGCGACGCCGGCGAACAAGCCGTTGACTAACGTAGAGTTGGTTTTGAAGGAGGCATAGTATGCCGGTCGAAAACAGATTCATAAAAATGGGTTTGAAGCGCGTCGAACTCGAAACTTTCCTCCAGGGGGAGCTTGGGAGAGCAGGTTACGGCGGGGTCGACATAAAGAGGATCCCGACTGGGACTCGCGTGGCGATTTTCGTCGAGCGGCCAGGGATGGTCATCGGGAAAAAAGGGAAGAGCATAAACATGCTAACGGACGACCTCGAAAAGAAATTCAGTTTGGACCACCCTCAAGTTGAGGTCGTCGAGATAAAAAAACCAGAACTGTACGCGTCAATAATGGCAAAGAGAATCGCCCTTGCTCTGGAGCGCGGGATAAACGTGAGGCGGGCGGGATACATGATGTTGAGAAGAATAATGGAAGCCGGCGCACGCGGAGTTGAGATAGTTATTGGAGGAAAAGTCGCCGGTGAAAGGAAAAAAAGTATCAGATTTTATCAGGGTTATCTCAGCAAAACGGGCGACCCGGCGGAAAAATTAGTAAGTCACGGCATGGCGACCGCCCACATGAAAGCCGGGACTATCGGTATAAAAGTAATAATAATGCCACCGGACGTCCAGCTCCCAGACAGCATACACGAAGTAAAGAAACCGACGACGGAGCCTCAGGAAGCCGCGACAGTCGAACCCGAAATTACAAAGGAGGAAAACGATGGCGATTCTGAATCCTGAAGAAATCCGAGCTATGAACAGAGACGAGATGATCGGAAAGCTGCGTGAACTCAGGGATGAGCTCGCTCGCACGAAGACGACACTGGGCGCGGGCGGAACTATAGAGAACACGGCGAAGATAAAAGATTTGAAACGGACGATAGCGAGACTTCTCACGATTATCAAGGAAAAAGAGAGGGGAGGTGGATGAGCGCTGCAAGAGATATGTAAGGTCTGTGGACTACCGAAAGACATCTGTGTGTGCCAGGACATCGCAAGGGAACAGCAACGGATCAGCGTCTATTCTTCGAAGAGAAAATTCGGGAAGATTGTGACCTTGATCGATGGTGTTGATGAGAAACAGGTTTCTATGAAGGAACTCGTCAAGGACTTGAAATCGAAACTCGCGTGCGGTGGAACCGTCAAGGATGGCCACATAGAACTTCAGGGCGACCACAGAAATCGTGTGAAAGAAGTTTTGATAAACATGGGATTCTCTTCAGAGATGATCGATTCGAGATAGGTGATCAAGATGCCGATAACAAAAGAAAACCTGACCAGGCACGAGCTGATTGGGCTCGAGGCAGAAGTCGTGGGCAGCTCAGACCCTACCTTGATCGGGGTCCACGGGAAAGTTTCTGATGAAACCAGGGAGACGATTGCTCTCAGGTTCCACGGTGAATCCAAGATTATCCCCAAGTCAAACTCCGTTTTCGTGATAAAGATCCCGGCAGGGGGAGAGGTTAAAGTCGAGGGAGCAAGGCTCGTAGGAAAACCTGAAAATAGGATAAAGAAAGTAAAGTGAGAACATGGCAGAAAAAATCGAAACACCAAAGGAAACGTGTGCCGACCCCCGATGCCCGTTCCACGGAGAGATGCCGTTGAGAGGCAGGGTATTCGAGGGCAGGGTAGTGAACGCCAAGATGGACAAGACTGTAACAATAGACCTGGAGAAAATGCACTACGTCCAAAAGTTCGAGAGATACGAGCGCAGGACATCCAAAATTCACGCACACAACCCGCCCTGCATAAACGCAAAGGCAGGGGACAGGGTGAGGATAATGGAGAGCAGGAGATTGAGCAAGAGCAAGTTTTTCGTTGTAGTCCAGAAATTAGGTGGTTGAGATGGGTAAGAAAGGTGCAGGTTCGGCTACTGGCGTTTCGCCTGTTTTCCCCGTGAAGGTCTTGCAGGTCGGGAGCAGGTTAACGTGCGCCGATAACACCGGAGCGAAAGAGATACAGATTATAAGCGTGATGAGTTACCAGGGCGTTCGAAAGAGGGTCCCGAAAGCTGGCGTCGGCGACAGGGTCGTCGCATCGGTGAAAAGAGGGGCCCCAGAAATCAGGAAACAGATAGTACAAGCCGTGATCATCAGACAGAGAAAAGAATACGCACGAAAGGACGGCCTTCGCATAAAATTCGAGGACAACGCCGCGGTCCTGGTCACCCCCGAGGCCTCACCCCGCGGTTCAGAGGTAAGGGGGCCGATGGCGAGAGAGGCGGCCGAAAGGTGGCCGAAGGTGGCAGGCATAGCTTCGATAGTGGTGTAAAAATGAAAAGCAAACTCCCAAGAAAGCAAAGGCTGGAGCGATATTCCGCGACGCATCACGTCCAGCACAAATTTTTGGGCTCACATCTGGGCCCCGAGCTCGTGAAAAAGCACGGGACGAGATCATTGCCTGTCAGGAAGGGGGACAAGGTGAAAATATTGCGCGGCGACTTTGCTGGGATGGAGGGCGAAGTTACGGAGGTCGATTACAAAGGCGCGAAAGTTTACGTCCAGGGCGTGACTTTTGCCAAAGCCGATGGGACGCAAGTCCAGAAGCCGGTTCACGCTTCAAAAGTTATGATAGTTACGCTCGTTGAAGACGCAAAGAGAAACAAAGTTTTGGAAAGGAGGTCAAAGGGTGGCTAAAAAGGGCGGGAAGAGACAGATAAAACCTCTAGCAATGCCGCGGAGCGTGAAGTTGAGTCGTAAGTCCACCCCATGGACAAGCAAGTCCCGAGCAGGCCCCCACCAAGCCGAGGTGGCGATTCCCCTGAGAACCATAGTTAAAAACTACCTTTCTTTGGCTCGCAACACCAGAGAAGCTGACAAGATAATAACAGGGGGTTCTGTCCTTGTGGACGGGAAACAAAGAAAAGATCCAAAGTTCCCGGTTGGGTTCATGGACGTTGTCAGCCTGCCAGGAATCAAACAAAACTACCGGGTCCTGCTCGACCACTTGGGGAGGTTGACCCTGAACGGTGTGTCTGACGGGGAATTGTCCGTCAAGCTCTGCAGGATTAACCAAAAGAGAATTTTGAAAGGAAAGGTCATACAGTTGACGCTTCACGATGGGAAGACGATGGTGGGCGAACCTAGCTACAAGCCTGACGACGTCCTGAAGATTGCGCTCCCCGACTTGAAGATAGTGGAGAGGTTCCCGATGGCGCCCGGTGCTCTGGCACTGGTGACCGGTGGAAAGAACACTGGAAAGATAGGCAAGATCGAAGCGATACGCGACATGAAGGGAACCCAGCCGAACATCGTGGTCTTGATCGCCGATGACAAGAAATTTGAAGCCCCTCAGGGTTACGTTTTCGTCGTGGGTAAGGATAGCCCGGCGATATCGATTCAGGGTGTTGGCGCATGAGCGTGATGAGAGAGATAAAGATAGACAAACTCGTGCTGAACATGGGCGTCGGGGAAGCCGGCGACAAACTGGTCAAAGCGGAAGCTGTTCTTGAGAAAATCGCTGGACATAAGCCGACCCGCACATATGTGAAGGAGGCCGTCAGAGAATGGGACTTGAAACCTGGTAGCCCAATCGGTTGCAAAATAACACTACGCGGGAAGAATGCTGATGAAACACTACAAAAACTCCTTGTCGCAGTCGAGCGCCGAATCAAGAAAAGATCATTCGACAGGCAGGGCAACGTTTCGTTCGGTGTCAAGGAACACATAGACATTCCTGGAGTGTCTTACGACCCATCCATCGGGATATTCGGGATGGATGTTTGCGTGAGCCTGAAAAGACCTGGATTCAGGATAAGCAGGAGACACATGATCCCACGCAAAGTGCCTAAAAGCCACCAGATAACAAGGGATGAGGCGATAGACTTCATGGTTAACAAATTCGGAGTAGAGGTGGTCTGATGACGAAGAAAAAGTTCGGGAGAGGCGCGCACAAGTGCCAGCATTGCGGGAGGTATGGCCACGTCTATCAGATTTACAAACTGAAACTATGCCGCAGATGTTTCAGGGAGCTTGCCCCGAAAATAGGGTTCAAGAAGTACAGTTGAGGTAAGAAAAATGTTGACAGACCCCCTAGCAAACGCGCTTTCAAAAATCAAGAATGCGGAACTGGCCAAGAAGAAAGAGGCAGTGGTCTCGCCGATATCGGAGCTCGTCCGCGAGGTAATCCAGATAATGCATAGAGAGGGATTCATACAGAGTTTTGAAACGGTGAATGGAGGCAAATCATTCAAGATAGTCCTCCAGGGGAGAATGAACTCGTGCGGGGCCGTTAAGCCAAGATACTCGATAAAGCGCGGCGAATATGAAAAGTGGGAAAAGAGGTTCTTGCCTTCGGCCGGAATCGGCATTTTGATAGTTTCGACTCCACGCGGAGTGATGACCCACCAAGAAGCACTGAAACAAGGGCTTGGTGGTAGGCTAATTGCATACGTTTTCTGAATCAAAACCGTTTTAATTGAAAAAGTTGACATTAGGCGGCGAGATTTAACATGCCAGCAGTCATGAAGGAAGAAATACAGGTGCCGGATGGCGTTGAAATCCGGATGGAAGGCAACACTGCCGAGGTTAGTGGACCCAGGGGAAAAATCAGGAAAGAGTTCAGGTTCGAGGACGTTGGTGTAAAAATGGACGGCGAAAAAATAATAGTCGAGGCAAAACGACATAACAAAGTGACAAAAGCGGCGCTTGGGACTGTAAAAGCCCACTTCAGAAACATGTTCAAGGGAGTCAAGGAGGGGTTTGTCTACAAGCTTCGCGTCGTTTACTCACATTTCCCGATCACGGTCAAGGTCGACGGGAAGAAGGTCTTGATACAAAATTTTATCGGCGAAAGATATCCGCGGACAGCGAAAATAATCGGCGACGTCGAGGTAGAAGTTGCCGGCGACATTGTTCTCGTTCGAGGCATCGACAAAGACGAGGTGGGCCAGACTGCAATAAACATAGAAAGATCGACCTCCGTTAGATACAAGGACAGAAGGGTGTTCCAAGATGGATGCTATATCGTGGAGAAGGTGTGATGGATGAAGAAAGTTAAGAAACCAAACTTCGTCAGGCGCGAGACCTGGAAAGTCAAGAGGCTTGGCGAGAAGTGGAGGAAGCCGAGAGGCAGCGACAACAAGATGCGGTTGAAGATGAAGAGCAAGAGGCCAATAGTCATGGTTGGTTACCGCTCGCCTGCCGCTACCCGTGGGACGCATCCGTCCGGGCTGTATGAAGTAATCGTTCACAACATGCGAGAGATAGAGAAGATTGACAAGTCCAAACAGGCGGCGAAGATATCATCAAACGTCGGCAAAAAACTGAAAGAACAAATGCTGAGCAAGGCCAAAGAACTCGGAATAAAAGTTTTGAACCCTAGAGGATCCAAATGAAGCTCGACAAAAAGAGGAGATTGGCGGCAAACATGCTTGACGTCGGCGTCAACAGAATCTGGATAGACCCACAGATGGCCGAGGACGTCGCAGCTGCCTTAACTCGCGCAGACATCAAAAGGCTGGTCAAAGAAGGATCGATTGTCGTAAAACAAAAAACGGGGACAAGCCGCGGGCGAACCAGGGTCAGGAAACTCAAGAGAAAAGAGGGCAGGCGGCGCGGCCACGGGAGCAGGCGCGGGGGCAAGGAGGCGAGGTCCCCGAAAAAACTGAAATGGATTCAAACGATCAGGCCCATAAGGAAAAGATTGAAAGAGCTGAAAAAAGAAGGCACGATCAGGGCTGGAGACTACAGGCGACTGTACAAGATGGCGAAAGGCGGCTCCTTTAGGAACAAGGCACACCTGGAAACGTATCTGAAAGAAAGGGGAATTCTGAAGGTGACGGCATGAAAAGGTCGGGGCCGATATACAAAGTTCAATTCAGGAGGAAGAGAGAGGGAAAGACCGATTACAGGCGAAGATTGAAACTGCTAAAGTCCGGAAAATCTAGGCTCGTTGTTCGAACGTATTCCAAGAATGTCCAGGCGCAGATTTCAAAGTCGTCAACAGTTGGCGACAGCACCATCGCTTTGGCCAACTCCAAGCATTTGAAAAAATTCGGTTGGAAAGGAGCGACATCCAACCTCCCGACTGCGTACTTGGTCGGGTTCCTTTGCGGGCGCAAGGCATTGAAATCAAACGTCAGCGAGGGCATACTCGATATCGGGGCGCAGGAACCCGTTAAGGGTTCAAAGATTTTTGCGGTACTGAAGGGCGCTATCGACGCTGGTTTGAAGATACCTCACGATAAATCCATTCTTCCCGACGATAGCAGGACCAGCGGCGAGCACATAGCGAAGTTTGCCGCAGAGTTGAAGAAAAAAGACCCAGAAGCATACAACAAGAGGTTCTCAAAAGTTTTGAGCAATGGGCTTCAGCCGGAGCAGCTCAAGGAACACTTTAACGATGTCAAGAAGAACATAATTTCCGAGTTCGGTGGTTGAAATGAGGAGAAGAAGAAGGAGCATAGAAAAGGAAAAGTTCGACGTGAACCTGTGGCAACCCAGGACTATTCTGGGGAAGGCCGTGAAGGAGGGCAAGATCACCAGCATCAGCCAGATCATCAGGAACGGGGAAAGGATAATGGAAACAGAGATAGTGGATGCGCTCGTTCCCAATCTCGAGGAAGAGATACTTGGCGTGGGGATGATGCAGAGGATGCACAAGTCGGGCAGAAGGATCAGATACAGGATAATCGGCGTGGTCGGCAACCGCGACGGGATAATAGGTGTCGCGACGGCTAGCGCAAGGGAAATAGGCCCGGCGATAAGGAAAGCAATGAACGCGGCTAAACTCAACGTCATCGAGATTGCGCGCGGATGCGGGAGCTGGGAATGCGGGTGTGGACGCTCACACTCTGTCCCGTACGAGGTTTCCGGCAAAAGCGGGAGCGTCACAGTCACCATAAAGCCCGCCCCGAGGGGACTGGGTCTCGCGACAGCTGAGATTCCAAAGATAATTTTTGGGCTCGCAGGGATCAAGGATGCCTGGACTTCTTCAAGCGGGGAGACGAGAACAACGCTCAATTTCTCTTTGGCCGTTTTCAACACTCTGAAGCAGACCACGAGGGTGATGCTTCCGGAAGCGGCGAAGAGAAACATTTTGATAGGCAGGACAGGTGAGGCAAGTGGCCAAGTTGGCAGTAGTTAGGATCCGCGGGTTGGTAAAGGGCAGGAAGGACGCCGGAGACACGATGAGGATGCTGGGCCTCACGAGAATTAACCACTGCGTGGTCGTCGACGATGTCCCGTCCGTAAAAGGTATGCTTCAAAAGTCCAAAGACTACATAACGTGGGGTGAAATCAAGCCGGAGGTTCTAGAGCATCTTTTGCGAAAGCGCGGGAGGTTGGTCGGTGACAAAAAGATCAACGATGACGTTGTCAAGGCGAACGGGTTTTCTTCAATCAAGGAATTTGCCGAGGCGGTCTCCTCCGGAAAGGCGAAGACATCGTCAGTGAACGGGCTCAAGAAAGTTTTCAGGCTAAACCCGCCGAGCGGAGGTTACAAAAACACAAAGCGCGCGTTCAAAGACCTTGGAGACCTCGGATATCGCGGCGAGATGATAAACAATCTTTTGATGAGGATGGCGTGAAAAAATGGTGGTAAGGAGACACAAGAAACTCGTTAAGAAGAGGGGCTCACGGCACCACGGGAGAGGCTGTTCCAAGCGCGGGCGAGGGAGCGGTGAGCGCGGCGGGACTGGGATGAGCGGCGGACACAAGCAAAAATGGTCGTATATTCTCAGGTATATGCCTGATTATTTCGGGAAGCACGGTTTTGCCCGACCCCAGAGCCTCCAAAAGGCGATCTTGTGCATCAATGTCGGAGAGATAGACGAGTCGCTGGACGACCTCGTGAGGATTGGCGTGGCACAGCAGGATGGCGAAAAATACAAAGTCGACTTGAGCAAATTGGGGGTTTCGAAAGTTTTGGGAAAAGGACAGGTCAATCACGCTCTTGAAGTTTCCGCAGAGGAATTTTCAGAAACGGCGAAACAAAAACTAGAAGGTGCGGGTGGCAAAGCAATCTCTGGTGAAGGCGATGGAGAATCCGGAAAAGCCGAGGTCTAAGATTTACGCCTTGCAGCCGCTTCTCCGTAGGCTGCCGGAAATTTCTGTCCCGAAACGACACATAACCTTCAAGGAAAAGTTCATCTGGACTGGCGTTGCCCTCATCATTTACTTCGTGCTTACCCAAATCCCGCTCTATGGAACTCCGGCAGAGTATAAAGTCAACGACTTCTTCGGGCAGTTGAGATACGTTTTCGCGAGCCAGGCTGGTTCTTTGATGGAGCTCGGGATAGGCCCCATCGTGACGGCCGGCATCATCCTGCAACTTCTCGTCGGCAGCAAAGTGATAAATCTCGATCTCTCGGACACCGACGACAGGGCCGTTTTCACCGGATCCCAAAAGTTCGTTGCGATCCTGATGGCGGTGTTCGAGGGAAGCATGCTGATCTTGGCGCCTTCCGGCGTTGCCGGCGTCCCGAGATACGGTGTGGGACTGGGTTCAAGTGCCGGGCTTTTCATCCTCTTCCAGCTCGTGCTGGGAGCGGCAATCGTGATATTTCTGGATGAGATAGTTTCGAAATACGGGTTTGGCAGCGGAGTCAGTCTTTTCATAGCGGGCGGGGTTTGCATGACTATATTCTGGCAGGCCATAGGCCCAGTTTCTGGGGTCATTCCAACTTTTGCTGGAAATCTTGCGGCAGGCGAGAGTTTCGTGACCTCGTTCTTCGCCACCGGACCTAGCAACATGATGAGCCTCGTGGCGACGATTTTGGTGTTTTTCATTGTCGTTTACGCGGAGAGCGTGAGGGTGGAGATACCGGTTGCTTACGGGAAATATGGCGGCATCAGGGGGAAATATCCCATAAAACTACTTTATACATCCAACATACCTGTGATTCTTGCCCTGACCGTTTTTGCAAACCTGAGGATAGTGTCATACGTCACGGGCGCCACGTGGCTGGTGGATTACACGTCGCCGCCTAGCAGTCTTGCTATCGCAATGGCAAACCCGCTCCAGACTGTCATTTATTCGTTACTCCTGATCAGTTTGGCGATCGGATTCGCTTGGTTGTGGCTGCAGATGACAGGAATGGGTCCGAGGGACATAGCGAAACAACTTGACGATTCTGGGATGCTGATACCGGGTTTCAGGAAGGATATCAGGGTGATGGAACAGGTCCTGCGCAAGTACATCATCACAACCGCGATCGTCGGCGGCGCTTTCGTCGGCATAATCTCAGCTGGCGCGGATATCATGGGCGCTTTGGGCAGCGGCACAGGTATTTTATTGACCGTGGGCATAATCCATTCGCTGTACGAGCAGATCGCAAGAGAACAAGTGTCTGAGATGTTCCCAGCAGTGAGGAAGATAATCGGTGAATAAAGTTGTCGTCGTGACAGGGGTTCCAGGGTCGGGAAAAAGCACTGTGATAGATGGCGCGCTGAAAGAGATGCAGAAACAGGGCGTGTCCTACAAGCTGATGAATTACGGTGACGTGATGCTCGAGATCATGAAGGTCAAGGAGGGGATTACGCACAGGGACGATATGCGGAAAGTTCCGGCCGAGCGCTATCGTGGAATCCAGAGAGAGGCAGGAAAGAAGATTGCGGATTTCTCGAATAAGACCTCGGTCTTAGTCGACACACACTGCCTGGTAAAAAAGCCGGAAGGTTACTACCCTGGCTTGCCGATTTGGGTATTAGAAGAGCTGAAACCCGAAGTCATAATACTTGTGGAAGCAGGCGAAGGAGAGATAGCCAAAAGGCGCGCGAAGGACGCTGCCGAGAGGAAAAGAGACGCGGACCTCTTGGAAGAGATAAAAGAACACCAGCAGTTGAACAGGGCCGTGGCGATGGCCTACTCGGCCATAAGCGGGGCCGCCGTTAGGGTCATCCAGAACAAAGACCAAGGTTTAAACAGGGCCGTGAGTGAAATGGTTTCGGCAATGAGGTAGAAAACATGAGTAAAATGTATTTCCTCTCGATAGTCGTGATTGCACTCGTGCTGGGCGCGGTAGCATACCAGGCTCCAGCTGCGCTAAATCAAGGCGACCTTGAGCGCATTGTAAAGGCGCTGGACGGCGCAGTGGTTTCGATAAGAAAAGGCGAACTCGCAACAACCCAAATCACAGAGGCGTCCAAAACTTACGATAACAAATTTTCCGGTCTTGCGGCCGTCGACAACGAACTTCACGCAACCATAACGAACGATTTCATTTCGGTCGCGACAAGCACTACGGAAAATTCCATCCTGGCGCTGAAAGCTAACGTTCTGACCGGCGCTGGAAAGCTCGGCATGTCTCTTTCGTCGCTCCATTCTTATGCTATTTTGTACGTCTTTATTATATCGTTGGCAATCTCGCTTGGAGTCACCCTTGTTCTGAAAAAAACCGTGAACTGGAAGCTTGTGAATGAAAGCAAGGTAAGGCTCAAGGCACTTCAGGATGAATATAACGACGCGCGTAGGAAAAAGGACATGAAGAAGCTTAACAAGCTCAACCAGAATCAACAAGAGATCAAGAGACTTAGCGGAATAGTGATGTCCCAGACTATGAAGCCGACGTTTTATTACATGATTCCGCTGCTGCTTTTGTGGATGCTTGTGCTCGGCCCTATTTACGGTGGATGGGTCGTGGCGTTGCTCCCGTTCAGGGTTGATTTGCCGATTTTTGGCACGCTGGTTGCGTTCGGCGTTGGCTGGTGGTACTTGATAACGATGATGGGTTTCTCGTCCATTCTCAAATCGATTCTGATACCGGAAGCCAACCCGACTTCTCCGGTTCCACATATATCTCCGCCAATAATCAAGACGTGATGCACATGCCGGCGTACAGATATCGCACAAAAAGCCACCCGAAACGTTTCGTGAAAACCCCCGGCGGGAAAACAAAAATTCATTATAAACATAAAATGGCCGGGGCCGCCCATTGCGCTTTTTGCGGGAAACCCCTGTCAGGCGTGCCCGTCATCCGGCCTCAAAGCATGCGAACGTTCGCAAAGAGTTCTCGCAGACCAAACCGGCCGTTCGGCGGGAACCTCTGCCCGTCTTGCTCGCGCAGGACAATAAAGGAGAATGCCAGGGGGCGGTGACGTGGTGGTCGTTGCCATAAGCGGCCTTCACGGGACCGGCAAAACCACGGCCGCGAAATTCCTTGCCAAAAAATTCAAACTGAAATACGTCGGCGCTGGGGAAGTCTTCAGGAAAATGGCCAAGGAGAGAAAAATGACTCTCGAAGAATTTTCGGATTATGCTGAGCGTAACCCCTCGATAGATAGGATGATAGACAAGAGGACCGCCGAGATGGCAAAAAAGAAAAACGTCCTGATTGATGGGAGGCTAGCGGGATGGATGGCGAAAAAAGCGGACCTAAGGATACTCTTGACGGCCCCGATCGAAATCAGGGTGAAGAGGATAGTCGGTCGGGAAAAAAGGAACTTCAGAGAAGTTTTGAAGGAGACCGAGGCCCGAGAAGAAAGCGAGGCAAAAAGATTCAAGAAATTCTACAAAATAGACGTGAACGATTACACATCCTTCGATCTTGTGCTAAACACCGGAAGCTTGACGAAGAAAGCGATGGCAAAGATCCTGGAGATATCCGTTTCTTCTGTTATTGTGCAGAAGAGATGAAATATTCTTCCAGCCAGCTTATCTTTCCTGGCGCCAGCCGTTTCTTCTTGTCCAGCGCTTTCAAAA
>DYTO01000023.1 GCA_020725895.1 Candidatus Hadarchaeum sp. | reverse complement strand
GAAAGTATAGATAATTGCGCTGTTTATAGCCTATCAAGTTTATAGAAGAAAGACCTGACCAGCAATGGACGACGCTGGATGCTCAGCAAACACGACATGATCTTCGCCTTCAGCTCTTCCATTGACATGGCGGTGTGAGATTTCAACCTATTGTCTTTCATGTATCCCCACACGCCCTCATCTGGGTTCAGCTCTGGGGAGTACGATGGCAGGTAGTAGAGCGCGAACGACTTTTTGCTGGCTTCAACGTGCTCCCTGACCCTCTTCGCGATGTGCGCACGGGCCTGGTCCGTGACGACGATGACTTTTCTTCTCGAGTGCTGTCTGCGGATTTTCTCAAGAAAGTCGACAAACGTGACCGCGGTGACATGCTCTTTTTCAATGCGGAACAGCATCCTCCCCCCGGGGCTTATGGCGGACGAGATGCAGACGCTGCCCTTCTTCCCGGTCAGTCTCACGACCGTGGTTTTTCCCTTCTTCGCCCAAGTCTTCCCGATGACCGGCGCCAGAGAGACGACCGTCTCGTCCTGGAAATAAAGCGTCGCCTGCCATTTCCGGGCGTGCGCGAGGATTTTGGGCCACTCCTCCTTCAGCCAGCGCTTGGCCTCTCGGGGGTTCTGCTCCATTGCCCTCCTCTCCGGCTTCTTGTTGGAAAGCCCCATCCTCGTCAGCAGCCGCCACACGTTGCTGCCGTGCAGCGTCTTGCCCGTCTCCTTCTTTATGAGAAGAGCCACCCTCTTGGTCGTCCACAGCGGCGTTTCGAACCCGAAATGTGTCGCGTCCCTCTCCAGATCTTTCATCAGGGCCGCGATTTCGCCACCGGTGAGCTTGAAGTCCGGGCCCGGAGCCTTCCTGCTCTTCAGTGCCTCTCTGCCTTCCCTTTTGTATGTGGTGAACCATCGTGTAACTGCCCGGCGGTTTAGCCCGAATGCTTCCGCTATCTCTTTGATTTTCCAGCCTTTCCTTCTGAGTTTTATGGCACGGAACCTGTAATGCTCAAGAACCTCATGCGGCAGTTGTCTTCCGATGCCCTTGTTCATATGCCTAACTGAGTAAAACATGTATTTAAATCTATGGGCCATAAGTTACGCAAACATCAATATTTACCTGCGGGAGTACTGGAGGCAATACAGCATATTTTTAATCGTGTGTGTGAATTAATACCGAAAGCATGGATTTGGGTTGCGCAGAGTTCGCAGTTCCGGGCAGGCGTTTGGAGGAAAAGCTGGCGATCCTTGAACGCAGAAGGATGTGGCTGGAGCTCGCGAACGACGGCAAAAAATCATTTGAGGACATCAAAGAGGCGCTGGTCACGCATTCCGTCCCAGTCTGGTCCGTGCAGGCTTTCAGGCAGCACGAGCTCCAGTTGCTGAGTTCGGACAGGGCCGAGCGTTCGAAGGCGCGCGAACACGTCGAGGAGACCATCAGGCTGGCGGCGGAAATCGGCGCGCGAAACGTCGTGGTCGTTACTGGCTATGGGAAACCTGGAGTTCCAAAGCCGCGCGAGTACTGTTTCGAGCTGTTCAGCGATTTTGGGCTGATGGGCGGAGAGCTAGGCGTGGGGATCTCGATTGAGTCTCTCGGCGAGAAGACTTCATTTCTCCCAAAGGCTTCGGAAGTCCACGAGCTTGTGAAGGAACTGGCGTTGAGCAACGTCGGGCTCCTGGTCGACACCATGCACGTTTTTTCAGGTGGCGAGGACCCGGCAGTTGTGATAGAGAATTGTTTGAGAGGCGTCAACGAGATACAGCTGCGCGACACGGATTCGATGCCCCCGGGCGGCGGCACAATCGAATTCGGGAAAATAGTGAAAATCGTCAAGAAAAAATTCAGGGGACTAGTATGCATCGAGTACAAGCCCGGCAAGGACCCGAACGCGGACTTCGAGCTTGCACTGAAGACTTGCAAAGATTTGACCAACAGCGAACAAAAAATTCAGGATTTTGAAATCTGAACCGCGGTCTACCGCCACGGCTCAATCACGACTTTCAAACAATCCTGGGAGCCGGCGACTATCGTGAAACCCAGAGGCGCCTCGGCCAAGCTGAGACGGTGCGTTATCATATCGCGCACGTCAATCCTGCGCTCGCTTATGATCTCGGTCGACATTTCAAGGTCATTCGGGGCGGCACCGTAAGAAGTCATGACTGATATCTCGTTGCGCCAGAAGTCGGTTATCTTGACGCTTACCTCGGCGTCCGGCCCCGGCACAGCGAAGAAAAGGATCGAGCCACCCCTGTCCACGCAATCCATGGCCTGGCCGCTCGCAAGCGGCGCTCCGGTGCATATTATCACCCTGTCGACTGGTTTCCCGTCGTTCAGTTCCCGTACTTTTTCTGGCACATCACCTCTCGCGTCGATTACCTCGTTTGCCCCGAAACGCCGCGCCGCAACCAGGCGGTACTCGCTGACGTCGGTCGCGATGACGCGCGCCGCTCCAGTCAATCGCGCGAGCTGTATATGCAGAAGGCCCGAGACCCCGCTGCCCAGCACGAGCACAGTGTCACCCTCTTTGACCCCAGCGAGCCTCTGCCCCCGCAGGACGCATGCCAGCGGCTCGATTAAAGTCCCCTCCTCGAAAGAGATGTTTGGCGGGAGGCGATATACGCCGCGCTCGACGTTTATGCTCGGGACGCGGACGAATTCCGAGAATCCGCCCGGGTCGTAGTTGGTGGTGTGGAGGGTCTCGCAAGCGGTTTCGTGACCGCTCAGGCAATACTTGCATTTGCCGCACGGCACGTGGTGCGAGACGAAAACCCTGTCCCCGACATTGTGGTTCTTGACGCCTGCGCCGACCTCGACTATCTCCCCGGTGGCCTCGTGGCCGAGGACCCGCGGCGCCTTTTTTATCCTGTACCACTCGAGGACATCAGATCCACATATCCCGCAGGCCATCACCCTCATCAACAGTTCGTCCGTGCCGATTTTCGGCTTCGGGATATCCTCGACCCTGACATCCTTGTTGCTATAATACATCGCCACGCGCATGTGCACCGTGAAAAATTAACCGCTGGTAATTAAATCAGTGTGGTCTCGCCTGTTTCGTTGGATCACAAACGCAACACTTGTAGAACCGAGTTTATTTTTTTCAGCAATGATAAAAATCTCATCTTGTCTCCGCGCGTGACCTTATCATCGCTCATCAGTTTGTTGAACCGCAGAACTTTTTTGTGAATGTTGTCGAATGCTTTTTTCACGGACAGGTCGTTGTCCATGTCTATTTCAAAATCCCGAACCATCTGGTCCAGGAGCGCTTTGACTCTCGATTTTTCGTTTTTCGCGAATTTTTTACTTCTCACGATCAATCCGACGATTTTGTTGAAATCCTCAAGTTTTTTCACGGTTTTCCTAAAGTTCTTCTGGCTGAAATTCAGGCTCTTCCGATAGTGACCGTAAATCAAGTAGAAACGGACTTGCTCGGCAGTGAAACTCCCGCGCGTGAGGTCGTCGATGTAGAGCACGTTTCCGAGGCTCTTCGACATCTTCCTCTCGCCGACAAGAAGATGTTTGCAATGGAGCCAGTAGCGGGCGAGGTTTTTCCCCGACACGGATTCGGTCAACGCGATGGTGTAGTCGTGATGTCTCACTAGGTTGTCTATCCCGCCGCATAACGCATCGAATTCGAAGCCGAGGTATTTCGTTGCCATCGCCGCATCCTGGACGTTCCAGGCTGGTCTCCCTCTCCCGAGTGGAGTGTCCCAGTATATGGGGTCGCCCCTCTTGTAGCCGCGCCAGATTATGAAGTCGCCGCGGTTCCAGGGCGTGCCGGGGTAGTCGTCAAGGTGGAATCGCCTTTTCCTCTTCGGCCAGGACTTCATGTCGATCCGTGAAAGTTTACCGAAATTTTTGAATTTTAGTGGGTCGAAGTATATGTCGCTGCCGTGGCGGTAGGCATAGCCTTTCTTCAAAAGTATTTTTATCAGATCGGCGGCCTCGCTAACGGAAGTCGACGATCTTGGTGTGAACGTGGGATTTTTCATATGGAGCGTTTTCGCGTCAGAGAGGAATATCAAAATGTATTTCTCCGTCAACTTTCTCAGCGGGGATTTCAGACTCTTGGCAGCCTCGATCGACTTGTCCTCGACATCCGTGAAATTCAGGACTCTCTTCACATCGTAATCTTTGTACTCCAGATACCTTACGAGGATGTCCTCGAACAAGAAAGTCCTGAAGTTGCCGAGGTGGCTGCGCTGATAGACGGACGGGCCACAGGTGTAAATCCTCGCGGTTTTCTTTTGAAGAGTTTCGAACGGCTCGATTTTTCTCGTCAAAGTGTTGTAAATCCTGAGCAATGTTCACCAATATACCTCAACCACATCCGATATAGTCTAGTCCGTAAGGCCTCATTTGAGTATTTTAACTTTGGAGGACATTTAGTATAGGGAACGTTTGGTGAGAAAATGCCTTCGATAGTCGTTGCAAAAGGGTTGGTAAAACGCTTCGGCAATCTCGTCGCCGTCGACGGTATCGATTTTTACGTTGAAGAGGGCGAGCTTTTCGGGTTTCTGGGCCCGAACGGCGCCGGCAAGACGACCACGATGAAGATGATCCAGTGCGTCTCGCCGAAGACTTCCGGCAGCCTGGAGGTGGCCGGGATGAAGATAGACGAGAAGGACCGGGAGATAAAGAGGATTCTCGGTGTCGCTCCGCAGGAAAACAACCTGGACCCAGACTTCACTACTTACAAAAACCTGCTCGTCTACGCCCGCTACTTCGACATCCCGAAGGCCGAGGCTGAGCGGAGGGCAAAGGAGCTGCTGAAATTCATGCAACTCTGGGAAAAGCGCGACGTGAACATAGATAAGCTTTCGACCGGGATGAAGCGCCGTCTCATCCTTGCGCGCGCGCTCATCAACAACCCGCGAATTCTGATTCTCGACGAGCCGACAATCGGCCTCGACCCGCAGTCGCGCCACTTGATATGGGACAAGCTCAGGGCCCTGAAATCCGAGGGTGTCACGATAATAATGACCACCCACTACATGGAGGAGGCGGAGCAGCTGTGCGACAGGCTCGTGATAATGAATCTGGGCAAGATCGTCACCAGCGGGGTGCCGGCGGAGATAGTGAAGGAACAGGCGGGAAAATCGGTCGTGGAAACAAACATTTTGCCGAAAGTCATGAAGTGCGTGAAGGGCTTCAAGAAGGAAAAATACGAGAAGGTGGGGGAGAAAATTTACATCTACACGGAGAGACCTCGCCACGTCCTGTCGACATTGATTTCGGAATGCGAGCTCGGGAAGGTCCAGGTGCGCGAGTCGACGCTTGAGGACGTTTTCATAAGGCTCACCGGCCGGGAATTGAAGGAGTGATCGAATGAGTTTCATTAAGTATTTCAGGCCGCCGAAGGTAAGCAGGCTCGCATGGAAGGTCTGGCTGAGGAACAAGGACGTTTTCGCGAAGACTTACAGGGTCAGCTTCATCCCGCCATTCTTGGAGCCGCTGCTTTATCTCTTCGCTTTCGGGTTCGGGCTGGGGTTCTTCATTACAACAATAAATTTTGACGGGCTGACAGTTTCTTATAGAGAATTCCTCGCGCCAGCCCTCATCTCGATTTCTATAATGAACTCGGGGTTCTTCGAGTGCAGCTACAACTCTTTCGTCCGCATGCACTACCAGAAAACATACGACGCGATAATCTCGACACCCCTCAACATCGAGGACGTGATAACCGGGGAACTCCTGTGGGGCGCGACAAGGAGCATGATAAATGCGGGAATAATCATTCTCGTCGTATCTGCATTCGGCCTCGTTGACCTGACACTGGTGCTTCTTGTGATTCCTTTGAGCTTCCTCGGCGGGCTGCTGTTTTCGGCGATGGGAATGCTGTTCTCGGCGATAACCCCGAACATAGAATCGCTGAATTACCCCGTCTTTCTGCTTGTGACGCCGATGCTTCTCTTCAGCGGGACTTTCTTCCCGCTATCGATCCTACCCGGCGCCTTCCAGGCGCTCGCTTTCATTTTCCCGATGACCCATCTCGTGGGGATAACACGCGGCATAACCCTGAACAGTGTCGGCATGCCGCAGTTCTACAGCTTGGTTTGGGTTTTGGTCGCGACGATACTCCTGACTATCCTGTCGATAAACCTCATGAAGCGCAGGCTGATCCAATAGCCGGCTCATCTCTTTCTTTTCTTCAATGCCTCGATTACCTGCTTGTGCTTTTCCAGAGATTTCTTGAAAGCCGCGTCGGCATCCTTGTCCAGCCAGTTCAGGTAAGCCAAGCAGCAGAGGATGACGTCCGCTATGTCGACCTCGATGTCCTTGGCATGCCGGCCACTATGGATGTACGAGTGCGTGACCTGGCCCATCTGCTCGGTGATCAGGCTGTGGAAAAACGTAGACGTCTTTATCCAGTTCTTCTGGTGCACCTTGGATATCTTCGCAACGGCCTCTTGTTCAGCTCTCATCAGTCCACCTCCGATGATTATTCATACTTTTTCGTATAAAATATGTGCGGTGTCCGTGTTCTTGGAAGTATGCGTTTAAACTTGAACTTCAATTTAATGTGGGTAAATATGAAAATTCGCATTGCAAAAAAGAGGGACATTCCATCGCTGAAAAACCTGTGGTGGCAGATGCACATGACGCACTACGATTTCGACAAGGAATACTATCGGTTGGCCGCGAAGAGCAAAGCGTTGAAAGCGACCGAGAAGTATTTCTCGCACGCGATTGACGACTACATATCGGTATTTCTCGTGGTCGAGGAAGATGGAAAAATTGCGGGATTCTTGAAGGCCAGGATAGAGGAACGGCCGCCTGTATTTCACAAGCAAAAGAGCCTTTTCATCGACATCGTGGTAGTGGATGAAAAGTTCAGGAAAAAGGGGATTTATTCAGAATTCCAAACGCACATCGAAAGAATAGCCAAGGTGGAAGGGATCAGTTACATAAGGCTCAACGTCGACGTTGTGAACGAGGAGGCCAAAAAGGTCTACCTGCGCAAAGGGTTCGTCCCGCGCAACGTGTTGATGATAAAAAAGGTAAAGCGTCGAAAGTGAATTTTCAGTCCTTGATCCACCTTGAGCAGAAGATGCTGGCGAAAGTCAACCCTGCCGCGAAAAGCATCACCGCCCGCATCCCGAATACCTGTGATATCGCGCCACCGACGATGGGCCCCGCGACCATCGAGAGGCTGATTGTCGATCCCAGCAGGCCCGTCGATGTCGCCTTCTCCTTGTTGTGCTCGATGAGATGGAGGAGCGACCCGACGTAAATCGTGCCCCAGCCGAATGCGAGCAGGACCTGCACCGGAATCAACAAGAGGTAAACTGGGGCCCACTGGACGAAATCCGGCGTGAAATAGTAGAGGATGAAAACTAACGAGGAGAGCAAGAGACCAATCCTGATCAATTTCTCGTCATTCTCGCTGCTCGACCTCTTCCCCAGCCAGACTATCACGAAGAACTGGCAGAGGGTGTTCAATCCCTGGATGACGCCGACCCAGAATATGTTCGCGCCGAGCCCAATCAAAAATATCGGGAATATTATCCAGATCGCCTGCGCGCCCATCTGTCTCAGGAAGTATGTGGCATAAACCGCGAAGTTTCGCTTTACGACATCGACAAACGGCATCACCTGGACTTTGGAATGCCCGACTTCACGGAGCGAGAAAGACAAAAGGAAGCCAATCAGTAAGAAAACCCCTGACAGTAGGAACGCCACGTTCGCGTCCGACGCCACCCCTCCGATGAAATATCCCGCGAACCATCCGAGCGACCCGAACCCCGCATACCAAGCGACCTTCTCCCTGTGCCCTGAAAATTTCGAAACGTAAGCAAGCATCGGGAAGCTGAATATCCCTAGTGAAAATCCCACGAAACCTCTCATCATCAGCATCGTCCCGAGGTCGCGCATAAAGAGCTGGAGGAAGAACGCCACACAACTGACGGCGAGCCCGATCTGGATGAAATATTTCCGTTTCCCCATTATGTCCGAAAGCCTGCCGAACAAAGCGTATGAGAAGAAGGATGCGAGCCCGTATGCGGTCCCGATCAATCCAAGGTCGAAGAATGAAATCCCGTAGTTTGTCGTGAGGATGGGGATGAACAAGAGAGAGAGCCCCACGCTAGTGTTCGCCAGAAACATCATCAAGTACAACGATTTCATGGTTGAACCTTCGGTTGGCGGTTTAAAATAGATTTATCTCTCAGCCGGTTGTCTCTCTGACGCCGAGCGCCTCGCCATCCATCCTGCGCGGCAGATTTGTCCTCTCGATGTAGTTCAGCGCGTTCTCGGAGAATTGGGCCGGGTATGTATCCTGCTGGTACTCTATTTTCAATTTTGCGCGGCTCTCGGAATCGTCGATTTCAAAGATGCCGTAATAAACAGTACCCTCGTGTCGGTGATTTTCACCCGCCCGTTGTCATAATCGGCTTCAAAATATCCGTCTATCGTGGACCCCGAAGGAACACCCTCGTCGTCTGCACCCAACACGACATTGTCCTTGTAGTACGGGTTGTCCGCCGTCACGAATGTCAGCACGTCGTTGGGATAACCGGGTTCCCACTTCGTCGTCATGTACCACTCGCCGTCCAGTTTCCCCAGTTTTGTCCGATGCAGGAAAAGCTCGTTGGTCAGGTAGGGTTGGTATGGGTTTAGGTTAATTGAAATATCTTGGGGTTTCTCGTAAAGCCCGCTCGCGTACTTTTCCAGAACGTTTTCTCTGTAGGCTGCGACCAGGGCCTGCTTTTCCGAACTTTCCAGGTAGTCGAACGGCGAAACAGCAATACCCATCTGGCCTAGGCTGACCCCATCCGTCCTACCCTTGTCAAAGAGCCAGAACTCGGCGCTTGACTGCTCAGAGCTGTAGCTCATGCCGATCCCGATCTCCTGCCCCCTCGTCACGTGGTCGCCAACGTTCACCCAGGCGTTCTCTATCTCGCCGTGGGTGCCGATTAGGTTCTGGCCGTAATCGATCGTTATTTGCATCTCCCCAGCCTCAACATCGCCAGCTAGCTCCACTTGGGTCACCGTCCCATCCGCCCAGCTTCTGACAGGTGTCCCCGCATTGAGCTCGATCCAGACATGGTCCAGCCCCTCTATGTGACCGCCTGCGTGAAGGCCGAAACCGCCGATGCCAGTGTATTTATTGTAGAAAATGTTGTCGATGCTTGCCGGAAGGCAGAGCCTGAGCGAGGAAGCTGTCGAGGGAAGTATCCATGTGATATTGTCCGTTGAAGGGTCCGGGCCGGTTACGCCCCAATATTGCTGGCCGGTCGATAATTGTCTTGAAAGTAGTTCCCGGTTTGCATGAGAAGGCGCGAACCAACAATTGCTGTTATCGCCACCGCAGCGATCACCACTAAAAAAGTTTTTTTGCTTGCAACGATTTTCATCGATATCCCGTTATTTTGGATTGACAGTTATTTCCATTTCCTCGGGTAGACACCCGGCGACATCGCCACGCGGTCGACCTTCGCGACTATCCCGTGCTCAGCTTCCAGCATCTGTTTCGAAGTTATCTCGGCGCGCGCGAGCTCGATCAACTCCCCCTTCATTGTCATGACCGCGACCAGGTCACCAACGGCGATCGCTGAATCCACCTTCAGGACCCCCGGGGCAGCAAGGCTCGCGCCGTGGCAGAGGGCGTCGACCGCGCCGTCCCTCACCACGATTTTCGGGAGATGCTCGACGGCGGCCTCTATAGGCAAGATCACCTTCCTCAGCATCGTCTCGTCGCCGTCCTCTCTCCAGAATGCGTAAGCGTCCGCCAAGTCCTGGAGCTTGACTGAATCCTTCTCCATGAACGGCCCGGTCCTCGTGCGCCTGAGCCCCCTCATGTGCGCGCCGCAACCGAGCGCTTCGCCGACGTCGTGGCAGAGCTTCCGCATGTATGTCCCGGCCTCACAACCGACTCTCATGAGGACTAGACGCGACTCGCGCTCTAGAATATCGAGATAGTATATCTTGCGCATCCTCAGCTGCCGTTTCACGGCAGCCCTCAGCGGCGGCTTCTGATATATCTCGCCCGTGAACTCCGTCAACACTGTTTCCAGCCTGTGCTGTGGAACGTCTCCATGTAGCTGCATGATGCAGATGTATTCCTTCCCGGCAGGCAGCAACACCTGGACGACTTTCGTGGCGTCCTCGATCGCGACTGGAAGGACTCCGCTGACGCCAGGGTCCAAAGTCCCGCCGTGACCAACCCTCTTCAGGTCCAGCACCCGCTTCACCCACGCCGCGATCTCGTGGGAGGTCGGCCCCCTCGGCTTGTCCAGGTTGATCACTCCCAGAAGAAAATGTTCCCTTATCGGCCGCTTGTACGGGTCGCGCCCGTGCTCAGGGTCCGTGACATCCTGGGCCCGAACAAGCACTTCTCGCTTCACGTCCGAAGGTAGCTTGCCCATCAAAAACACCACGCTGGATCAGGCTGATGCTTCCGGCCTTGTCGGGGCGGGTTTTTCTATCAAGCCGGCTTCTTCTAGGGCGTGGCTGACCTCTTGGTCGGTCGCCCCCATCGGTATCTCCAACCTCTGTTGGAGGGGTTCCAGGTGCGAAACGTTGCACCTGCGCCGCTTCATGCTCGGCCCGCTCACCAGAACGAAAACTTCGTCAAGAACTTCAACTACCACGCACTTCCTGCCCGCGTCCTTCCCAGCGATCTTTACGCAAACGCGTCCGATGTCCATCATTTTTGCACCTTTCCTTTTTCCCCTCTGCAGCCTATATATCTGATTGGAACAAAACAACGTAGCTTTCCCTGAGCTCCCCAGCGTCCATTTCCGGGTCAGGCCTGAATTTCATCACGAAGGCTCCCTGGAAAACGTCCGGGTAAATGATCATGCTTTTATTGTCCGGCGCAAGTTTCAGGGCGAAATCGCGCCCGCCGTAAACCCTCGTCGCGCTATTCGTGAAGACCCTGCCGTAGTGCTCGACGTACGGGCCCTTGGAGACTTTCTTCGGCTCATGCCCTCTTATCAGGAATTTCACCCCCAGTCCCCTCAACACCCACTCGCTGACATCTGGGCCGAAACGCACCCCCGCCCCGCGGATATTCGGGCCCTCCCCCGTGAAATCTCGCGGGTCGCTCCACAGGATATCCTCTTCGAGAGTGGCGTTGGGGTTGACCAGATCTTCAATTCTGCCGAGCTTCGAAGAGACCCCTCCGTGCACGCAGAGCGCGAAATTCGGGATCACGGCGGCCAAGTATAGTTTGCTCAGGAAATCTCGCTCGAACCGCGGGTAGAATTCAGACCAAAGCATGCGCATTTTTCCTTCGACTTCTTGGGCCAAGTTCCACGGTGAGAAGTAGGGCCGCCCATCGCGGTAGTCCTCGTGGTTCCCCTTCAACGCGATGACGCGATTCCCATATTTTTCCATGACCTTCCTCACGCCTTCTATCACTTCAAGCCCGTTCCCGCCGCGGTCGGCGTAGTCTCCCAGGAAAATCAGGAGGCCGTCCGTCTCAGCCTCGAAAATCCTGACTATTCGCCCGAAAGCCTCGAAGTCCCCGTGGATGTCGCCCGCGACCATCACGTTCCCGCGAAAATCCTCACTCACTCGCGCGAGCTTCCCTTCGGCAGAAAAAGCTTTCATGAACCTCAAACAGGTTTCACGCGAAGGAATAAATTCTTATATGCGACTAGAATACCGTTACAAGGTAAGTATGGGCGGAACTCTGAGAACAGGACTTCTCATGGCGGTTTTGACTGGGCTGCTGCTGGCGATTGGCGGCGCCGCCGGGTACTTCGCGGGAGTCCCGATATCGTACGCCCTGGCTTTTTCGCTTCTGATAGCGATACTGATGAACTTCGTCATGTATTTCTACGCCGACAGGTGGGTTCTCAAGCTCTACCGGGCTAAGCTGGTGAGCGAAAATGAGGAGCCAAAGCTTCATGCAATCGTTGGGCGACTGGCGAACAACGCGAAGATTCCGAAACCAAAGGTGGCGATCGTCCCGATGGATGCGCCGAACGCGTTTGCGACCGGCCGCTCACCATCCCACTCGGTTGTGGCAGCGACGACCGGGGCGCTAAAGCTTCTAGACGATGACGAGCTCGAGGGCGTCCTCGGGCACGAGCTGGCCCACGTCAAGAACAGGGACATGTTGATCAACACCCTCGCGGCCATGATCGGCGCGGCCATAACCTATGTTACCTACTTCTCGCTGTTCGCGCGGAGCGGCAGGGACAGGGACGACGGCGCGGGCATTGTCGCAATCCTGGCGATAATAATCGTGCCATTCGCGGCGATGCTCGTCAGGCTGTCTATTTCCAGGGGCCGGGAGTACGGGGCGGACGAGGGCGGAGCTTCGATCTCGCACAAGCCCAGATCCCTCGCGAACGCCCTGCGGAAGCTTGAGAAGGCGGCGAGGATCAACCCGCTCAGGCAGGGGAACCCGTCGACATCCCACATGTTCATAGTCAACCCCTTCAGCGGGGTCAAGATAACGGGCCTGTTCTCGACGCACCCGCCGAGCAAAGAGAGGATAAAAAGGCTGGAAGAAATGGCCCAGAGCGGCAAGTTCTAGAACCCGAAAATCGATGGGCCGATGAGTCTCAGGGCAACTTCGAAAATTATGAAACCGATTATGAAGTAAAGCATGTGCTTAGGCTGGACCTTTATCCCCTGGCCCTCCTCCTCAAAGTACCTGATCAGCCCAGCGCCGCTTGAAGGCATGCGATCTTCTCTTTTGCTCATGCTCTCGAAATTATTCGGGGTGGCGCTTAAAAAAAGCTTTGTTTAGCCTGGCATGAACTGTTTCTGCGATGCCACGACTTCTTCGCTGGTTTTCGCCGTGGCGTAGGCTTCCAGGGGCTCGGGGTTCAGGTCGAGGAAGGTCTGGCCCCACTTGAAGCCCTTCAATAGCTCTTCCGCGAGCTCGCGGCGCTCCACGATCGAAAGGGCGGCTGCTAGGGCCTCCACAGTGCTCAGGATCGTCGGCTTCCCGAAGTTGGTCGGGTTCGCCGCGACGAGGTAGGGCAAGGCGCGCGCGTTCGTCTTCCTCCTCAGGCTTGAGAAGTCCCTTATCCTCTTCCAGGAGCAGTCGAGTGCCGCGATGCCGTGGGTTTCCGCGATTTCGGCGTCAGCCCTGGATATCGCCTTCTCGGCGAACGGGTCGAGCAAAATCACCCTCGGCGGGATATCCCTTTCAGAATTGACAAGTTCGACTTTGCCCGCCCGGTGGAGTTTTTTCGCTGTGCATTTCTTCGGGTCGCACTCTCTCGCGTCGTAAACGATTAGCCTCATTGAAAATCATTTTTTTCAATGTCGGCTTAAGCTTATCCGAAATTGGACCGGAAAATACTTATTAATAGCAAGTCGCATTTTACCTGGGAGGGAGGTAATGATCTGGAAAACCCAATGGTTTGATATCTGCTTGAAATCAATTGCGATAATAATCTCGTTTCTCTTTGTTACCGCGACCACAACGCCGCTTGTCTCGTCGTCACTTGATTTCATTTTTGAAAACTCCGAGGTTGAGAACTCACCAGCCGCAGATGAGAATTCGGAGAATTTGCCGGACTCGCAGGACAATTCCGGCGACGGCGATAGCTTGCCGCACTGGGATGGCAGCATTGCTAATCCCTCAGAGAACAGTCTGGTAGGTTACTGGAGTTTTGACGAGGAACAAGGGACCCTTGCAAGCGATGGCTCCGGGCTCGGCAACGACGGAGAGGTCAACGGGGCGGTCTGGACTGAAGGGATAATCGGAGGCGCACTCCAGTTCGGCGGCGAAGACACCGTTACTGTTCTGAACAACGACACCCTAA
>DYTO01000022.1 GCA_020725895.1 Candidatus Hadarchaeum sp. | reverse complement strand
TCGTTGAAGATGTGTTGATTCCGGACTCGATCCAGTAGGGGAGAACGGTGCCGTCGGCCAGGGCAAAGCGCAAATCACCTCCATCCTCCTTCAATTTCTCGTCAATAATCAGGGGCTCCGTGTCGAGGGTTATCTGCAACGGGTAGTCCTGAAGTTCCTGGGGCGGGTTTGTTATCGCTATCGGGATGCGGTTGGTTTTGAGTGGCTGCTTGCACAATTTGATTTTGAAAAATGCTCGTTGAAGATGAACCTATGCCGCTCGCGGCCGATGAAAACGCAGGCGCTGCGGAAGTGATGAAAATTACCGTTATAATTTATTGATACGATTTTGTGCCCGTCCATCACACATTCCTCCAGATGTTCTTTCGCCCCCCCCCCTGCTTTTAAGTTTTCCTTTTTGTGTTTCTGGAAGGGTTCTCAATGAATGCTATTTCGACGGCGCGTATCGCGGATACCTGCGCGAGAATATCCTGGTCGCGATGCCGAGGCCCGCCGTGACTACCGCGAACCAGAATGCCCACGTCAGGCCAAGTGTGATCTGGGTCGAAATGGTCGCCTGCCCTCCCAGCGCAAGCGTGGCCTGCGTCGAGCCGCTGAAGTACGGGAGGTTTATGATCGTCTGGGCCTGAGACTGCTGACCGGTGGCTTGCCCGACGGCAGACGAAAGGAAGCCCGGGACGACGTTGTTCATCAATACCGTGCCTGCCACAACCATTATCACGAGCATGATGACCGACCAGAAAGGCTTCATCACACCGAACTTCATCAGGTACTTGGTCCACCAACTCTTCGGCGAGAGTGAACTCATTATCAGGAATATCCCTCCGAGAAGGAAAGATATCTTCGACGCAAGAAGGAACAGCTCGGTCAACGTTGATCTCAGGCTCTGCCCGGCCAACGTCGCGTTGAACTCAAACGGGGAAATCGCCATCTCCATCGCCCTGTCCCCGGCGGTCACCTGCCACCACGGCCCTGCGAAAATGAGCGCGATCATGAAAATCCCTGTTATCAGGGCGAGCCAGTTTATCCCCTTCAGGGTTTCCTTGACAGGTGTCATGGCCCGCCTCCCGATTGTGATAAATTCAACGCGATCGTCACGCCGTACTTTTCAAGCGTCATTGTTCCGGTTATGTTCGTCAACTCGAAGCTGGTCGGGATGCTGCTCAAAGTCCCTTCGAGGGTTATCGTCGCGTTCTCGCTGGGCCCGAGTTCCACATTCTCCTCTTTCATCACCAAATTCAGCGGGACCCCGCCGCACTGCGCGGAATAGTTAAAATCTGTTATGGTCGCCGCGAACGGGAATGGAGGCAGTCCCATCTGAAATGATACCTTGCCGTTCTCATCCGGCGGGTTTATGCTAGACGGAGTTTGGATTGAGCCGAGCGTGTTGTTCTCGCCGCCCGTGAGCCCGGAGAGGGACGACGTCAGGTCCACGATGCCCTCCTGATCCACAACTGCTTTCTGTATGTCCCATCCGTTGAGCGCCATGGCTCCCAAGAGGGGGCCTATGCTCAGCAATATTCCCAAAATCCTGAATCCCCATTTTAGCGCTGTTTCCTGCTCCATGCAATCCCTCTTACTCGAAAATCGTGCCTATAAGAATTCGCCTTCGCCGATCCTGAAATTTCTTCATTTAAATACCGCCTCCACTCAAAGACTGGCCGGAGGCAAGCGGGCCCCGTAGTCTAACCTGGATAAGACACTCCCCGTGACGGTGATTAATAATCATCTTTGTTACTAGACGGGAGTGCGGTGGAGGTAATGCCGGTAAGTTTGGGTAAACGCCTACCCCTCGTCAAGGTATGAGTCGGGGTTCGAGTCCCCGTACCGGCTTTTCTTTTAATGATAAAAAAAGCAAACGCCTACCCCTCGTCAAATTACCTTAGTTTCTTCGGCGTTAAAAAACTTTTGTAAGTTCGGACATCCTCTTGAAATTTATACTGAATTAAGAAAGATAGATAATTGACTCGTGGTTGCCTACACTAGCGCTTGGCCCAATTGGCTCGTCCGGTCAGGCGATTTACTTTCAACTTAGAATTAATCCTTCAAATTCGCCGCCGATTTTCACTATTTAAATACCTCCTCCGCGCAAAGAAGCGGCGGGAAAAATAATGGATGAAAAAGGGCAGCTGATGGAAGTCCCGATCAAGCTCGTGATGGGGCTTGTCGTTGGGATGCTTTGCATGGGCGTGCTTGTGCAGTTCGTCGGGACGGCCGAGAGGTCCGTCATCAGGGACATGGACGTTCAGTTCACCGTCTCTGGAAACAGGCTAACTGTGAAGGTCTTGGACGCGGCTGGCGGCGATGCGCTGAACGGAGCAACCATCGTGGTCAGGTACTCTGGCGGGAGCAAGGCACAGACACTCGGCGAGAACACGAGCCAGTATACGTTCACTCTGCCGAGCGATGCTGGGATAGCAACCGTGCAAGTGACCCACGAAGGCTACATCCCATGGGGAAGCCAGGTGGCGCTGGGGTAGGAAAATGAGGCTGGGCCAAAAGGGGGTCTGGTCCCTGCCCGTCGTCCTAACGCTGGGTCTGGTGCTGACGGCCAGCGTCCTGTCTGTCGGGTTCGCGTGCGCAGGAATGGTGAACAGGGCCAGGCAGAGGCAGGCAGCGATAGAGGACTTCAACGCGTTCCTTGAAAGGATCCAAATGCTGGGCATCGGCGGCGTTGGCGGGACCGGCCGATTGGAGCTGAAGCTAGAGGGGGAAATAATCCTTGAGGGGGGTCTGGCGGGACTGGTTGTTGGCGGGGAAAACATCAGGTTCGAAAACCTGCCTCTGACGATCTCGGGAGTCTCGTCTCTCTCAGCCGGATGCTACCGTCTTGAGCTGAAAAGGGAGGATGGCGATGTCTTTATCGAAATCGCGGCGCTTTGACTCGGACCAATTAGGAGGTATCACCGGGTTTTTCATCGGAAAAATATTGGTCGCTGTTGCGGTGATGGGGCTCTTGTGTTCGACAATCGCCCTCAACTCAACGTTGCGTCGCCAAACGTCTGATGAGGAACTCCTTCTGGCTGCGCAAGCGATAAGCGGGGGGCTGAGCTGCGCGAGCGGTCTCCCCGGCGAGATCGAATTGTCCAAAAGGCTTCCCGAAATTGACCGGGATTTCAAAGTCACGATTGTCGGAGCGTGGGAGAATGGCTTGGAAACCATAGAAATAAAGGTCGTGAGTGACAGAGAGGTAAAACACTCGTTAGTTATCGAATGCAAAGTAAATGGCGGGGATTTCACGGTCTCTGCCACCAATCCGCGAAACATGCGCCTTGTCAAAAATCGAGGAACACAAGAATTCTCGATATTCACGTTGCCATTGATCCTCCTTGGCTTTGCGAGTACCACGAATGTTGAAGAAATTTCAATGGAGTTGGTCTGAATGGTTTTCACGATAGGGGGCAACATTCTCTCCGCGGCGATGGTCGTCGTCGTGTTCTCCATCTTTGCCGTTGCCCTTGCTCAAACTTGGCAAAGTTATCTTGATGAGCGCGATTCTTCGGGATTGCTCAACATGACGTTGGCGCTTGCAGAACAGGCAAGAGACCACATCCTGGAAAACACGTCCCCGCTTGATGACTTCGTACGCGACAAACACGAAATAATGAACAAATCTGGGGCGGATTTTAGTTTGGAAATAAGGGACATGCAAGGAAAGGTAATTTTCGGCTTTGGTCAGGACCGTACGAATGCGCAAGTCGGAGTCTATCTGCCGATCTCTTTCAACTCGGAACCATGCGAGCTCGCAATCGGCCTCTGGAGGGTCTGAATGAGAGAAAAGGGAGTGAGCTCTGTTTTCGATCTGCTCGTCTTTGCGCTTCTGGTCTCGACCGCCTCTCTTCTCCTGGCGGACTTCAGGCCCGTCGATGAAAGTTTGGGCAGCGAAGTTTATGCCTCGAGCTTGGCGCGCAGCGCGCTCTTGACAATCCAGAACTCGAGTGTCGAAAAGTTGGGCGGCGTGCAATACCAGCTGAGCGGACTTTCATGCCTGCCCGTGGTCGGTGATTCTGCAAAGCGAAGCCTGCAGCAAAAAACATTCGGCGAAATTTTGGCGGACGATGCCATCCTGAACGTTAAACTGGAACTCCTCGGGGAAAATGTCAATTCTGGGCTGAACAGGGATCTGGATGAAAAACTTTTGAAATCTCTGAAAGCGTTTTTGGACCGCGTTTTCGGGGGCAGGTTTGGATATCGGTTGCGAGCACGTTTGGAACAGTCTGGTCTCGAACCCAAATTCGGATTCGAGGCTGCAATTGAAAATTTGAACGGCGCGAACCGCATGATCTCATCAGAAACGGCTGTCTTGACCCTGCCAAACTTCGAACCATTGGAATCCAACTTCGTGCTTTTGACGCTGGAGGTGTGGATCCGATGAAGGAAATGGGGTTCATGCCTTTCAGCGTGGTGGGGGTTTTCCTAGTCGTGCTTGTCTTGGGCATGGCCGGACATTCAGCATGGGCCAGACATCAGAGGGCGACCGAAACTATCGGGGGAAGTGAGGCTTCGGAACTGAGAAAAATCATGGAAGAAGTTCAGGCAAATCTGCGGTCGGCTTTGAAGCGCTCGGTTCAGAGGGCATTGGTGGATGTCTGCGAGGGTGCCCAAGATTTCAACGACGACGAAAGAAGAACCGAGATCGAGATTGCCGCGGCCAATAATTTCTCGGATGAAATATCGGCGCTGGCCGATGCCTACTCCGCTAACGACGGTCGCGTTCGCGTCGAGATTTCAGCAGAAAGACCCATCGTCTGGATCTCGGAGACTGAGAACGGCTTTGCTGTGGCAAACGGCATGATGCCAAGAAACAGCCACTTGATCCTAAAATCTCTGAACAACTCGCTTGAAACCGAATGTTCGCTGGGGCTTGTCAGGACGTTTGTCGATTCCCGCTATTTCCTCCTGCAGGACAGGATGAACGATTTCATAGAAAACAAGGGGACGGTGAACGACGTTTGGGGTGTGATGGAATACTTGCGTGGGTGGGGAGAAGCCTGGGTTGGCGGCCACGTACATCTGGACAATAAAATAGACCGGGCACTTTTCCAGGCCGCTTGGTCTGTGCACGAGTATTCCTCGTTCGGGTCCTGCGACTATTGGGGCGCCGCACTTGATCTCGCGGACGCGGCCAAGGATGTCTTGGCCGGCAAAGTCGTTGTTTCGCCCATTGACGGCTCCGACGTTGCGGAAATGAAAAAATTCGTTGGCGGTTCGCTGGACGAAGTTGCTGGGGCTGAAAAAAATTTGGACAACGTTTTGATCGTGCTTCGGGAAGCGGGGGACGCTTTGCTGGAGAATTTGCCTTTCGAGAATTTCAGGCGAATCCTTTCTGACGCTGCTGAAAACATCGCCGGCGCCATCCTGAAAATCGGCAAAGCGGAAGAGAAATTCAGCGCACTTCTGGGCTACGTATTGAAAAAATCCGATAACGACGTCATGATGTATTCGATATTCGACGGATTGACGGGCCGCTTGTTGGACAACGATTTGCCGTCTCCGAAAGAGCAGGTCGGGTGGTGCGTGCAGGGTATCCGTGATGCGCTTTCAGAAATAGAAAACGAGATCGAGAATTTGTCCGGAGAGGCGATGGAATGCGCTGAGAATATCTTGGGCGCAATAAGGGGGAAAATTGAAAACTTGCGCGCAACGCCCGTCGCCACTGGGCAGGTAGTTCTCGAGAGCTATGACGAAGGGTCGTTGGAAAAGACGGAAAACTTGGTCCCTGTTTACGTGACCGAGAATTCTGGAAAAACCATTTCGTCCGTCAAAAATGTTTTTGATGGATTGGCTCAGAACCTGGATGAGCTCCTGAGGCTGCCCGAAAAAATGGGCATTAAAGAGAATGTTGAAATCCCGGGATTGGATGGCATTTTGAGGGAAAAGCTGACGGCGGACCCACTTGAAATAAACTTCGACCGGGAAAATTTTTACAAGATTCTCCCGCCAACGCCCATAAGCGAAAATCCTGGAATCTCAGTTTATCATGAGCTCGACATTGAAAACGTGAAACACGAACGCGGCGACATAACGGGCAGGTTGGGGCTGTCCGAGGCGACCCCTATCCCACTGCCTTTCCTGAACATCACGATTTATTGGGGACAATGGAAAACGACTGTATGTCTTGGCGATTCCGTCGAGGAGGTCCTGGATTTCGAGAATCCAACAGCGCTGGTGCAATCAAACCTCGGCCAAATTCACGGGCCACTTGCCTACCGCTGGGAAATCCCGGATAACAAGTTTGGGGTTGAAGTCGTGGTTCTGAGTTTGAGACCTTTCAGGATCGGGTGAATTTTTTCCTGCCGCGGTTATGACCGGTCTGAATTCTCAAAAGTTCAATTTGTTTGCATATCGCGTCTATCTTGGAAAGGAGTTCCATTCTTGTCTCCGCTAGCGCCTCGTCAACGATCTTTTTCGTTTGGGTGGTCCTGGGCTCGAAACCTGCGCCATGGAGCTCTGCCTCGACCCGCTCTATCAGAAGCTGCGCCTCCTCCCACGGAATGCCGGCTCCCGTGAGGACATCGTATATCTCATCCTGAGAGAACCCCTCCCTTAGCATCGAGCGTATGAAGTCCGACGGCGCTACCCTCAATTTCCCCGCTAAGAATTTGTGCGTAGGGTGCTTATAAACAATGAAAAAATCAGATGCGCTCGGCCGCGAGCTTGAACAAAATCGGGGTCAGGATCGCGGTCAGGATCACGAGGAGAACCATCACGGAGAACACGGGCGCGGTCAACACGCCGGCCGCTAACCCGAAGTGTAACAGCGCCATCTCAAGCGCTCCTCTGGAAATCATCGCTGTCCCGATCGTCCACTTTTCTTTCTTGAACCCTGCGACCGCGGCACCGAAGCTCCCGCCGAAGAACTTGCCTCCGAAAGCCGCCAGGAAGAGCCCCAGGAATAGAATTACGTTGATGTTCCACCAATCGGGGGACAGCTGGAGGCCCACGAACGCGAAAAATATGGGGGTTAGAACAGATTCCAGCGAAACGCTCGCGTCACTAAGGAGGTTGTTCAGCCGTATGCGGCTCTGGAGAGTCACCATGGGTCGCTCCCTGAGCCTGCTTATGAAAAGCCCCGCCATGTAGGCGCCTATTATCATGTGGAGCCCGATCTGGTGCGCGATTGCTCCTAGAGCAAGCGCAAGGCTCAGCGCGAAAGCTATCGGCGCACCCCGCTCCTCCCGCCTCCAGAGAACTCTCATCAAGTCCCGCTTGACGATCAACTCCTTCGAAGCCCAAGCGATGATAACGAAGAACAGGATGATTCCTATCGTTGTCCAGATGAAGCCGCTCATGTCCAAGTTCTGCCCCCGACTGACGATTGACAGGATGCCGATTGTGTAGACTGCGATCACGTCATCGATCAATCCCGCGCCCACGACAACGGGCTCCAGCCTGTGCCCCCTCGAGACGCGCGCGACGATGTCTGTTGCCGTGTTTGAGAGGGCGACCCCTATGAATAGCGAAGTTATGATGGAATATCCGAGCGCGTAGGGGACGAGGAACGCGAGAAAGAAGGAGAGTCCGGCGGCCGGGAGCGAAATCGCTAGCGCTTTGAACTTTATCTTTGAGAGAATGTCGAAACGGGAATTCATCCCGGAGGTAAGCATCATCACTATGAGGCCGAGCTGCGCCACGCCCTCGATTTGCAGCCCACCAGCGGTCGGGCCGGTTTGGACCAAGTTCAGGAGCGCTGGGCCGAAAATTATCCCGGCGGCGACCTCTCCTATCAGGGAGGAGAACCCGAAATGGTGGACCGCCTCGCCGAAGACCTTGGCGTAGAGGAAAAGCACGAGCAGCGCCAATACGAACTCCATTAGTCTCTCTCCCAGATTGCGCGGCCTTCGACCTCTATCTTCCTGACCCTGTGGTAGGGTATTTCGACATCCCCTTCGGGGGATTTCACGCGCATGTATCCTTTTCCTAGCTCCAAGATGTCAACTCCTTCAAACGTCTTCCTGTCGTGGGGTGCCCCACGGTGCAGTATTGTAACTCTGGATTTTTTAATGTTCTTGCTGCTCCATTTCAGCCTGTTCAGGACGTCGCGCGGCCTCATGGTTCACCCAACGCCTTCATGAATTCGACCGCCTCGAAAATGAATTCCTCGCCGTCCTCTTCCGCTAGAGGGCCGTGGCCTGGGTAGAGCTTGTTCACGGGCAGTTTACTAAGGCGCTCGAGCGAACGGGAAAGCTCAGATGGGTTTCCTGTAGGGAGGTCCGTGCGGCCGACCCCTCCGCAGAAGACCGTGTCGCCGGTGAAAAGGGCCCTGTTCTTCCTGTCGTAGAGACATATGCTTCCCGCCGTGTGGCCTGGGGTGTGTAGGACTTCGAGAATAGTGCTGCCCAGGTCCAGGGTGTTCCCTTCATCGAGTCTGTGCTCGACCTTCACAGGGCGGAGCTTGCTGTCGAAGAGCACCGCACAGGAAATCTCCTCTTCGCCATTTTCCAGGATTTCCGCTTCGATTTCGTGAATCAATATCTCGCATTCGGATTCCTCAAAAAAATCGAAGTCGCCGGCGGCGTGGTCGAAATGACAGTGGGTGTTGACGAGGATGTCGATGTCGGATGGGTCGAAGCCGAGCTCCTTTATCTTGTCCATGTAGAACTTTGTGTTCATCCCCGTCCCGGCGTCCACGAGCGTCAGCATCTCGTCGTCTATCAGGTAGACGTTGGAGTCGGGGTCGATTCCCCCGAGGTGGTAAACTTTCACGGACATTCATGCGCCTCCGTAACCGATGCACGTTTCGCAGAGCAGTATAACATTTTCTTCATGGATATCTTTCGGTGCCGGGCTTTTTTTACGTATTGAGCGAGCCAAACTGTGTTTGGATACTCTTTTTTTGTGGAAAACGTGAGAGATAGCGTATGCCGACGATGAAAGAAGTCCAAAATCTGAAATCCAAACGCGAAAAACTACTCCTGACGATACAAAAATTGGAGGAACGCTACGATGCCGGCGAGATTTCAAAACACGATTACGAAGTTGTTCACGAACAGTATGAAAGGAAACTCAAAGAATTGGAGCTAAACCTCGGCTTGAAAAAGGGAGAAAATGTTCGTAAGGTAATCAAGCGCCCCGTTCCAAGCACTCGAAAATCAGGGGCTTTACGTGGGAAAAGTTCAACCGCGATTCTTGTTTTGGTCGTGACGGTAGTCGCCATCACCCTGATAGCTGTTTATCCGAAGGGTGCGAATTCGCAAGGGGCGTCATCTGGTCAGACCGGAAACGCGCCTAGCTTCACACTTACAGACACCGACGGAAACAGCTTCAGCCTTTCCGATTTCGGTGGCAAAACTGTGGTTCTAGACTTGATGGCGACATGGTGCGGGCCGTGCGTGACCGAGATTTCACATCTGAGGAGTGTCCAGGATTACTATGGCGACAATATCGAGATAATCTCAGTGAGCGTTGGCGGGGACTCGACAAGCGACCTTGCGAGTTTCAAAACCCAGTACGCGACAAACTGGAGGTTCGCCGTCGACACGAACAGTCTGGCGACAAAATACAACGCCGTCTACATCCCCACGATTGCCATAATCGATGAAAACCAGAACTTGGTATTCACTCACACCGGCGTTACCACGGCGGCGAGCTTGATTTCGGAAATAAACTCATTGAGGTGAATTTTTCATGGATCCCGCGACGATGGCATTCGCATTCTCTGCCGGTCTGGCCGCTTTCCTCGCCCCCTGCGCGTTTCCTCTCCTGCCATCTTACGTCTCTTACTATCTTGAACTTGACCAATCCAAAAAGCAAGGGAAAAAAAACATTTTTCGGCGGGGATTTTTTGGCGGCTTGGCGTGCGCGGCCGGTGCGGTCTTGATACTGGGATTGATTGGCATCGTTGTCTCTGTTTTTGGCGGCGCTATCGCGTCATACATCCCAAAATTGAGGCTTGTGGTCGGCGGGCTGTTGATATTCCTGGGGGCGGTCATGATTTCCAATAAGAGCTTTAGTTTTCAGATAAAGGCCAAAGCGGGTAAGCGGAGGGGGTACTTGGGACTTTTCAGCTTCGGCATAATCTACGCGCTCGGGAGCGCCGGATGCGTGGCCCCGGTCTTCCTTGGGGTATTGTCTGTCGCCATGTCGAGCGGGCTAGTCGGCGGGCTCGTGGTATTCCTTTCGTACTCGTTTGGATTGAGCCTTCTGATGGTCTTGGCGACCCTGATGATCGTCAGTGCAAGGGAGATTGCGATGGAAAAATTGAGGAAGTTCACGCCACGCATCAAAAAACTCGGCGGCTTTGTGATGATTGTTGTCGGATTGTATCTGATCGCGCTGTATTTCGTATCACCCTGAATGAAATCTCAGCAAAAAACGATTAGATATAGCATGCTGCTACAAATTCAATTGGTGTCCCGGAATGAATGAAACTTTTCAACTGCTGGCGCGGCCAATTCAGAAGTTAATCGCTGAGCGCGGATTGACTGAGCCGACACTTCCCCAAAAAGAAGCAATCCCGAAGATACTGGACGGGAAAAACGTGCTTCTGATCGCGCCCGCGGGCACGGGAAAGACAGAGTCGGCCTTCCTGCCCGTCCTGCACCGCCTCCTAGTTTCTGGGACGAGGGAGCCGGGAATAAAAATAATATACATCACGCCACTCCGCGCGCTCAACCGCGACATGCTCGAGAGGCTGGAGTTCTGGTGCCACTCTCTCGATCTCAGGGTGGCGGTCAGGCACGGCGACACCCTCGCGCGCGAGCGCCGGGCCCAAGCGATAATCCCTCCCGACATAGTCGTCACGACCCCCGAAACGCTCCAGATATTCCTCCTCGGAAAGCGGCTAAGCAACTACCTGAAATCCGTGAAATGGGTGATTGTGGACGAAATCCACGAACTTGCGGACAACAAGCGCGGGGCCCAGCTCTCGATATCGCTCGAGAGGCTCAGGGAATTGAAGGGCGGGGATTTCCAGACGGTCGGGCTCTCGGCCACGATAGGCTCCCCGCAGGAGGTCGCAAAGTTCCTCGTCGGGGTTGACAGGCTGTGCGAGATCGTCGACGTCAGCGTCGCCAAGGGGGTAGAGTTGAACGTCGCATACCCGAAAGCGACGAAGCGCGACGACGCTCTGGCGCGAAAGCTCTACACTTTCCCGGAAGTCGCGGCCCGGCTCCGGGTGATGAAGGACCTGATAGATTCGCACAATTCGACTCTTGTCTTCACGAACACCAGGCCGATGAGCGAGATCCTCGGGAGCAGGTTCAGGCTCTGGGACATGAAGTTCCCGATAAGCGTCCACCACGGCTCACTTTCGAGCTTCGCGCGGGTGAGGGCCGAGCGCGCTCTCAAGTCCGGCGAGCTGAAGGGGATAATCTGCACATCATCGCTTGAGCTCGGGATAGACATCGGGCGCGTCGACCTCGTCATCCAGTACAACTCGCCGAGGGACGTGACGAGGCTCCTCCAGAGGGTCGGGCGGAGCGGCCACAAGATAAGCGAGGTCTCGAAGGGGGTGATAGTCGTGCAGGACCCGGACGACGCGATGGAGTCTGTGGTGATCGCCAACCGCTCCAGGTCCAAGGAGCTTGAGCCGGTTTCAGTCCAGGAAAAACCAATGGACGTACTTTTCCACTCGATGGTCGCGATGCTCGTCGAGAAGAGGGAGGTGAAGGTAGATGAAGTGTTGAAAGTTTTCAAGCGCGCCTACCCTTTCCGCGACCTGACCTTGGAGGACGTCGAGAAGGCGCTGGAATTCGCGCAGAGCCTTGAGAGGAGGCTTTTGAGGTTCTACAAGGAAAAGGGCACTTTTTCGAGATTCGGGAAAAACGAGAGGCTTTTCGAGTTCTATTTCGGCGGACTCTCGATGATCCCCGAGTTCAAGCAATATCTTGTCGTTGACGACGAGCGAAACCAGCCCGTCGGGGTGCTGGACGAGTCATTCGTCGCGGAGTACGGGGAGCCCGGGGTGAAGTTCGTGATCGGCGGCGAGGTCTGGAAGATAATCCAAGTTTTCAGGAACAAGGTCTTCGTTAAGAGCGACGACGACCTGATAGGCGCCATCCCTACTTGGATAGGCGAGGAAATCCCGGTCCCGTTCGCGGTGGCGCAGGATGTCGGAAGAGCAAGGGGCGAGATGGTGGAGAAAATGAAATCTGGCGCGAAGTTCGAGGATGCCGTTTCCGAAATCGCGGAGGGACGCGAGGAGATGAAAGAGGCCGTCGAGAGGGCGATGGCGAACGTTCGCCAACAAGCCGGAGGGGGGCTAGCAATCCCGACGGACGAAGTCATCACGGTCGAGCAGGTCAGAGACCTGTGCATAGTCAACTCGTGCTTCGGGACGCTGGTCAACCGCACGCTCGCCAGGCTTCTCGCTTTCAAGCTTTCGACTGAACTCGGAGTTTCTGTCGCGGCGACAATCGACCCGTACAGGATAATGCTCCGCTCGGAGTCGCTCGAGCCTGAGAAAATCGTCGAGATCCTGAAAGGCGAGCTTAGCAAGGACCTCAAGCGCGACCTCCGCCAGATAATCGAGGAAAGCAGGTTCTTCAGGTGGCGCCTCGCGCAGGTCGGGCGCAGGATGGGCGTCGTTGAGCGGGAGGCCGAGATAACAAGCGCGATTCTCGACAAGCTTGTGCGCGCTCTGAAGGGCACGCCCGCTTTCGAGGAGACGTTCAATGAGGTTGTCTCAAGGGACCTCGACCTCGAGCAGACCCTGGATGTCCTGGGCGACATAAAGAAAGGAAAGATTTCGATAATTTCGTTCGGGAAGCTGAATGATTCGACGCCGATATCGTCGCAGATTTTGCGCGAGCGCAGGACGGTCCTCGAGCCGGTGATCCACGGGCGGGCGAAAGTGCTTGCGATAGCGTCGGCAAAGAGCCGCCTCCTGAGCGAGATGCGAACGTTCGCATGTCTCGATTGCAAAAAATACATCGAAGAAAAGAGAGTATACGACCTCGACGAATCCCCGAAATGCCCGGTCTGCGGCTCCGAAAGGCTCGGGATGGTCGAGGAGCCTGAAGAGGAGGTCAGGCGCGCGATAGACCTCTTCGAGCGGGGCAGGGAGGTCCAGCCCTGGGGCAAGCTCAACGAAACCTCGAAACTGATCGCGGGACACGGGAAGATCTCCGCGATAGCACTTGCCGGGCGGGGGATAACGCCCTCGGCCGCGAAGGAGATCGTGGTAAAAGAACGCTACGTCTCAAATCGTTTCTTCGAGCTGGTTCTGAAAAAGGAAAGGGAGAACACCTTCAAAAGGTTCGGATTGGAGCGCAAGTAGGTGCTTACTTTTTCTTCTTCGCTGGCCGCTTCTCGGCCTTTTTGAATTCCTTGGCGTGCTTCATGCCCCACATTACCCACATCGGGCACATAATCGCCGCGACGACCAAAAGAGAGAGTATGAAAATTGCCAAGTTCTGGTATATGTTAAGTTCGACGCCCAGAAGAAAGCCAAACTACGAGGAAAATCAGCCAGGAAATCCCGACGACTATCGAAACCGCGACCCTCGGAGCGAGCCCTTCCGGCATTTCGCCTTCCTCAGGCCAGTGATTGATTCCAATCTGCCCTTTCACTTTTTCACCTCAACCTCTTCCTCTGCACAGTCTTGACCTTCCAGTTGTACCTGTTAAACCTTGCCGTGGTCCCGAAACCGCAAGCAGCGCAGACCTTGTCCTGAACGTGGTATGACCGCCTCCCGCACCTCCGGCATTTTATGTGGATAACCTTGTGCCGCTTGCCCATCGAAGGGGTTCCTCTCGTCATGGGTCATCACTCCGCCGGTGAGATGTAGACTACGCTGTCTCCACGAATTACCAGCGTCCCGTACCTCTTGGAAGCTTCGGTTCCCTGTATCTCTTCCGCATCTTCAAGCACGAGGTTCACGTGCACGTCGAAGCCCGCGAGTTTTCCTCTGAATTCTCGCCCTCCCTTCAGCCCGACGAGCACCTGCGATCCCAGTGCGCGGTTCAGGACGTCTAGTGGTCTCTGTGCCATAGAAATCTACTACCTTTCTCCAGCGGTTTATTTAAGGTTTTTTCGCGAACTCTTTTCATGGCAATAGTCAGGAGATACCACATGAGGAAGGACGAGACGCGGGAGATTCTGGGCAAGCTGTCCGGTGAGCTCGAGGATGTCAAGAAAATCATGCAGGGGGCGATCGAGGTCCAGGAGCTGGACAGCGGGGAGAAGATAATCGCGGTTGAAAGGGAGCCGATACTGATGCTCCACGAGGGGAAGCCTGTGCCGCTCCTCACGGCGGTCGAGAATGTGAAGTTGAAAAAGGTGGTTGTGGACATGGGGGCGGTGCCTTTCGTGACGAAGGGCGCGGACATAATGGCGCCGGGGATAGTCTCCGCCGACGAGAAAATCGAGGCTGGAGAGATAATCCTAGTTGTGGATGAGCGCCATGGGAAGCCCCTGGCGGTGGGACGAGCGCTTGTCGGTGGGGCGGAGATCAAGGGACCGAAGGGGAAGGTCGTGAAAAACCTGCACCACGTAGGCGACGATATCTGGAAATCGTCGAAAAAAGCCGATTGAAGAATTCTATACTGTTTTTACTTGCAAGTTACTTAGAACGATTTTTTCTGATAGACAGTATCATGAGCGTTATCCAGAATAAAATAATTAATTCAATAACCAACGTGGTTAGTGTTTCTCTCTGTCTTTCAAGCTCCTCTTCGGTATACGCTGAATTTTCAAAAACATAGAGGGTGACGGTTTTTCCCACCAAAATATCCAAATTCATGAGATACGGACTCGTTTTCCATCGTCATCTCCAATGGGGCATTTTCATCTGTTAAAAATGCTTCAATGCCCCAGCTTCCAGTTTCAATTGATCTTACTACCCACGTATTTGGGTCAACTCGCCCGTTGATAATTGTACGTTTTCTACGAGATATTTGTTCTCAAACACGATTGAGTTTTCACCGCTGCTTACCCAAATTAATCCTTCAGTTAACACGACGTGAGCGGACTAAGTTCCAGAAAAACTGCGTGGACTCATTTCATATGTAAGAGTTGCAGATTCTTCTAACGCCGGAGACTTTGAAAAATATAACCTTCCATCGACAGGATTTGGTGTTGTTCCTCCAACTAATCCT
>DYTO01000021.1:14025-15071 GCA_020725895.1 Candidatus Hadarchaeum sp. | reverse complement strand
GAGCCGGTAACGGGCAGGATCTCTCTTGATTCCGACGAGGCGGTTCGCGCAGACGAGATAAGGCTCGAGGTGAAAGTAACGGAGTCTTACTACACCACGCGCACGACCTGGCAAAATGGCCGACCGGTGCAGCACACGGTCAGGGAGACGAAGCCCCTCCACGTGGAAAACGTCAGGGTCTCCGGGCCGCTGGATATCACGAAAGGACAGCGGGAACAATTCCCCTTCAACGTAAACGTCCCGCCACTGAGGCCGATGATGCCAAACGGCGCGATCGATCGCAGGATAAAGGGTGTGGTCGCGGTAAAGGGCCGCCCCGACAAAACTAACGAGATCGGGTTCAACGTGATCCAGAGTTACGCGGCGGCTCCCGCGCAGGGTCAAGTCGTGGTGAAGGAAGTCATCAAGGTCGCGTGCAAATATTGCGGCACTATTGTCTCGATAGAAGCTTCCAGGTGCACGAACTGCGGCGCGAAGCTTTCTCGATGACTACCTTGCGATTAGCTTATAGTCGGTTTTGCAGAGTTGTTGCGGCGAGAAGATGGGTGCAAGAATTCAAGTTCAACGAGCCTATGTTTGCAAAGGACGGAAGATTGAGAGGGAAGATAATCATGGAACCGGATGCTTATTTCTTCGCCGAGGAGATCAGGCTCGGCGTTCGCGTGACCGAGATCCTATGGCCAATCGTTGAAGGAGAAGTTGTGAAAAAAATTCTATTCCACGACGAAATCAAGATCGCGGGCCAGTCTCACATCGCGACATATTCTGAAAACGAATTTCCGTTCGACATCGACACGAGAGCAAAGCCGACTGCGCACCTGTCAGTCCTCGTCGTTGATTTGAGCGGGAAAGCCGTCGTGAAAATGGCGCGAGGGACATGTTCGGAGAGAGCAGGTCGAGCTACATGTCGGAGGGCGTCTGGAAACTTTTGCGTTCTTCGAAGAACATTTACTCGGACCTCGGGTTTAGCGGGATAGTCAGGATCGTTGTTCAGGAAAAGATCAAGGTGCCTTGCGAATACTGCGGAACGCTAATTTCACTGAGTC
>DYTO01000021.1:12800-14015 GCA_020725895.1 Candidatus Hadarchaeum sp. | reverse complement strand
GTTTTCGAATTTGAATGGGGTCCGATGAAAGAAAAATCGATTTTGAAAAAGGTGGAGAAGGAGACATCGCGCACCGAGAGGATAGCCGGCGCCATTCCCGGGTTCAAGGGGTATAAGCAGAAGGAGTTGAGGCGCGAGGCGGACAGGCTCATCAGGGACAACATCTACCGGAAGCTTGCAGACGCGAAGTCCAACCTCAGGGAGATATTCCAGCGCTTGGCAATCAACAAGGTCACGGGGCCGATGGGCGAGCTCGACAGGGTGGTGGCAAAGTTCGACAGGGTGGCCGAGCTGATAAACCACGCGCCATCTGGATACTCCGGTTTCTACAACGCCGTCAAGATAGAGGAGGACGACCTGGAAAGGATGATAGACTTCGATCTCAAGATGGTCGAAAGCGCCAAGGAGATCGAGACGAAGGTGAAGCAGTTCAAGAAGGATGCCCTTGGAGATAACTTCGAAAGCGCGAGCGACAAAATCGGCGAACTCAGGGTCATGATAGAAGATTTGGAAAGCAGCTTTAACGAGAGGAAGGAAGTCATCATGGGAGTTGAGATCTGATGCCGCAGGTAATAGAGTGGGAAACGCACGAGCCGGGCAAGATCGTCTGGAAATATCCGGACGAAAACATAAAGTGGGGCGCCCAGCTGATAGTGAAAGAGATGGAGGCGGCCGTCTTCTTCAGGGACGGGAAGACCTACGACGTCCTCGGGCCAGGAAGGCACACGCTCACGACGCGGAACCTGCCGCTCGTCACCAAACTTTTGACAAGGCTGGCTGGATACAAGGACACGCCGTTCAAATGCATGGTAATTTTCGTTTCAACAAAGCAGTTCGACGGGAAGTACGGCGTGAGGGCGCAGACTACTGATCTCGCCCCGCTCATGGCGCACGGCGGGTTTTGGTTCAAGATCGAGAACCCTCAGCTGTTCGTGACGGAAGTAGTGGGCGGGCAAGGCGCGTACCACACTGTTGATGTCAACGAGTTCCTGAGGGGTTTTGTCAACGAGAAGATGATCGACGAACTTTCCCAGTACGATTTGGCCACGGTCTTCACGAAACTGGATGAAACGTCGATGACTGCGAAGGCACACGTCCTGGATGCCTTCAAGAGGCTCGGGATTGAACTCATTGACTTGAAATTCGAGGGCATCGACACGGAGGCGCAATACCGAGACAGGCTGTTCTGGATGCAATCCGGAAAGACCGCGCCTT
>DYTO01000021.1:0-12790 GCA_020725895.1 Candidatus Hadarchaeum sp. | reverse complement strand
TCGGAGGTTCTCAGGATGGAGACCATGAAGGAATCGGCGAAGGAGCTAGGGAAGTCGTCGGGCGCCGGGCTGGGGGCCGGGATGGTCCTGATCCCCCAGATGATGCAGCAGCCTGCAGGTGGGGCCGCGGCAGCCCCTCTGGTTGTCTGCCCCAACTGCGGCGCACATGTCCCGTCAAACTCAAAGTTCTGTGCCGAATGCGGTGGGAAAATCGCAAAGTCCAAGACCACAAAGTGCCCCAAGTGCGGCGAGGAAGTTCCTGCTGGGACAAAGTTCTGCCCAAGCTGCGGGAAGAAGATGACCGTGAGTAAGTGATATTTTGATGTCCGAAAGAACCAAGGGACATGTTTACGGAATTGTTGCGTTAACTGGCTTCATTATATGTTTTTTTGCGGCGTTGGCTTTGTTCGGGCCATTTGCCGGGTTCAAATTAATCGAGTCTGTAGATCCTGCAGACAACCAACCGTTCAACACAGCTGAAATATCGATGACAATCATGTTTGCGATTGGGATTGCTATGACAGCGATGGCGGCGGGCGCCTCGATAAGACTTGCGGCCAAGGGAATAAAGAAAAACATTTCTGACTTTGCAAACCCGATCCTTAAATCCAAGGGGAAGGTTTCGTTCATTGAAATATCCAAGGGGCTGGAGGCGAAGAAATTTAAACTTAACAACGTCATGCTGAAAAAGTATCTGGACGAGATGGTCGAAGAAGGATTCTTCGAAGACACCCGCATCGATAAAGGGTGGCTGGTGAGAGACGTCATGCCTTGCCCGTATTGCGGGAAACCTGTACCGTCTGCAGATAAAAAATGCCCCAATTGTGGCGCGACGATCAAGAAGTGAGTTGACAGTCCATCATAGGGGTAATCTCGTGAATCTAAGGTTGGCTTCTAAAAGCGCGAAAATTCTCGCGGCGGCCTTGATCATCGGAGGTGTTGTAGTGATTTGCTCGATTGCTTTTCTGTATCTCAACAATTCCATAGGCTTGTACTACACCGCGATGGGCGGCATGGCCGGACTTGCCATGATCATCATCGCGTGGAAGCACGTCCTGGAGAACAGCGCGTATGAAAAATTGTCCGGCTCCGTTGCTGAAAGCAACGCCACAAAGAAAAAAATAGCTGACTACACGAACTAGGCGCTGAAATCAAAGGGCGAAGTTTCGATGCACGATGTGGCGACGCACGCCGGGATAGAAGTGGCCTCCGCGAAAAGCTACATAAGCGAAATGCTCTCGGAAGGTTACTTCGAGAACGCGTCTCTGAAGGGAGGGTTGCTGGTCACGGGGGGCCCGATCTCATGCAGGTACTGCAAGTCGAAGATTCCTCCCGAAGAAAAGAAATGCCCGAACTGCGGGGCGCCGGTAAAAGTTTGAGAATATCGGTCGGTGATGAATTGGGCATACTGGGCAAATTGAATCCGATAAACGCGAACCTTGGGGTCGCGTTCGACAAGTCGGCATTTCCAGAGGACGAGCCGATAACCGGAAATGTCCTTTTGGACCCGGGCGAATCCGTTCATGCAGACGAGGTCCGGCTGGGGGTGAAAATAATCGAATCTTGCTACGTCACTCGCTGCTATCCCCGCGGCAAGTATGGCATGGGGGCGTGGTGCCGAGAACTGTCGAGGAGAAGAGAACGATCCACGAGGATAGGATGTGCATTTTCGGGCCGTGCGATATCTCGAAAGAAAAAAAGGAAAAATTTCCATTCAGCATCAACCTCCCAATCGTTGGGATGGCGCCGGGCATGGACATAGTGCGGGTGATAAAGGGAGTGGTCGCCGTCAAGGGACGTCCCGATATAACTTACGAGACGACCGTCAGCATAATCCCGCCCTATGCACAAGTTCAAACACAGACACAAGCTCAGGCCATCCCTGAGAAAATCGTCGTGACTGCTTGCGAATATTGCGGCGCGATTGCCCCGCTGGCGGCGAACATGTGCCCCAAGTGCGGGGGGAAGCTGTTCGCGCGGCAGACGATTTAGTTTATTCTACGTGCTTTGTGTTGCTTCAAAGTCTCTTTGTCACGAAAGGCCCTTCCCTCTCGTATCCGAAGCGCTTGTAGTAGTTGCGCGTCCCGATGCCTGCCAAGACGATCACTTTCGTGGCATCCAGTGCCTCCCGCGAAATCCTCTCGCCTTCCCGCATCAATTGCTCACCCCAACCTCTGTGTTGCCAATCGTCACCAGAGGCCTTTTCACCGACCCTGACCAGCGGACCAAAGACATGCAGCTCTCTAACGAGGGCGGACCTCTCGCTCTTGGCCTCGGGCCTGTGCGCTTTCGAAGACGGCGCCCTCAACCTTAGAAGGCCGATTAGGATGTCCTGCTCAACGTCTTCAAGAGTTATGAAATATTCCTCACCCTCCGATGCTGCGTATTTCTCGACTTTTATTTTAATGTCGTCAAGGTTGGGTTCTAAATCAGACTTGTACTTTGCATGCCCGACCTCACGGCATCGTATGCACCTGCACTTTGCCCCCTGCTCCGCCATCCTCCGCTGCACTAGGGCTCGCAAGTCGCCGCGCGTCATACCGTCCGAGACGAGGTTTAGCGGGATGTCGCGCTGGATCCTTTGGATTCGCACCCACGGGGGCACGAACTTTTTAACTTCTGAGATCAGTTTCACGATTTCTTCGAACTGGTAAGATTTGTACTCGCCGCGCTGCCAGAGCTCGTGTAGCTTCGTTCCGGGCATCACAAGCGTCGGGTAGATCTTCAGCGCGTCGGGCTTGAAGTCCTCGTCCTCGAAAATCGTCTTGAACATCTCAAGGTCGCGCGAGTAATCAGATCCCGGCAGCCCCGGCATCATGTGGTAGACGACAGCGAATCCGGCGTCCCTCGCTGTTCGGGTGGCGGCCACAACGTCTTTTACCGTGTGTTCGCGGTTCACCAGCTTGTAAATATCATCATAAACAGTCTGCACCCCAAGCTCAACTCTCGTCGCACCAAGCTTCAGCATCAGGTCGACATCATTTTCACGGCAGCAATCGGGGCGGGTCTCGATCGCGATGTCGCTTATCCTTACCTTGGCGTTCTCGGCCGCGGCTTGCGCCTCCTCGATGGTTTTCGCGCGCGCGCCTGAAATTGCGTTCAGGCACTCAACAGTGAAATTCTCCAGGTAATCTTGCGGATAGGCCGTGAGCGTCCCGCCGAAAACTATCAGCTCAACCTTGTCGACCTCGTGCCCGATGTCCTGCAGCTGCTTCACGCGGCTGCTCACCTGGACGTAGGGATCGTAATTGCTCTGCAATGCCCTGGCCGCCGCGGGCTCCTTTCCCGTGTATGCGGACGGCGTGTTGTACTTCGGCCCTCCCGGGCAGTATATGCACGGCTCGTCCTTCGGGCAAGGGTAGGGCTTCGGCATCACGGTGATGACGGAGACTCCAGATATCGAGCGAACGGGCTTCAGCCTCAGCACTTTCACGACGGCGCTTTTCTCGGTGGCCGAAGCCGCTGCCAGGATGTCGGAATTTTTCGGTGGGTTTTCCAGCCCAAAGTCGCGGCAGGCCTGGAGCTTCGCCCTGGCGAGGCCGCGCCTGTCGACGATTTTTCCGCCAGTTATCTTTTGCACAATATCATGGCAAGCTGTCATTTTCTCGTCCATTTTCTCATAACTTATTTGCTTAGAGGCATATTTTCTTGATGGTGTTCGGTTGAAAGTCGAGGAAGTTTGCAGGAAATACGGGTTGCCTGAAGGCGTGGCTGAGAAGCTTGGTGGTGCTGGTGTGAATGAACTCTACCCGCCGCAGGCCGAGGCGCTTGAGAAGGGGGCGTTGGAAGGCAAGAACCTCGTCATGGCGGTGCCAACGGCTTCCGGGAAGACTTTGATCGCCGAGCTCGTCATGTTGAAATCCGTCCTGAAGGAAGGCGGCAAGTGCATCTACATAGTCCCGCTGCGCGCGCTCGCCAGCGAGAAGTTCGAGGAGTTCAAGGAGAAGTACGAGGGACTCGGCGTGAGGGTCGGGATAAGCACTGGGGATTTTGATTATGTCGACCCGCGGCTTTCGAAGTATGACATTTTGATCGCGACTTCCGAGAAGGTCGATTCGTTGCTGAGGCACCGCGCGAAGTGGCTCGCTGACGTGGCGTCGGTCGTCGTGCTGGACGAGATTCACCTGATCGACGAGCCCGGGCGCGGCCCGACGCTCGAGGTCCTGACGGCGCGCCTCAAGCAGGTCAACCAGAAGCTACAGACTATCGCCCTGAGCGCCACGATAAAGAACGCCGACGAGATCGCGGAGTGGCTCAGTGCGGAGCTTGTAAAGAGCGACTGGAGGCCGGTGCCGCTGAAGAAGGGCGTCTACTATCGCAGGAAGATCGAGTTCGACGACGAGAGCAAGAAGGCGGTCAATGTCGATGCGGAGGAGGACGTCGCGGCGCTCGCTGTCCAGACCGTGGGGGAGGGCGGACAGGCTCTTGTTTTCGTGAACAACCGCCGCTCTGCACAGGCGACGGCAACCATGCTGACTAAATACATCAATGATTTCATCTCGGGCGAAGACCGAGAGAAGCTCGTGGCTGTTGCGAAAATAATCGAGGGGGCGCTGGGCGAGCCGACGCGGACTTGCCGCCAGCTTGCAGACAGCGTGCGCAAGGGGACGGCTTTCCACCATGCGGGGCTCCACCATGCTCAGCGAAAGGCAGTCGAGGACGCGTTCAGGAAAAATCTGGTTAAGGTCATCTGCGCGACTCCGACTCTCGCCGCGGGTGTTAATCTTCCGTCGCGTCGGACGATAATCCGTGACTACAGGCGCTACGTCGAGCCTTTTGGGATGCAGTTCATCCCCGTGCTGGAGTTCCACCAGATGGCGGGCCGCGCCGGGCGGCCGCAGTACGACGATTATGGAGAGGCTGTGCTGATCGCCCGCGGCAAGGGGGAGGCAGAAGCCCTTTTCGACGAGTTCATCCTCGCGCAGCCCGAGAGGATAACGTCGAAGCTCGCCACTGAGCCAGCCCTCCGCACTCACGTCCTCGCCTCGATCGCCGCGGGCTATGTCACGGACGAGGGTGGGCTGATGGAGTTCATGGAGAAGACGTTTTTCGCATACCAGTACGGGACGAGGGAGGTCTCGCGGGTGGTCGACTTGGTCCTCGATTTCCTCGAGAGGGAGGAGATGATCAGGCGGCAGAACAAGCTCCTCATCGCGACGCCTTTCGGCGAGCGAGTCTCGAGGCTGTACATTGACCCGCTTTCGGCCGTGGTTCTCCGCGACGGTTTGACTGGTGTCACGTCGGAGCCGACGGACATCGGCCTCCTCCACCTGATATGCAAGACGCCGGATATGGGCACGCTCTACCTGCGCGAGCACGAGTACGAGGAGATGGAGCAGTTCTTCAAAAAGCATATGAAGGAGCTCATCGCGCAGATTCCCGATTATCACCGCGAGCCCGAGAAGTTTGAGATGCTTCTTGCCGAACTCAAGACAGCGCAACTCCTGAAGATGTGGGTGGACGAGACACGCGAGGACGACCTGCACGAGAGGTTCGGGATCGGTGCGGGCGACATCCGTCGAAAGGCTGAGACGGCGAAGTGGCTGCTTTACGGCGCTCACGAGCTCGCGAGCCTATTCAAGACAGGGAAGGCGCTCGCGCCGCTGAGAAGGCTTCAGGACAGGACAAGGTACGGGGTGAAGGAAGAGTTGCTTGAGCTCGTTCAGTTTCGGGGAATCGGGCGAGTGAGGGCGCGCAGCCTCTTCAGGGCGGGGTTCAGGAAGCTCTCGGACATCGAGAAGTCGACGGAAGAATCGCTGGCCAAGGTGCCTTACATCGGCACGGAGATCGCGCGGAGCATCAGGAAGCAGGCGCATGAGATCGAAGAGGCGCCGGTGCCCGAAAACGAGAGCGCTTGATTTTGTAAAGTGGGGACTTGACAAACGATCTGGATTGTAAAGTGGGGACTTGACAAAGTGTGATGTCAACAGGGGTGTTTACAACTACACAAAGATTGCAAACTTACCGACCGCAAAGCTTTATTTCGAGCCCGAGCTTGTCGATTGGGGTTGAATGCCTGTCCATCCGATAGAAGAAAGGTACGGAAGCAAGAAGATGCGCGCGATATTCGAGTTCGACGCGCGGTTCCAGAGCATGCTAGATGTGGAAGCGGCCCTCGCGAAGGCCTTGGCGAAAGTCGGGCTGATCCCGGCGAGCGACGCCAGCAACATCGCGAGGAACGCCAACACCAAGAGCGTGAAGGTCGAGAGGATTTGCGAGTTCGAGAGCATAGTCAACCACGAGACGATGGCACTGGTCCTCGCCCTTTCCGAGGCCGCGGGAAAGTCGGGCAGATACGTCCACTTCGGGGCGACGAGCAACGACGTCCTCGACACGGCCGCCGCGCTGCAGATCAGGGACGGACTGAAGATAGTTGAAAAGGATCTCAAAGCGATTCTCAAGATTTTGCTGGCTCTGGCGAGCAAGCACAAGAGCACGATAATGGTTGGGAGGACGCACGGACAGCACGCCGTTCCAACGACTTTCGGGATGAAGGCCGCCATCTGGGCTTCAGAGGTCGGCCGCCAAATCCAGAGGCTCGAGCAGCTGAAGTCGCGGGTGCTCGTCGGGAAGATGAGCGGCGCTGTCGGGACGGGCGCAGCGTGGGGCAAGAAAGGGTTGAAAGTTCAGGAGCTCACGATGAAAGAGCTTGGCTTGAGCCCGGCGCAGGCGTCCAACCAGATACTCCAGCGCGACAGGTTCGCAGAGCTGATAACTTTCTTTGGCCTTCTCGCGGGTACTTTCGAGAAGATCGCGAGGGAGGTAAGGAACCTCCAGCGAACGGAGATAGGCGAGCTTTCCGAGCCTTTCGGCGAGAAGCAGGTGGGGAGCAGCACGATGCCGCAGAAGAGAAACCCGATAAGGTGCGAGAGGATTTGCGGGATATCGAGGGTCATCCGCGCACAGGTCTCGGCGGCGATGGAGAACATCGTCCTCGAGCACGAGCGCGACCTGACGAACTCCTCATGCGAACGCATCCTTCTCCCACAGTCTTTCCTGATGATGAACGACGTCCTCAAGATGGCGCAGGTAGTCCTTGGTGACCTGCGGGTCTACCCGGAGCAGATGAGGAGGAACCTGCAGCTGACGCGGGGGCTCAACATGGCCGAGGCAGTGATGATTGAGCTCGCACGCCTCGGAATGAACAGGCAGGGCGCGCACGCGCTGATGCGCGAATGCTCTTCGAAGGCAATCCAGAAAAATTCCCCGCTTCTGGACGTCCTGGTCGCGGAACCCAAAGTGACGCGCCACATCCCAAAGGCAGAGCTGGGGAAACTTCTCGACCCGGCATCCTACCTTGGAGGCTCTTCCGAGATCGTCGAAAACATAGTGAAGGAACTATCGCCTCTTACGAAGTGATTTCAGCTTCGGAATCTTCGGCTTGACTTTCAGCTTGGGCAATTTCGGCTTGGAATATTTTATCTTCGGAATCTTGGGCGCGCCATATATTATCCTGGGGAACTTCGGCTTGACTTTTATATTTGGCAGCTTCGGTTTCACGGGTTTTATTTTTGGCAACTTGGGCTTCACTGTTTTCAACTTCGGCCCGACGGAATCGACCATGGCTGCGATGTCCTCCAAAACGTCGGGCGGAATCGGGCCCTTCCCTACCCCGGACTCGTCAATGTAGTACACCTTCCCGCCCTTTTCCCCGAAGTTCCCGGGCTTTATGTCGACCATCATGCCGTTCTTCGCGGCCAGCCCGACTATGTCTATCGCCGCTCGAAACGACTTCAGCGAATAGAGCGGCCCGGGCCTGACGTACTCGTGGAAGGAAACAACCGTGGGCCTCGTCTTCCCGCCGGACTCCACAGAAGTCAAAACAGCCCCGTAGTACTTCGGGAAGAAATCAAGTTTTTTCCTGACTTCGAGATTCATCTTGTTTGTTTTCAAAGCGATCGCGTGGAGTTTTTTCACGCCCTGCTCCTCCGTTTGATTGACTTTCAGAGCGAACGCCCCAATCTTGTAGACATTCCTGTAGACGCCGCGGCCCACGAGCTTCGTCTGCCCCCTGATGCAGGCGATATTCTCACTCATAGCTCTCAGGCACCGAAACTTGTTCTATCAATGTTGGCTCGTCCACAGTCTTGTTCCTGTGGAACCTGTACAGGTAACCGCTTACCGCGCCCTCCAGCCTCTCCTCGTGCGTGATCAGGAGAATCTGCCTGACGATCTCCGGCAGGCGCTCCCTCATTATCTTCGCCAGCTCCTCTATCCCCTGCGCGTCGAGGTTGTGGGTGGGCTCGTCGAAGACTATCCAGCGCAGGTTGGGCGCGAGGACCATCGCGAAAGCTATCCTGAGCGCGAGGACTGCGTCGGTCCTCTCCCCGCCGCTCGCCACGCCCTCAACAGGAATCCAGTTTCCAGAGTGGTCCCTGAGTTGCAGGGTGTAGTCGCCGCCCTTCGTCCCCTCGACGGTCAGCCTGACGCTCACGAAATCCCTGTAGGGGTAAATGCTCTCCCAGATGTCGCTCATGACCACGTTCACGCTCTCGAGGAACTGCTGCCTCAGTGCCGCCTGCGTTTTTGTTATCGCATTCTGGATCGTGCCGAGCGCTTGGGACGCGGTCCTCAGATATTTCGACTCGACCTCGAAGCGCTTGATCGTGGAAATCTTTCCCCTTATCTCCGCGACGGTCGTCTTCTTCGCTTCCATCAGGACGATGTCGCCGCGGATCTGCTGCTCCATCCTCCCGTACTCGGTCGACAGGGAATTTTTCTTCTGCTCGATCTCCCTGAATTTCGACTCGTCGTATGTCGCTCTGAGACCGTTGAGCTTTTGCTTGGTCGCGGCCCTCTCGATCTCGACCCCTTTGAACCTCGCCTCGAGCTCGTCCAGATTTTTCCTCGTCTCAATCTTTTGCCTGGAGTCCAAATATTCGAGCTGGGATTTTTCAGTCTCGCCCTTCGCGCGCTGGACGTTTGCCTCGAGCCCAGAAAGGTTGGCGCGAATGTCGGGAATTTTCTGGCTGGCGACGTGAAGATCCTCCCGCAGCTTGGAGTATTCAGTTTCCTTCCCAGGCAGCCTCTCGACATCCTTCTCGACAAGGAGCATCTTCTGAAGCAACTGCCTCTTCGCTTCCAGCTCCTGCCTGACATTTTGCGCCTGGGCCGAAAGCTCACGCGATATTTGCTCGAGCGATTCCATCTCTCCGCGCCTCCTCGCCAAAAGCTCGCTTTTCTTGGCCTCGCTGAGCGGGCTCTCGCAGACCGGGCAGAAGGCCTCTGCTTTTGAAAGGTCTTCGGCGGCTTCCTTCAGGCCGTTGAGCTTCGCGTTCACCGCCGCATGCTCGCTCAAAGCCTTCCTGTGCTCCTCGTCTATGTTCGTGACCTGGAATTCTATTTCCCTCGGCTTCTGAACATCAATCTCCTTCTTCAGGTTCTGGAGCTGCTGGAGCTCTTGCTCGATCTTCCCGATTTCCGATGAGAGCCTCTTCTGCGCGTCCTCAAGTGACTGGAGCTGGACCCTCGCAGAAAGGTACTCAGAGCTCAGATTTTGCAGAGAGGCTTCATTCGCCCGGTAGTCGGCCTCTATGACTTTCGACTGCTGGATGAGTTCGTCCAATGAAAGTTTTGATTTCGGACCTAGTTCCTCCAAGTATTTTTTCACCTGCTCGGCCATGCTCGAGGCGGTCGCGCTAAGCTGGAGATATCTCGCGTTCAAAGTTGAGATATCCCTTTCAAGAGCCCTGAACTCCTCGTACTTCGAGCTCACCTGGTCGAGCTCCTTCTTCATGCTTTCAAGCAGGCCCCGGTTGCGCGAGGCGGCAAGTTCAAGGTCCCTTATCTCCTGCTCGATCTTCGGCAGGGCGGCAAGCGACTCGTCCTGCTCGAGCTGCTTCGCCCGCATCTCCAGGTCCCCGGCCTGCTCCGTCAGCCTGTTTGCGAGGGCGCCCATCCCGCGCCTGGCGTTCTCGAGCTTGTTTATCCCGAGGAGCTCGTCGATGCTCTCCATCCTCTTCCCCTTCTGGATCGTAAGGAAGTAGTCGAGCCTGTTCTGCTCGGAGTATATCGCCCTCTCGTATAGGTCGTAATCGATCTTCAGGAACGCCTGCACGTTCTCAGTGACCCTGTCGGAGCTCCCGCTCTCTATCAGCTCTCCGGATTCCTTCCTGAGCTCGGCGAGAGTCGTCCCTTTTCCACGCTCGATGCGGCGCTTGACCCTGAAGTCCTCGCCCTCGGCCGTCTTGAAAGACACCTCGACTTCCGCCCAGTCGGCTGGCGAGGGTCGCGAAGAAATCAGGTCTTCGAGCTTTATTCGGCGGGCCTTGGCGGCGGGCAGCGTGCCGAAAAGCGCGTAAGTTATCGCGTCGAGGACGGCACTCTTCCCTGCGCCCATCATCCCGACGAGGACATTCGTCCCGTCGCCGAACTTGAGCTCGGTCTCCCTGTGGGATTTCCAGTTCTTAATCTTGACCAGAGTTATCATTTGTCACCGCCGATCTCCGTGTCGGTCAGGCTCTGAACGACGCTCAGGATCTGCTTGAGCGCCTCCTCGTCCCGCTCCTCCACGAGGAGCTCGTACAGGCCGCGGATGTTGAAAGGTCGCACATGCTCGGCGTCCTTCAGGTACTCCTCGAGGAGGGCCATCGCCTGCTCGTCTATCGACAACCTCTTCTCCTTGAACTCGCGCAGGAGCTGGAGCTTGTCCTCGAGCCCGGGCGAGACCAAAGCGTCCTTTCCTATGTTGACGATCGCGCGGTCCTTGAACTCATCGATTATCGAATACTCGTCGAACTCCGACTTCGAAGCCGTCTTCGCAAGTGTGCCGACCAGCCTGACCTTGATTATCGGCTTCTTCACATTGTTCTTGAGCGGGCGACTCAGCAGTTCCTCGACCTTTGACTTTGTCGCGCCGTAAAGCTCCGGGATGTCGACGTTCTCGAACCTCATCTCCTCGTAGACGAAATCTCGCGGCGTTTTCAGTTCGACGAACTCCTGCCTCATCACCTTCCCGATCTCGAACATGTAGAATCCCTTCGGGTTCTGCGCCTCGACAAGGAGGAGCTGCGTCCGCTCCGTGCTCCCAGGGAGGATGAGCTTCTTGCCATCTACTGTGGCGTCGGCCCTGAAGTGCACGTGGCCGCATATGTATATGTCGAAGCCTTTCGGCAGGTCCTCGAGCGCCAGCGAGGGCCTCTCCTCAGTGGAGAAGACGAAGTTCCCTACAGACTGGTGTATGACCATGATGTTGAACGCCCCGGCGACGGGCTTCGGGTTCCATGCCTGGATGGACGCGAGGAGGTGCTGGTCGGGGACGTTGCTCAGTCCGTGGATCGCGACCTTCCCATCTGGAGTGTCGAAGATGAGCGTCGCGCCGTGGATGTGCACGAGCTCCCCCGCTGCCTCGAGCGCCTCGACGGGGTTCTTCAGGCCCTTGGTCCTCCGCTCGTGATTCCCGTGGAGCGCGACAACAGGGACGCCGCTGAAAGCCAGCGGGGATATCTCCTCCGTCGGCTTGTCGATCGTTTTTGCGAGACTCACATCGCTCCTCCCGCGCATGAGAGGGATTGAGAATATCCTGAGCGCCTTTTCCCAGACCTCGAGCTTCGGGATGCGGGTGTCGAATATGTCGCCGGGTATCAGGATAATCTGTGCGCCGATGTCGAGCGAGCGCTCGATCGCTTCCTGGAACTGGTCGAAAGAATCCTCCTCGCGCGGAGTTCCCCACTTCGTCCCTAGATGAGGGTCCGAGATCACAGCCAGCTTCAGCCAATCACCAACACTAGTCACCTGCACGCTTAAAAAAGAACGCGAAAAATTCAAACTTTAATCATACGCCGAAAATCGCGATCTCGACCAAAATCGTCAAGGCGGTGACGATGATTATCACCGGCATTGTGATCAAGCCGTACTTCGTGAACTGGGAGAAGCTAATGTTGCAACCCTTGTCGGCCAGGATCTTGGCCCACATTATGCCGGCGAGCGCACCTATCAGGGTGATGTTGGCGCCGAAGTTGCTTCCCGCGATAAGCGCCAGAGTCGAGCCGAGCTTAGCCACCTGCGGCAGGGCAGCGAATGAAGCGCCCTCGAATGCCCTGACGAAGAATATCGACATCGGGTGGTTGTTCATCACGCTGGCCGCCAGCGACGAAAGCACACAGACGCCGATGACCATCAATGCGGTGCTCCCGGACAGCTTCGCTAGCTGCGACCCCAAGAGTTCCGTCCAACCCGTCGTCGCCAAGCCCTCAACGATTATAAACAATCCGATCAGGAACGGAACGATTTTCCATGGAACCCTGGAAACTATCGTGGACACTTTGGAACGGTAAGCTGCGAGGTCGTAAAGGAACAGGACTATCGCGAAGAAGAGTGGTATGACCCAAAGTGGGATTTGAAGAAGTTCTGTGGGTATGCTCATGAAGACTATCGTTAGAGACAGGATTGCGAAGCCGAACATCGCCCCGCCGTAGTTCTTTATGGCAAGTTCCGGGTCAAGTTTTGGTGACTTGAATTTCTTTGGGACCCTCCGCCGGAACAGAAGCCACATGATAGCGAGGCACGCGATGCTCGAGAATAAGGATGGCAACAGCATCCACTTCGCAAAGTCGATGAACGAGAGCCCGTAGGCGTCCGCCGCGATAATGTTTGTGGGGTTCCCGATGTAGAGCGCCATTCCCATTATATTCACGGCAAAAAATTGCGCGAACAGCAGGGGGATAGGATCTATCTTCGCGTTCTTGGCTACGTAGAAAGTTATGAGCGTCATCGTCAGTATCACGATATCGTTGTAAGTGAAAAGCGTCAGCACAACCGTGAGCAGGAAGAAATAAATGAAGAGCCTCGC
>DYTO01000020.1 GCA_020725895.1 Candidatus Hadarchaeum sp. | reverse complement strand
ATTGAAGGAGATGGACGTGGAGCACCCGGCCGCGAAGATGATGGTCGAGATTTCAAAAACCCAAGAAGACGAGGTCGGGGACGGGACTACTTCTGCCGTCGTGCTCGCAGGAGAGCTCTTGAAAAAGTCGGAGGAACTCCTCGAGCAGGACATCCACGCGACGATAATCACCGCTGGCTACAGGCGGGCTGCCGAATACGCATCCAAGATTTTGAACAAGATTGCAACTCCAATAACAAAAGCCGACGACAAGGTACTGAAGCAAATCGCGCTCACGGCAATGAGCAGCAAGGGGTCGGAGGCGAGGGGAGACAAGCTTGCCGAGATATGCGTGAAATCCGTCAAGCAGATAACCGACGAGTCGAACGAGAAAATCGAGGCAGACATCGACAACATAAAAATTGAGAAGAAGAGCGGCGGGAGTTCCGACGACTCGCAACTAATCCAAGGAATAATTTTAGACAAGGACATTTCTCACTCCGGCATGCCAAAGAGGGTGGAAAATGCGAAAATCGCTCTTTTGAACGTCGCCCTGGAAGTCAAGGAGACGGAGACCGACGCGAAAATAAACATAACGAGCCCGGACCAGCTCAAGAGCTTCATGGACGAGGAGCAGAGGATGCTGAAGGAAATGGTGAACCAGGTCGAGGATTCAACCGCAAACGTCGTCTTCTGCCAGAAGGGGATAGACGACATGGCACAGCACTACCTCGCAAAAGCAAAGATTGCCGCCGTTCGCAGGGTCAAGGAATCGGACATGGAAAAACTGTCCAAGGCGACAGGGGCAAAGATAGTCACGAACTTGAAGGACTTTTCGCCGAAGGATCTCGGGACCGCGGACATCGTGGAAGAGAAGAAAATCGCTGGCGAACAGATGATTTTCGTCGAGGGGTGCAAGGACCCGAAGGCGGTCAGCATACTCGTGCGCGGAGGGACTGAACATGTTGTGGACGAGGTTGAAAGGGCCGTGCATGACGCGATATCCGTGATATCTGCCGCTATCGAGGACGGGAAGGTTGTCGGGGGCGGCGGGGCACCCGAAATAGAGGTGGCGAAGGGTCTGAGAGAGTACTCGGACACCGTTGGCGGGAGAGAGGCGCTCGCGATAAACGCGTTCGCAGATGCAATCGAAATCATACCCAGAACTCTGGCGGAGAACGCTGGGCTGGACCCGATAGACATCCTCGTGCAGCTCAGGTCTGCCCATGAAAAGGCCGATGGGGTGACCACCGGGTTGGATGTGATGAGCGGGAAAGTGCTCAACACCCTGAAACAGGGCATAGTAGAGCCTCTGAGGGTGAAGACGCAGGCTATCAAATCGGCGAGCGAAGTATCTGAGATGATCCTCAGGATTGACGATGTCATTGCCGCGACGAAGTTGGAGAAAGGTGGTGGCCCTGAAATGCCGCCGGGCGGGATGCCTGGGATGGGCGGAATGGGCTACTGATCGGGGGAAAAAAACATTTTCCAGAAAAAAATAACTAAATACGAAAAGGCGAGAATCATCGGCGCGCGCGCGCTCCAGGTGGCGATGGGTGCCCCTGTTCTCATTGATCTCCCGGAAGGATTGTCCGACCCGATCGAGGTCGCGCTCTTCGAGTTCGATAACGAGGCGATCCCGATAACCGTCGTGAGAAGGATGCCGGGCGAAAAATGGGGAACGCCTGCCGAAACCCAATCCAACTGAGCAGAAAATACAAATATCACTAAGCTGAATTTTTACCGTGCCTTAAATGGGAGTCCAACTCGGTGACCTTGTAACAAAGCAAAAAGTGGAGCTCGAGGAGCTCCAAGGGAAAGTCGTCGCGATAGATGCGATGAACTTCCTTTACCAGTTCCTGTCGATAATTCGGCAGAGGGACGGGGAGCTCCTTAGGGACTCGAAGGGGCGGATAACTTCCCATCTTTCAGGGCTCTTCTACCGCACGTCGAATTTCATCGAGGCCGGGATACGCCCGATATACGTTTTCGATGGAAAGCCGCCTATATTGAAACTCAGGACTGTGCGGAAGCGGAAGCAGGCACGGGCGGCGGCTGCGGCGGAGTGGAAGAAGGCGCTTGAGGAGGGCAGGGTCGAGGACGCGAGGAAGTACGCTCAGCGCGCGGGACGCGTTGACGAGACTGTGGTCGACCAGTCGAAAAAGCTGCTGGATTGCATGGGCGTCCCCTGTGTTCAGGCGCCTGGGGAGGGAGAGGCTCAGGCCTCGCACATGCTTCTGAGGGGTGACGCCTGGGCGGTCGCTAGCCAGGATTTCGACAGCCTCCTGTTCGGGGCGCCGACGCTTCTCAGGAACCTCGCGATAACTGGCAGGCGAAAGCTACCCGGAAAGGACGTCTTCGTACACGTCTCTCCCGAGGTGATCAAGCTCGATGAATTTTTGAGAAGTCTGGAGATAAAGAGGGAACAACTCGTGGACATCGGGATCCTGATTGGTACTGATTACAACGAGGGGATCAAGGGGATTGGCCCGAAAAAGGCTTTGGAACTGGTAAAAAAGCACGGGTCGATGGAGGAGATACTGAAGACTGAGATCGGGAAAAAATTCGAGGTCGACCCTCTGGAAGTGAGGAAAATTTTCCTGACGCCGGACACCACAGACAAGTACGAGATCAAGTGGGGCGAGCCCGACCCAGAACGAATCAAAAGTTTCCTTTGCGGCGAGCACGATTTCTCGGAGGAAAGGGTCCAGAGCGGGATAGACAAATTGGTCAGCGGGGCCGCCAAGAGGAATCAGTCTTCGATTGAAAAATGGTTTGGCTGAGTTATTCCTTCCAGCCGTATGCCCCGATGAGCGGGACGAAAGAGCAGCCACCGTGATCCGCGACCTTGATCTCCTCGCCCTTGATTTTCGTCGCGACCTTCCAGGTCTGGAACATGTAGTGCTCGCCGACTGGCGCTCCGAGCTTTCCGCCGGGGGCCAATTGCGCCAGGAGTGGAAGCGACAGATTCGGGGCGCATGCTGTGACAAGGATCCTGTCCCATGGCGCGCCCTCATCGTAACCAAGGGTCCCGTCGCCGACCACAACTTTGACTCGGCCGTAACCGGTCTTCCTGAGGTTCGCGCGGGCGAACGCCGCGAGCTCGGATATCCTTTCCATCGTGACGACTTTCCCGCTCTCCCCAACGGCCTCTGCCAGAAGCGCGGCGTTGTACCCTGAGCCGGCCCCGATTTCAAGGACGCTTTGCCCGCGCTTGAGGTCGAGCGTTTGCATCATTATCGCAATCATGCTCGGGGCTGAGATCGTCTGGCCATTCCCTATGTAAAGTGGCTGGTCGCTGTATGCCAGATCCTGCGATTTTTCTTGAAGGAATCCCTCTCTCGGGACTTTTTTGAAAGCGGCGATCAATTCGGGTTTGGTCAGGTAGCCCCATTTCATCAAATCTCCCACAAGCCTCTCTCGCTCTTCCTCGAACATCGAAAATAATATCCTCCGAGAACTCTAAAGACGTTTGGGAATAGCATGGAGTGGAAAATAAAGGCAAGAGGACATCCGAACATAACGGCGAAACACGGGGCGACTTTCATGCTTACGAAGGATGGTGAGGCGGGCCCGAACGGGGATTGCATAATCGGGGTTTCCGCCGAAATTGCAGCGCTGGACCTCGATCAGGGGCTGAAGGATGTCATCCGTTCGGGCGGCGGGCTTTTGATAACGGTCACGGCGGGCGGGATTTCTGAGGAAATACGCGCATTTGGAAACCCCGGGCTGACCTTGACCGATCCAAAAGACCTGGTGGTTAGAAAAAGCAGCTTCGTCTGCGGGAGGACGCTCGCTATCCGGGCGGGTAAATCCGCGGCCGACTTTTCAAGAGAACTTGCGGAAAAACTGAGAGACGCGGAAACTGTTGTGGAAATCTCGATCAGGGCTTTTCCCTGAGCTCGTCAGGAAGCATGTGCGGAACGCCGTCGATTATCGGGTAGCTCCGCTTGCACTTCACGCAAACAAGCTCCTTGCCTTTCAGCTCAACGTCCCCCTTGCAGACGGGGCAGGCCAGGATTTCCAAAAGTTCCTTGCTGATAATTTCCGACATTTTCATCCCTCATTTGAACAGCCAAAGGGCGCAAGTGACCAAAAAAAGCGAAGCTTCCAGGGTGAATATCTTCTTGTCCGTGGTGTAAGTCCAGAAATCATATGTCAAGAGATCCGGCCCGTAAAACTTCCTGCTGAACGGGTAGCAAAGCATCCTTCCCTTCTCGTCCAAGGCGTCGATGAATATGTGGGAGAAGCCACCGACCATGAAAGAGAGAGCTATCGGGAAACCGAGTATCAAAAGCGGGAAGAATGCGATCACGAAGAAAAACAGTGTGTGCAGGATCGTCGCCGCGTGCGTCTCCTCCGTGTGGACCTTCGGAGGCTTGGTTCTCAGCAGAGTGGGCAGGGCATCCAAACTAGATATGTTCGCCCCTATGAGCAGCGCCACGAGGTTGAATTGTGGGAAAACGCCGCCTATTATCAGAGGTAGGGTCAGGTGTGCGAGTATCATTTGATCAGCCCCTTTTGCAGCCCCTTTTGCAGCCCCTTTTTCAGCTCACGCCGCAGCCTCGCAAGGATCAGGATCAGATATGGCAAGAATGGCCCAATGAGCGCCAAAGTGTACCAGCCCAGCGTTTTAACTATTATAACAAAAACAACCAGTCCCATCACTATCCATGCGATGATGTAGTGGAGGTTGCTCTTTCCCCACTTCCTTAAATCGACTCTTACTGTCATCATTGGAATTCTGTTGGTGGGTTTAAAAAACCAAACCTTTTTGCCAACGTGTAACAGGTGATTTGGAAACGATGGAGAAAAAGACCGAGCGAAGGAGTTGGAGGAGAAAACTTCTCTATGCCCTCGTCATTGTGACAATAGTAGCGCTGGTGTTTTTCTTCATATCCCGCGAAAACCTGTCGCAGATGGTCCAGACGTTGCAAGGCACCGACTACAGGCTATTTCTTCTGGCCCTCGGCGTCTATTTCTTCGGCATGGTGCTGTGGGCGCTTCGCTTCAAGACGGCTTTGCTGGCCTGCCACCAAAAAGTTACGATGAAATCTGGCTTCTTGGTCGTGCTCGGGAGCGTTTTCATCAACAACATAACTCCCTTCACGTACTCCGGAGGGGACCCGTTCGCGAGATCATTCCTCCTGAAAAAGGTCTGCAACACCCCCTATCTCTGCTGTTTCGCGTCCCTCCTGTCAGAGTTCCTGATCGACTTCCCGATATTCCTCAGCCTTTTCGTCTGGGGATTCTTCCTGAAAGAGATCCAGCTCATCAGCATACTGTTAATCATCGCCTGGGCCGCCGGGCTGTCGATCTTCGTTTTGGTCACCCACCACATGTTCCACAGGAACGAGGCTCCGCGAAAGATCACCGGTTTTATCTGGAGAATCGGCAGGATATTCAAAAAATCATTGACTGAGAACCAGGTGGAAGGCCACCTGAGGACTTTCATAATGTTGGTCGGCGGGATATTGAAACATCGGAGGTATTTTGCGATGATGGTCTTCGTAGCGTTGGCTTTCTGGACCCTCGTCATTTCCAGGTTTTTGCTCATTTTCGGGGCTTTTGGCTACCAGGCTCCCATTCCCATGCTGATGCTGACACTCACGCTTTCGAGCGTTGTCGGCCTGATCCCGATTCTTCCAGCCGGTCTCGGGACGGTCGATTTCACATACGTTTCGATATTCACGCTTTTCGGCGTCCCGCTGCCCCTTGCATTGAGCGTCGTCCTGCTTGAGCGGCTTATTTCGCTGGTGATCGGGACGCTCGTCGGCGGGTTTGCCCTGTCTTATCTCGGCATCAAATCCTGGACAAAATTCAGTTCTTCTTGATTTCCCTGAGGTATTCCGGCTTTTTCACTTGACCTGTCAAAATCAAGCTAATGTAGCCTCTGATGTATGATTTTATCGAAGTAACATGGCCTTTTTGTTTCGTCCTGCGGATCGAAGCAACCGCGACCATCTTTGGCTCGAAAATCTCTTTCCCGTATTTTGACATCCTCATGGAAAACTCGACATCGTCCAACATGTCTAGATCTTCCCTGAACCCGCCTGACTTCAGGTAGAATTCTCTGGAATATGCACAGTTGTTGCCGGAAAAATGGTGCGAGCCGAATTTCGAAGACAACCTCCTGACCAGGTCTGCCATCAAAAAGAAAAGTATCTCGTCACCCAAACTTCCGCCTTCCGGGCGCAACGGGCCTCCGACGCCGACCGCACCCTTGTCAAAAGCGCGGACCGCAACCTCCAACCAGTTCTCAGGCACCGTGGTGTCGCCATCTACGAAAGCTACAATTTCAGATTTTACTTTTTCCACTGCGAGGTTTCTCGCCGCTGCGGCGCCTTTTCCCTCGTCAAAAATAACTTCTTTCACGTATTTTCTGGCGATTTCGACCGTCCTGTCCTTGCTGTGCCCATCGACGATGACGAGTTCGTAATCCGTGAATGTCTGCTTCTCAAGGCTGAGCAGGCACTTCTCGATGATTTTCTCCTCGTTGAAAGTCGGGACGATTACAGATACCCTCATAATAAAACATTAAATCTTGAAGAAAATATAGATTCCGATGATAAGCATAGTAATCCCGACCCTGAACGAGGGCGAATACCTGGAAGAGACGCTGAGTGCACTCAAGAACCAAACTTACCAAGATTTTGAGATAATAGTCTCCGACAGCAAATCGGAAGACGACACGCAAAAAATCGCCGGGAAGTACGGGGCGAGGATTGTGGTGTCTGAACGGCGCGGCCCGGCATTCGGGCGAAACCGCGGCGCGGAGGTTGCCAAAGGCGATGTCCTGCTCTTCCTCGACGCCGATACGATACTTTCAAGAACGGCTTTGGAAGGCATCGACAAGACGATGAAAGAAAAAGAGGTGGCCGCCGGGACGTGCGCTTTTTACCCGCTGCGCGGCGGGCCGTTCGACTGGCTTCTTTTCGCGCTCGCCAACGCCGCCGCCAGGATAATGATCCGATTCGGCGTGCCACAGGACCCGGGCAACTGCGGCTTCTACAGAAGGGAAATTTACGAAAAGATGGGCGGGATAAGGGAGGACCTGAAGCTGAACGAGACGCACGACCTGGCGATGAGGACCAGGCCCTATGGAAATTTCGTTTACATCAAGGTGCCTGCTTTCACTTCTTTGCGCAGGTACAAGAAAGCCGGGTACATGGAAACGATAATGATTTACTTGAAAGCCGCGATAACCTATTTCAACGAAAACAACGTCCCGGATGAGAAATTCTACTTCCCGCCCGTCCGTTGAGTGGAGCCGATGAAGGCAGGGATTCTTGGTGGTGGGCTGGCCGGCTTGTCTGTCGGGAACTTCTTGAAGCACGATTTCGAGATCCTTGAGAAAAACCGGGAATGCGGCGGGTTATGCAGGAGCCTGAAAGAGAAGGGGTTCACTTTCGATTACGGCGGGGGGCACATAATCTTCTCCCGCGACGAAAAAATCCTGAAACTCATGCTCGATATTCTGGGCAAGAACTCCTTGAAGAGGAAGAGGAACACGAAAATATTCTACAAGGGGGGATTCGTGAAGTACCCGTTCGAGAACGGCCTTTCCGAACTGCCTCTGAATGACAACCGCGAGTGCCTCTACGAGTTCCTCAAGACATGGCTTGAAAAAGAGCGCGATGGGTCGCCGGAGCCGAAGAACTTCCAGGAATGGATGTACTGGACTTTCGGGCGCGGGATAACCGAGAAGTACCTGCTGCCATACAATCACAAGATATGGAATTTCGAGCCTAGCCTCATGGCGGTCGACTGGGTCAAGGGGCGCGTCCCGCAGCCCCCGCCAGATGACATCGTCAAGTCATCGCTCGGAATCCCGACGGAAGGGTACACGCACCAGCTGTTTTTCTACTATCCGAGAAGGGGCGGCATCCAGGCGCTTGTCGACGGGCTGGAGAGTCGCGTAAATAAAAAAATCACGAGAGGGTTCGGCGTAAAAAAACTGAAAAAGGAAGGTAAACGTTGGGTTGTGTCAGATGGGAAAGAGGAGAAAATATTCGATTTGGTCATATCAACCATCCCGATAACTGAATTGCCGGATGTTTATCCCGAAACTCCAGATGAGATCAAACGCGCGGCTCGCAGCTTGAAATATAACTCGCTTATAACCGTCCTTTTGGGCTACGATGTGCCGAAAATGAACGACATTCACTGGCTGTATATTCCGCGGGAGGAGGACGGGATGTTCAACAGGGTCAACTTCACGTTCAACCACAGCCCGCTCGTCGTGCCGCCTGGAAAGAGCTCGGCTATAGTCGAGATCACGTGCAGGCCCGGCGACGCCATCTGGAAATCGAGCGACAGGAAGTTGATTGAACACGTTGTTGAGAGATTGGACAAGAATAAAATGGCGCCGGCTTCCAAGGTCATCTTTTCAAATGTCATGCGAACAGAATACGCTTACGTCATAAACGACATGGAATACTCAAAAAACGTGGAAAAATGCCGGGACTACTTCACGAAAGAGGGGATCGTCCTCTGCGGCCGCTTTTCTGAATTCAGCTACTTGAACATGGACGCGACGATGAAGAGCGCGATTGAGAAGGCCGCAAAAGTCAACTCGATAAAACGTTAGAGTAAAATTCCTCGAGTTTGGAGACGCATTCCTCGATCGAATAGTCCTTGGAGGTTTCGATGGCGCTTCTGCGCATCGTCTGGGTCGGCTCGAAATCCGCCATTATCGAGGAGAGTTGCTTCACGTTCCTTGGCTCGAAAATCCGCCCGTTTTCCCCGTCATTCACTAGCTCAGGGATCGCCATCGCATTCGCCCCGATTACTGGAGTCCCACAGGCCATCGCCTCGACGACCACCATGCCCTGCGTCTCGCTCGTCGAAGCGATAACTAGAGCGTCGGCCGCCGAGTAGTAGACTGGCTTCATCTCCTCCGGGACAAAACCCTTGAAAGAAACTTTCCTCTGCATCTTTTCCTTCATTACAATCCTCTTGAGCTTGTCCGCCGTCGGCCCCCGCCCCACCACGAGCAAGCGGGCGTCGACATTTTTCATCGCGCGGATGACTCGGTCGATGTTCTTCTCGTGGCTCACCCTGCCCAGGCAGAGGAAAACCTTGTCATCGCCCAGCCCCAACTCCCGCCTGGCTTTCTTCCGATCGATCGGGCGGTAGAAATCTATGTCGATGCCGCTCGGGATGACTTCTATCGGCTTTTTTATCCCGCGATTCCGCAGGACCTCTCTGAGCGTCTCGCTGGGCGCGATGATTTTCTTGTGCCTCTTGTAAAAGCTCTTGCAGAATCTCCACGTGACGAGCTTGGCTATCGGCCTTCCCAACCGCAGGACGTTCGAGTAATCTGTCAGGAGGGTGTGGAACGTCGAAACACGGGGTATCTTCTGGAATTTAGCGACCCTCCATCCGAAGAAACCCATCGTGAAAGGCGAGTGGGTGTGAACGATATCAAGCTCTGGTGCTTTGTCGCGTCCGCTCGGAATCGCGATCTTGAACTCGGGGTAGGGCTTGAAAGTCACCGCTGGGTATGAGTAGACGTTCATCCCATTTACCTCCTTCACCGACGTTTTCGGGCAGAAAAGGTGGACCTCGTGCCCGCGCCTGACGAGCTCCGACCCTGAGCTGAGCAGAGACGCCACGACCCCGTTCTGCTGCGGGAGGAACGTGTCCGTGAAGAATCCTACGCGCATGTCATCATTTTAAAGTAATCATGACTATGTAAAAATTTGGTAGGCGCATGATTGGAATGATACTTTGCGGTGGTCTGGGCAAGAGGTTCTTGCCAATCACCGAGGATATCCCGAAAACGCTCTTCGAGCTAAAGAAGAACTACACCCTGATGGACAAGCAGATTTTCCAGTACAAGAGCGCCGGGATAGACAGGGTCTTTCTCCTGACGGCGCACCTGAGCGAGAAAATAGAGAAAAAATTCGGGAAAAAGCACATGGGCATCGACATCGAGTACGTTCGTGAGAAGAAGCCGCTCGGGACCCTGAACGCAATCAGGCTCGGCATGGAACGCGCGGGGGAAGACGTGATCGTGAGCAACGGGGACGTCGTCGCGGACCTCAACGTCAGGCAGATGATAAACGAGTGGAAGGAATCCGGGACGCTGGGATCGATTTTTGTCACGAAGCTGCGGAGCCCGTTCGGGATAATTGAAATGGAGGGAAAAAGGATAATGGGTTTCAGGGAAAAACCCCTTCTCAACAACTACATCAATGCCGGATTTTACTGCCTATCCGAACAAACGCTGCCTCTGTTGGAGAAGTTCAAGATCGGGGACATCGAGAAAACGGCGTTCCCTGAATTGGCCAAGAAAAAGAAGCTCATCTTTTACAATGAGGATGGGCCGCTTTGGATGTCGATAGACAGCCCAAAGGACCTCCAGAGCGCGCAGAAAGAGTATTCGAACAGGAGGGACAAGCCCTGGGGCTTCGAAAAGACTCTGAGGCTTGACAAGAAAATAATGGAGAAGTTGCTCTACATCATGGCCGGTTACAGGACTTCCCTCCACCGCCACGAAATAAGGGACGAGACGCTGACGGTCGATTACGGCACTGGTTACGTCGAGTATGAAAATGGCGAGCGCAGGAGATTCTCGAAGGGCTCGGAGATAAACATCAAACCTTACACGGTCCACAGCTTCGTCGCGACCAAAAACACAATGCTTCGCGAGATTTCCACGCCTCACCCTGAAGATGTCGTGAGGGTGAAGGACTTCTACGAGGTCAGGTGAGCGGGTCGGCAAAAACATGGGTATGCAAAAATCCTCAATTTTGAAAATCGCGATCTTGGCGGGCGTTTTGCTATTGATCTCGGTCGTCTTTTGGATGATCTCTTCCGGGACACGGATGGAAACCTGGGTCGGGTATGGTTATCTTGGTTCTTTCGCTTTGGGGCTGATCGGTGCAATCTCCGTGATTGTTCCCTTCCCCACGACCATCGCGCTTCTGGGAATGGCGGCATCGCAACGGTTTGATCTGACCTTGCTCGCGCTGGCCTTCGGGATCGGTGCCGCGATTGGGCAGTTGAGCAGCTATGCCGTGGGATATTTTGGCCGGTCTGTGATCGATGATAAATATCGCGGCAAGTTCAATGCTATTCAAAGAATTTTGGCAAGGCATGGGCACGGGATGTTGCTCGTCTTCCTGTTCGCGCTCACGCCGCTCCCGGACAGCATCCTGTTCATCCCGCTTGGAATAATCAGGTACAGCATCTGGCGGGTCTTCGTCTCGGCACTCGCCGGGAAGATCATGATGTCGCTGATAATCACTTATTTCGGTGGCACGGTAGGGGTCGCCGTCGCCGAAAATCCGATGTTCACGATCGCGACGTTGATTTTGCTCGTTTTGGCAATAGTTGCGATATTCAAGATCGACTGGGAAAAAGTGTTGGACAAGTACTTCTCGGGCAAAAAGAAACGAAAGTAATTACTTGAACCTTTTTTCGACTTCGGCCATCATCGCCTTGTATCCCGGCGCATACTCTAGCTCCTCCGGGACGAGCGTCGCTGGGTGAACGAAGCCTTGCTCGCGCATGTACTCGGCCTTCTCGGTGGCCTTGTTCCTGTAATAGTCCCAGTCCGGGGTGTCGAACGCGTCCGTGTATGCTGTGAACTTTCCTTCGTGCATGCTGAATAGGATTCCACTCACAATAGGTATGCAGAAGTTGGAACTTGCGGCCGGCCTGATCTTGACGGGCATGAGGGGCAGGTGGTGGCTTCCCCTCGTGTTGCCTGCGACATAGTGCACTACCTTGAAAACCGAGCATGTCTCTTCGGTGGCCGGGTACTTTTTCTGCACCCTGACTATCGCTGCGGGGTCGTCCTTCCCGACGTACGTGCCGGCGATGTTGTGAAGCCTGTCGGTCGTCGCGGCGAGGAGAGGTTCATTGTCCTTGTTCCTCACTGCGTCGATGACGTACCTTCCAGGGTACATCAACGAAGCTGCGATCAGGAAATTGTCCTGCGGGATTTTCAGTTCTGCCTTCTTTCCGGTCATCACGTCCATGACCGTCAACACAAGACCAGTCGATAATGAGGGGTTGACCAAAAGCGCGGTGTTTGCGGAAGGCTCACAGAACAGCCTGTAGAACGGGAAGTTGAACGCTCCTGGCTCCGTCTTGTCCGCGGTGAACAGGGCAAAAGCTTCGTTCGGCCTCTCCTCGAACTCCATCTCGGCGACACCCGGACCCATCCCTTTGACATTGCCTGAGAAGGAGTCTTTCAGGAGGTCCTGGCCGGCGCCGTAAAGCCCCTGCTTCTTCGCGACCTCCGTGCCGACCCTGAGGGCATCCCAAACAAGCTTGTGTATCTCCTCGTTTCCAACGCCCTTCGTGTGGCTCAGAAGGAAGTGAATGTCGTCCCCTGTGTACCCGACATAGCAGTCGATGAAAAGCCCCTTTCCGTTCTTCAGAACGTAATTTTTCACGGTCTCGAACAATTCATCGCTGGGCCTTGTGTGCCCGCCGATGCTCCCAATATCGGCTTTTATGACGCTAAGTGTTATTTTCATTTGCTCCACATCTACTGAATCTGATTGTTTTTAAAGGTATACGGTTTGGGGGCGCCAAATGCAGGTGAAATCTATGCTATGCGGCGTAAGACAGCGCGATGGTCCCGAAAAATCCTATGACGAGCGAGACCCCCAGCAGGATCAGCATGCCTGAAATTATCCCGGACTCCGGCTGGAGGGGTTTTCCGCGAAGCCTCTGGAACATCCTGGCCGACCTGCTGGTGCCCAGATGGGACGCCCAGATGCAAAGTGGCAGGTTTACCGTGAAAACGAGCATTATGAAAAAAATGTTCCAGGCCTGGGCATTGTTAATATTCAACACGTTTAAATTTTTCAATATCGCTTCCAGGTTCAGCAAGATCGCGCTGTCCCCCACGCCCCTCGCGAACATGAAAACCGACGACCCCGCGCCGAAGAAAAGCTGTGACAGTATAAATGCGGCCAGCACCGTGAGCGGGAAGTATAAAAGCGGGTGCCACCAGATGAGGTCCGCTGGCGGCGGGACGCTGACCGCTTGCCCGACATCCGCGAACACTCCCGAACTGCCCCCGAGCCACTTCCCGTAAGCAAAACCAAAAACCCAGCTTCCGATTATCAGCAACCAGAATGAGTAGTTAACGTATTCGTCGCGCATTTGAGCACCATTCAGGCCATTTTCTTCTCGTAACTTTTCTTCGCGGCGGCCATCGCGCGGGTGAAGTAGGAGTTTCGGACGTTGAGCTGTGCCGTCCCTGAAGCCTGTTGAAATTCAGAGGTCTGCTGGTCGATTTTTCGCTCAAGGATTTCCAGCCGCTTTTCCAGATCGGAAATTCTGTTCTCCAGAGAATCGACTTTGCGATCGGTGGCCGCGCGACTTTCAGACCCCATAATACCGCTTTCATTTTTTGCCTGCGATTATAAGTTTTTGGGGAATTGCCGAAAAACCTCCGATGAAATAGTTTTTTGTAAGGGGAAGATATTTCTATTGGGCCGCCGTGGCTCAGCCTGGTAGAGCGACGGTTTCGTAAACCGTAAGTCGAGGGTTCAAACCCCTCCGGCGGCTCCACACTCTGAGTGCTAAAGCCCACAGTCGGAATAGGAGGATTCTCGATTTTCATGTCAGTATAACAAAAAATAAATTTTCAAACGTTTATTCATATCAGTATACAAATGCGAGTGAACTGCGTTCTTCGTTTTTATGTTGGATTAACATATGATTGTCAAGATGAACTCGTGCTAAGACTTTCCCCGTCTGCGCGCGCCTTCCAATTTGGTGGCTGCGTCGGGCAAGTCCTTTGTTGCAACTTTCCAGACTATATCAATAGCAACTCCGAAGTAATGGTGGATTATCACGCCGCGCATGCCTGCCATCTGCTTCCACGGCACGTCGGGGCGCTCCCGCTTGAACCCATCGGAAAGGCGCTTCACCGCTTCTCCGACGATCTCGATGTTGCGCACAACCGCGTCCTGCGTCTTCTCGTCCTTCTCGAACCCAGAGAACGCCATTCCGCGTGTGTACTCCTTTATCCGCCGCGCCGCTTGCAGGATGTCTGCGATCAGATCAGAATCATTTCTTTCAGACATAGACCAAGCTCTCCTCAACCCTCTTCCTAACGGAAGGTACCCGTATGGACTTCAGACCTGCCATCGTCAACAGGTCAACCTTCCTGCCCAGAATCTGCTTCAGGCGCTCCGCGAGATTCACGAACTCCAGCCCAAGCGGCCTCTCAAGCTCAACGACGACGTCGACATCGCTTGCGCCTTTCTGATCCCCCCGCACGAAAGATCCGAACAGGGCGAGGCGCTTCACCCCATATTTGGATGACAGCTTGGGCATCTCCCGCCTCAAGGCCTTGATGACATCGTCCAAGCTCTGGGCAGCGACACCAACTCTAACAGACGTTCGACAGCGCGGACAAGATGTGTACCACTCGCTCTTTCCTCGGTAATCCCAATCCCTGCCGCAGCGTTTGCACCTGAGTTTCATATGTATTTAGTATGTATGTAAGTATTATAAATGGATTCCCCGTGGTAATCGTTTTGCAACGACGAATGCAAACGGGAAAACATGTCGGGGGAGTGACACTACGCTAAGAGTGTAGTGCTAAAAAATATTATTAATTTCATCGTGATTTTGGCACTACAGAAGGCTTCAGCCGTTTGAGGTAAAAATCAAGAGCGGCGTCAACTTTTCTGTCGAAGAATTTAACGATACGAAGTGAGGTAAACCTTGTCTGGGCCTCCTCCATCATCCTGAAATAGCGCAGCCGCTCGGCCTTGGAGATGACGATCGGCGTGTACCCATTTTTCATGAGAATCCAATTCGCTATCAGCCGCCCCACCCTCCCGTTTCCATCGACAAACGGGTGAATTGACTCGAAATCGACATGGGTCGTTGCGGCCAGTTTAATCGGGTCGTGCTTTTTTGGGTTTAGGTTGATCTCGCGCAGAAGTTTGCTGACGAGCGGCTGGACCTGGTTAGGCGGCGGCGGGATATACGACGATCCCGGCAGGTAAACCTGCACCGGCCGGTAGGCTCCAACATTGGAATCTATCACGTTCTTCATCGTTGCGCGGTGAATCTCGAGCAAGTCCTTTTCTGTCAGATTTTTCTTTCCTTCATCCACCCACTTGAACACCAAGTTTACGGCGTCGCGGTGCCCTTTCGCCGCGAGGTAATCCGTGATAGGCTTGTTGCCCACAACTATGCCCTCGGCCAATATCGTCGCCGTTTCTTTCAAGGAGAGCGCGCTTCCCTCTATTGCGGTCGAATGGTATGTCCATATAACTACCAACTCTTCTCTCAACCGGTTTTCCAAGGTTGGCGGGAACGGGCGCAACGAGTCCAGCGATTTCTTTTTCAGCGATATCTGTTTGGCCAGCTCGCGTTCGCCTTCCTTCGCGTATTCTTTTATGCCGGGCAATTTCATCTTTTTTTCAAGCGCGTACCTCTCGGCATCCCCGCGCTTGCCCAAGTATTTCAAGATATCCTGGTAGACCAGCTTGCCCTCTCGCCTGCTCTCGACCAAGTAGAAGTAGTACTCGCCATTGATGTACTTCGCTCGGATGAACGCCATGGTTCAATCT
>DYTO01000019.1:11240-16080 GCA_020725895.1 Candidatus Hadarchaeum sp. | reverse complement strand
TAAAGAAGATATCAGGCGTCAAGTTCGCCGCCGCGACCACCGGACGCTTCGACATCGTGGCCAGGATAGAGGTGGCTGACCTGGAGTCGATTGGAAAGTCCGTCGTGGGAGATATCCAGAAAGTGCCGGGCGTCAAACTGACCGAGACTTCCCTGATTGTTTCGATGTAGTTAAAAGGAACGAAGGATAAGGCTCAAGTGATAAAGTGAAAAAGCTTGGAAGGATAAAATTGCCGGGAGAGAGTCCGGTCTACGCAGTGCACAACGACCAACTTCCGAAGAATTCTTACATTGTCTGCCTGCCTCCCGCGCAAAAGATAATTTACAACCCCCTCGTGTGCGGGATGCAACTCAAAAAAGATTCGCTCGACTGCAGCGGGCAATTCCTGCGGCTGGCGTGGAAAATGATGCCGTTCTTCAAGAAAGCCGGGACGAAGAAGATTGCCGAGCTTGTAGTGCTTCGGGGGAGCCTTGGCTACCAGTTCGACGCGGCGTTCGAGAAGCAATTCGGGCAATACCTCCCGAGATGCTTCGTCGGCACGAGAAGGTTCAGGGTTACGGGCGGCGCGTTCGGCGCGGACATATTCTATTCCAACTTCGATTCATTGCCGAACGGCGGGGTCCTTTTCACCGGGGACACCATCGCGACGGGAGTCTCCCTCGGACAGACCCTTGCCGCGACCAGGAGCGAGCTGAGGGGGAGGGACTATGAGATAACTGCCCTCGTCGTCTTCACCATCGCCGGGTCTTTCAAGGGCTGCTCAAAACTCCTTGAATGGGAGGAGAGATTCAGAGAGTGGTGGCCCAACTTCAGGATCCACGTCATCGCGTCGGAGGCTCTTTTCGGCCTCGCGGAAAACGGGACGGACCTGATATTCAGACACAAGGACGCGATAGTCCCGGATGAGACAAAGGAGAGAGTGACGAAATTCTATGGAGACTACGATACCGGATATCTGCCCGAAAAAATTTGCGCAATCTTCGACTGGGGGGACAGGAACTTCAAGCCCGAGCGGCACCTGGAGGATGTGATAAAATTCTCGCGGGAGAACCTCAGGCCGACCAACGATAAGAAGGCGAAGGAAGTCCTGAGCTCATTCATCAGCAATGCAAAAGTCAAGCTTGCCGAGCTTAACGCACCACTGAGCTTGGAAAAATGAAACAGAAGGATTGCGAAGCGATTTAAGTAATGATTTAGACTTTCGTGATGGTCGCATGTCAGAAATACCTAAGGAGTACCTACCGTTCGAAGTCGAGCCGAAGTGGCAAGGCAAGTGGACCGAGTGGGATATTTATCGCTTCAACCGCGAAGACAGGGAAAAACCCACATTCATAATCGACACTCCCCCACCATATCCGTCCGGCGAGTTCCACACCGGGACGGCGCTCAACTGGACTTACATCGACATCGTCGCCAGGTACAAGCGCATGCGCGGCTTCAATGTCCTTTTCCCGCAGGGCTGGGACTGCCACGGCCTGCCGACGGAGGTCCAGGTGGAGAAAAAGCACGGGATAAAGAAATCGGACGTGCCCGCCGAAAAATTCAGGGAACTCTGCGTCCAGCTGACGGAGGACAACATCAAGCACATGAAGGAAGAGATGAAATCCCTTGGCTTTTCGATAGACTGGTCCACGGAATACCGAACGATGGACCCGACATACTACTCGAGGACTCAGAAGTCGTTCGTAAGGCTGTACAACAAGGGGCTGATATACCGCGGTGAGCATCCGGTCAACTGGTGCCCGCGCTGCGAGACGGCGATCGCCGACGCCGAGGTGGAATACGAGGACCGCGAGACGACCCTGAGTTTCATAAAGTTCAAATTGACTGACGGGGGTTACCTGACGATCGCGACGACGAGACCGGAGTTCCTGCCCGCTTGCGTTGTGGTCGCCGTTCACCCCGCCGATGAAAGATACGCAAAGTACGTGGGCAAGAAAATAGAAGTCCCGCCATTCGGCCAGGTCGTTGAGGTGATCGCTGACGAGGAAGTCGACCCCGAGTTCGGTACTGGCGTCGTGATGGTCTGCACGTTCGGAGACAAGACCGATGTGAGATGGGTGAAGAAGCACAAGCTCCCGATAGTGAAGCTCATAGATGGAAGGGGACGGATGACCGCAGCCGCAAAAAACTACGAGGGGCAGACGATAAAGGAAAGCAGGAAAAACATGCTGGAAAAACTGGAAGCGGCGGACCTGGTCGAAAAGACAGAGAAACTGCCGCAGAACGTCGGCTCATGCTGGCGGTGCAAGACGCCTGTTGAGATAATCTCCGTGCCGCAGTGGTTCATGCGGGTCCTCGACCTCAACGAAAAAGTTATCGAGAAATCCAAGAATGTCCGCTGGGTCCCGCCACACATGCTCGACAGGATAGTCGAATGGACGAGGGCGATGGACTGGGACTGGGTGATTTCGCGCCAGAGGGTCTTCGCGACGCCGATACCTGTCTGGTACTGTTCGGGATGCAAGGAAACGATAGTGGCTGAGGAAAACCAGATCCCCGTGATCCCGTGGAAAGACAATCCCTCGATCGAGAAATGCCCAAAGTGCGGCGAAAAAACATTCGAACCGGAAAGGGACGTCCTTGACACTTGGATGGACAGCTCCCTGACCATAGCGTCGCACGCGGGCTGGCCCGACCTAGACCCGCGACTTTTCCCTGCCGACCTCCAGCCAAACGGCACGGACATCATCAGGACATGGGACTACTATCTAATGGTCAGGCATCTCGCGCTTCTCGGCGAGGCGCCTTACAAGACAGTGCTTGTGAACGGGATGGTGGTCGGGTCCGATGGCCGGAAGATGTCGAAATCCGTCGGGAACTACGTCGACACCACGCAGGCGAGGGGCAAGTACGGGGCGGATGCAGTGAGGCAGTGGGCGGCGATCGGGGCCTCGACGGGCTCGGACATACCTTTCAGCTGGAAGGACGTCGAGTTCGGGCACAGGTTCATGATAAAATTCTGGAACGCTTCGAAGTTCGCCTCGCAGAATTTTGAAGGGACGAAAAATCTGGATCCCGAGAAACTAAAATTCACGCCTGTCGACCGCTGGATACTGAGCCGCCTGAACAGGATAATCAAGCAATCGACGGCTTGGCTGGATGATTATCAATTCAACCACGCAATGCGGGAGGTCCAGAATTTCATATGGCACGAGTTCTGCGACATGTACATCGAGGAGGTCAAACACCGCCTTTATGGAGAGGGCCCGACCGCCGACGCTGCCAGATATTGCCTCTATCAAGTTGTTCTTAACGCCACCAAAATGCTCGCCCCATTCATGCCCCATTTCGCCGAGGAAGTCTACCAGATATTCTTTATTTCTGACTTTTCGGACGTGAGCGTCCACACATCTGAATGGCCGTCCGCGAAAGAGGAGCTCATAGACGAGGAATCCGAAGAGCTAGGGAAAATAACTAACGCGATTGTCAGCGCAACGAGGCAATTCAAATCAGGGCGGCAGATGGCACTCGCGCAGGAGCTGGATGAGGTGGAAATCTATTCTCCGAACGAATCGTTGCTTGAGAAGGCGAAAGAATGTTCGGGGGACGTCGCGGGGACTTTAAGGATCAAGAACTTGAAAGTTGTTTCTAAAAAGCCAAAGCTCATTGAAAGCATAAAATCCATAGAACCAAACTATTCTAAACTCGGTCCGAAGTTCAAGAAAGACGTGGGGCTGCTCCTGCAGGCGCTTGGCGAAATGGATCCTGAAAAAGTGGCGAAAGAACTAGTCAAAGGAAAACTCGTGATAGAAAAATCAGGAAAAAAATTCAACGTATCTGCCGAGGATTTGAAAGTTGTCAAGGAAGTTGGAGTCGCGGGAGAAAAAGTGGAGATAATAGACGTGCGCGACCCACCGCTGACTATTTTCATAAAAACTTGAGATCAGGCATTTCCTCTGACGGCTGAAATCACCATTATCGCCACGAAAAGCAGCATGAAGAAAACCATCGTGAAAAGCCGCATTCTTTTTAGCCTCTTCTGCTGCTGCTTCAACAACTCCTCGCACGAAGGCGAACAAATCATTTTGTCCGGCGGCACCGACTTGCCGCAAACAATGCAGTGCTTGTGATCTTCCACCATCAGCTCACCGGTTTTATCGTCGTTCCTCCGTGTTCTGCTCCATTCAATATCTCCTCTAAGCGTTCAAGCTCAGATTTACCCAGCACAAGTGTTTTTATATTGTGCTTGTCGACCAGCTGTGCTGCGATAGGGTCGACCACCAGCTTCATCCCAGGTTCCCTTTTTATCTTCCCGAACATCTTGACGAGATCTTTCGTTGTCATCTCCTGGATCTTTTCCGCGGCGGGGTACAACTTCGGGTCCTTCGTGTAAATCGCATCGACGTCGGTGAAGATTACCAGGATGTCCGACCGGCTCGCCTTTGCGAGCATCGCTGCGACCGCGTCTGTGGTGTGGCCGGGAACTGTCCCCCCCATTATCGGAATCTTGTTCCTGAAAGAAGTCTCAACGGCTGCCTCCACAGTCTTCGGTGGCTCTTCCTCGGCGATTTTCCCCATAGCCGCAATCAACATCCTTGCGTTCAGGCGCGTGACTTCTATCCCGATCTTGTCCAGCTCGGCCCTTGAAAGTTTCATGGCGACGCCCTGCTGCATATAGACTCTGGCTTGGTGGCCGCCGCCCACCACGACAAAAACATCGTGCCTTCGCTTTTTCAACGACACTAAAACATTTGCGGCGGACAAGATTGTGCTGGCGTCAGGCTTTTCCGGAACCATCATTGCGCCGCCGAACGATATCGTAACTTTCATCCTACGAGACCCCAATCACTTGCTCAGCATGGTCCTGATTTTTTCAAGCAGCTCGTCGGGGTCGAAT
>DYTO01000019.1:0-11230 GCA_020725895.1 Candidatus Hadarchaeum sp. | reverse complement strand
ATGGTTTTGTTATATAATCTTTCGCCCCCAGGTCAAGAACCCCCTTCTTGACTTTTACCGGAACGTCCAGCGCCGTGAGGAGCGAAACCTTCTGGTCCTTGTTGATCTTCCTTATCTCCTTGTATACTTCCCAGCCGTCCTTCCCGGGCATCATTATGTCCAAAAGTACAAGTTCAGGTTTTTCTTTCGCGTACTTCTGAATGAACTCCTTCCCGCTCGTGCTGCCGACAAAATCGTAGCCAGCCTTTTTCAGTATCCTATCGAGCAATGAGATTATGTCGGGCTCGTCGTCCACAGCCATGATTTTCACTTTCGTCATGGATAATAATCAAATCTAAGCCAAATTAAAACCTGCGGTCACACCAAAATCGGGCGTCCTAAATTTATTAACGAATTCGCTGACTGTAAAATATGCCAAAATACTCAAAATTGACCGTGCCCTGTACGAAGTCGATGGCAAAACAAAAACATACTGGTATTTCAGCAGGGACCCCGACCGGGAGAATTTGAGCGAAAACGAAAACAGGAAAAACAAGAAAAGCCTCGATGGGTTCACGCGAATCTTCCCTGATGGAAGGAAAAAAGTTTTCAAATACAAGGAAAAATCGTGATCCTGTGGTTTGGAAATATACGAAAGAAAAACCGTGCAAAACTTGTTACGGGTGGGGTGTTTGGTTCTCTTCCGGCTGCGCGCACGAAAAGTTCGTCTGCCCCGAGTGCGGAAGAAAACAATGCTTGCTGCACTGGCCGTATCCCATGAAGACCGAGGAAAAGGCGATCCACTTTTTGAAATCCGCTGAGCTAAGAACCGGAAAAAGATGTTTTGTGCGTCATGTCAATATCGGAAAATTCGAAAAGTGGAAGATATTCGCGAGCGAAGCCGACTACAAGAGTTATTTGAAAACGAGAATTCACAAAAGAGATTGAAAAAATTTAGTTCAGTCACGTTATTAATCAATGAATAGAATAAAGTTGGTCATATGTCGACGGATGCAAAAACGAAATACCAGTTCAGAAAGCTTCTGGATGATCTGGAAGGGAAGCGAGGCCAGGGCACGGAACTGATCTCAGTCTACATCACGCCTGATTACGATATGGCGAAGGTCCTCCAGCAATTGCGCGAGGAGCAGGGGACGGCCGAAAACATAAAGTCGAAAAACACCAGGAAGAACGTTGTTGGCGCTCTAGAGAGGATAATCCAGTTCCTGCGTTCATACGCCGAGAACAACAGGAGGCCGCCGCCGCACGGGATGGCGATTTTCGCGGGCAATGTCGCCGGACGATCTGACTACGTGGATATCCAGCTATACTGGATCGAGCCTCCCGAACCTGTCACCGTGAGGATGTACAGGTGCGACCAGGAATTCGTCCTCGGACCGTTGAAGGACATGCTTCAGATAAAAGAAACGATAGGCATTCTCCTGATGGACGGGAGAGAGGCTACACTCGGGAGTCTCCGAGGAAAACACGTGGTTATCATAAAGAGGATGACGTCGGGAACGCCTGGAAAACACAGCAAGGGGGGGCAGTCGGCAAGACGTTTTGAGCGGCTCCATGATATCGCAGTTCACGAATACCACAAGCGCGTTGCAGAGGCTGTCAACGAGATATTTTCTACAATGCCTGAGCTGAAAGTCATCATAGTCGGCGGCCCGGGCCCGACAAAGGAGGATTTCCTGAACGAGGAACTCATTTACACTGAATTGAAAAAGAAGGTCGCTGGGGTTTTCGACACTGGTTACACGGATGAGCAGGGCGTGAAGGAAGTCATGAGCAAGGCGATCGATGTCCTGACAGACCTCGAGATAATGAAGGAAAAGGCGCTGATGCAGCGCTTCATGAAGGAACTCGTATCGGAAAAGGGGCTTGTCGCTTACGGCGAGGCCGACATCAGGAACGCGCTGGCGCAGGGCGCCGTCGAATTGCTTTTGATTTCCGAGGGTTTCAAGAAGAACAGCGTTGGCGTGAAATGCCAGGCATGCGGCCACACTTTCAAAGATACCGTCACGGACGTCAAGCAGTTCGAAAAGGTTTTGTCGAACAGGGATTGCCCGAATTGCGGCGAGCGCAGGCTCTCACTTACGGAAAGTTCGGACACGGTGCAGGAACTCCTTGACCTCGCCGAGAAGTACAACACGCAGGTTGAGTTCATCTCTCCCGAGAGCGAGGAAGGCGCCCAGCTGGAACTCGCATTCAAAGGGCTGGCCGCAATTCTCAGATTCAGAATCTCCTAATGAATTCGGTATTTGTTCAGCTAATGCTGTACTTGTTCAAATAGACGGCCGCATTGTCATAAACCATGTAGAGTAATCCATCAAGCAATAACATGTGGGGCCGATTTCCGAGAGCGCCGTGCTGCCTGTCCAACAAGTTGAAATTTGTGTCAAATGTGGCGATATCTAGATGTGAGTTGTCCAAGGTATCACTGGCAGAGAAATGATGGAAGCCGATAATCCAGACGTTGTTGGTTGAATCATATACAACGCCGTCTGAGAAATTGTTCCCATCACCATCAGAAGTGGCGATCAGAGTCTGGGAACTGCTCCCAATCGGGTTCCAATTCGAATCCCACTTGGTAAGTATGACATTGGAGCTGTGAGACAGAGAGTTCCCAGTGAACATGTAGAAAATGTTGTCTTTGTACAAGACGTTCCCGATGTTGTTGTGCGGCAGAGTATTGGAAGTGACCGTGTTTTCTCCCACGCGGTTCAGGTTCAGGTCAAATTTGTGTATCATGTGTTGAGTATTCGGATAGAAATGCAACACGTAAATGTAGGTGCCGTCCGTCGTCAAAATCATGTCATTCGTTGGCGCGCTAGGTGCGCTAAACACCGTGACAATACTTCCAATCCTGTTTCCGTCTTTGTCCGTTTTGAATAACAACAGGTCATTATCGGTTACCAACGAAAATGCAACGTAAAGCGTGTCGTTTACGTAGATGTGCTTGTGGTCTGTTATTGCCTTGCTGTCGATCAGGTCGGAACTCGTCGTGAGCTGCACCGCGCTCCCGACCTGCTGAAGGGAGGAATTGAACTTTACAAGATGGATATTGCGATCCATCATCGTTGTCACGTTGATGTACTGCCCGTCGTACGAGATGCCTCCCCAGATATCGGCGTTTTCTATCTGGACTGACTGAGAAAGAGTGATTGTGATGTTTTCGCTAACTACATTTTCCCCGCTTGAAATCGGATTGTTTTCGCCCTGGTTCTCAGTCTGGGGGGGGTTCTGGGATGGCGGTAATGTGGAACTTGGTCTTAAAACAAAATACCCTCCAGCGCCGGCGGCTACGACCGCCACCACAATCACAATTATTGGTAGAGCGTTCATTGTTCATCCTCGCTCATTTTTGTCCATTAACGTTAAACTTTCTCATTTATAAACCACCTCCGCGCAACCATTCGGCGGTAAACCAAGAGGGGGTGAAAAGAATGGTTGGGGAATTCGAAAAGGCGTCGGAACTCGTGAACATCTCGACTTTGAAAATAGTCGCCAAGAGAAACGAGAAGGACCCGTACGTAGCGAACATTCCTGTGAAGGGGAACAAGTTCTCGCTTGTTCTGCCGAGCGGTTTCGTCAACTGGCCAGATGGCAAGCCTTACCCGGACTCGATCCGCTTGACGATCGACGAGACACACAGCCTGTGGGTTAACTTCGGCGTTTCGAAAGAGCACGGCTTCTACGCTTCGCTTAGGATCGGCGAGTCAAAAGTTTGAGGACCCAAATTGAAATGCCGGCTTGAAGAGGGGCGGGAGGGGATGATGATGAGATCTACAGCTTAGACTTCCGGTCGATGAAGAAAGCCCACAAGAGCGTATCTTGTTCTCACCCTCCCAAAAATATTCATTTACAAAGATATAAAATCCTAACGTTTTTCAGGTGCCTTCTTTCCAGGATTCGAGATACTTCTTCTGCTCTGGAGTTATCTTTTCGACATTCACGCCAAGAGATTTCAGCTTCAACTCAGTCACCCTGACGTCGATTTCCTCGGGAACTCTGTAGACTTTCGGCTTCATTTTCTTCCCCCGCTGCGCGAGAAGCACTGCACTCATTGCCTGCAGCGCAAAGCTCATGTCCATTATCTCCATCGGGTGCCCGAGGGCGCGCGCTCCTGCGAGGTTGACCAACCGCCCTTCCGTGAGCAAGTGAATTCTCCTCCCGTCCTTCATCTTGTACTCAAGAACGTCCTGAAGGACCTCTTTCTTCGAAACTGAAATTTTTTCTAGGCCAAGAATGTCAATCTCTACGTTGAAGTGGCCGGAGTTGCACAATATCGCGCCGTCGTGCATCTTCTTCATATGCTCCGCGCGGATGACTTTCAGGTTTCCAGTCGTTGTTATGAAAATATCTCCCCTTTTCGCCGCCTCGTCCATCGTCTCGACATCGTATCCATCCATCACCGCTTCCAGCGCCTTCACAGGGTCCGTTTCGACGACCGCTACTTTCGCGCCAAGTCCCCTTGCCCTCGAAGCTATTCCTCTGCCAACGAAACCAAAGCCGACCACGACAACCTTCTTGCCGGCAATCAAAGTGTTGGTTGTCGTTGTGATCGCCTGGAAAGTTGACTCGGCCGTGCCGAAGCGGTTGTCAAAGAAGTGCTTTGAATATGAATCGTTCACAGCGAATACGGGGAATTTCAAAACCCCGTCCTTCTCCATCGCCCGGAGCCTTATCACACCCGTCGTTGTCTCCTCAGCGCCGCCTATGACTTTCCCTATAAGCTCTGTCCTTTTAGTGTGCACGAGGTATATCAAGTCCGCGCCGTCATCGATCAGGATATCGGGTGTGAAATCGAGGATTTTGTTCAAGTTCGCGTAATACTCCTTGTTCGTCTCACCGCGCCACGCATAGATGTTGACTCCCTCCCTTGCGAGCGATGCCGCGACATCGTCCTTCGTCGAAAGGGGGTTGCAACTCGTTATCGCGACTTTCGCGCCGCCGGCTACCAGAGTCCGGACCAGGACCGCGGTCTTCGCCTCAGTGTGGAGGGCCGCGCCGACCGTCAACCCCTTCAATGGCTTCGTCTTCGAAATCTCCTTCCTGATCTGCGCGAGGACCGGCATGTGCGCCTGCGCCCAGTCGATGACGCGCTTCCCTTCCGGCGCCAGTTTTATGTCCTTGACCTTGTAACTCACTTTCCTGCCTCCTTCAACATCTCTTCCGATACGTCCTGCGCCTTTTTAATCACTTGCGCCTCTTCGAAAGTCAACACTTTCCTGTTCTGCATCAGGACCTTCCCGTCGACGATCATTGTGTCAACGTCACCCCCCACGGCGGAATAAACCACATGAGAAACGACATTGTGGACGGGCGTCAAGTGCGGCTTTTTCAAATCAACCAAAATAATGTCCGCCTTTTTGCCCACTTCAATCGACCCGATTTCCTTTTCCATGCCGAGGGACTTCGCCCCGTTTATCGTGGCCATCTTCAGGACATCCTCTGCGGGCAGGGCTGTCGGGCTAAGCTTGTATACCTTGTTCAAGAGCGCTGCGAATTTCATTTCATTGATCATGTCGAGAGTATTGTTCGAAGCTGCCCCATCCGTCCCGAGCGCAACCGGTATGCCCGACTTCAACATTTCGGGGACAGGGGAAACTCCGCATCCTAGCTTCATGTTGCTGACCGGATTGTGAACGGGTTTCACGCCACGATTCTTGTATATCGAGATGCCGTGCGGTGCCAAGTATATGCTGTGCGCGGCCAGGACCTCCGGCCCCAGGAATCCTATTGTATCCAGGTACTCGACGGGATGCGCGCCGTATTTTTTCTTGATTTCGTCGTACTCCCACTTCGTCTCCGCAATGTGCGTGTGAATCCCGACCCCGTATTTCCTCGCGAGCTCCTTCACCTTGAGAAGGCATTCTGTGGAACATGTGTACGGGGCGTGCGGGCCGAACATCGTCGTGATCCTGCCGTTCGCCATCCCCTGACAGGACCTCACCAGTTTTTCCCCCGCCGCGAGTTCAGATTCCCTCTTCTCGGCGGACTCCATCTCGATTATGCCGTAAGACAAGACGCCCCTGATCCCGGACTGGTCGACCGCCTTCGCAACCTCCTCCATGTAAAAGTATTGGTCGGCGAAGCAGGTCGTCCCCGATTTTATCATTTCAAGCGCGCCGAGTGAAGCTCCAGCTCTGACGCGCTCGGCATTCAGGTGCTTTTCCAGTGGCCATATCTTCGTCTGCAGCCAGGGCATCAGTTCCATGTCGTCAGCGACACCCCTCAAGAGAGTCATGGCCAGGTGAGTGTGACAATTTATCAGACCTGGCATGACCACCTTCCCGCCGGCATCGATCACTATGTCCGCGCTTTCCTTCAGGTCTTTTCCAACCGCGACTATCTTGTCCCAATCAATCAGAACAGAACCGCCTTTGATTATCTGATTTTTCGGGTTCATCGTCACGACATATCCGTCGCGTATGAGGATACGGGTCACTTCAATCCCTAAAATAATGAATATGTGTGGTTATAAAACGCTCTTTTAAATTGCGCGCCGCAAAGATGGAGTGGTGATAAACTGGCGAAATTCTACATAACGACGCCGATATACTACACGAACGCAGTCCCCCACATAGGACACGCATACACCACAATAGTGGCGGATATCATCGCACGCTGGCGCCGCCTGAAAGGGGACGACGTTTTCTTCCTGACGGGGCTTGACGAAAACTCCACGAAAACCGTCGAGGCCGCCCGAACGCAGGGCTTTTCTGACATCCAGGAATACACCGACTCGATCGCGGAAAAGTGGCTGAACGTGTGGGAAATTCTCAACATAAGCAACGACGATTTCATACGAACGACTCAGGCCAGGCACAAGAGGAACGTTCAGGAAATTTTCAACAAATTGAAAGAGCGAGGCGACGTCTACAAGGGCACGTATGAGGGGCTCTATTGCGACGGTTGCGAGGCATACTATACTGAGGACGAGTTGGTGGATGGCAGGTGCCAGCTGCACTTGGTCCCTCCAAAATACGTCAAGGAAGAAAATTATTTCTTCAGGCTCTCCAAATACCGCGATCAATTACTGGAATACATAGAATTGAACCCGGATTTCATCCAACCCGAGGGCAGGCGGAATGAAGTTGTGAGCTTCCTGAAGGGTGGGCTGAAAGACGTTAGCGTGAGCCGACCGGGGATCGAATGGGGCATCGAAATACCTGGCGATCCCTCGCAAAAGGCCTGGGTTTGGTTTGATGCTTTGGTAAATTATCTCGTCGTCCCAGAACACTGGCCCGCGGACCTCCAGTTGATAGCAAAAGATATATTGAGATTTCACTGCATCATCTGGCCAGGGATTCTGCTTTCAGTAGGCTATGACTTGCCAAAGAAGATTTTCTCACATGGTTTTCTGACCGTGGGTGGCCAGAAAATCAGCAAGTCGCTCGGCAACGTTGTAGACCCGATTTATCTCGCAGACAAATACTCTGTCGACGCTGTCAGATATTTCGTCGCCAGGCTTTCTCTCACTCAAGACGGCGACTTCTCGGAAATTCTTCTGTGCACAAGACTGAACGACGAATTGGCCGACGTTTTCGGGAATTTCATCCACAGGACCCTGACGTTCACCCAGACAAACTACGGTGGAAAGATACCTAACGGCAAGCTGGATCAAAAACTTCAGAAAGAAGTCAGGGAAAGCGTTTTGAAGGTCGATAGGCTTTTGGAAGAAGTGAAAATTTCACATGCACTGGAAGAAATTATGGCTATTGCGAAGAGGGGAAATGAATACTTCCAATCTTGCAAACCCTGGGCTGCTTTGAAATCGGAACCTGAAGTCACGGCGGACTGCATCCTGAATTGTGTCAACATAGTGAAAGTTCTTGGTGTTCTTATCACCCCATTCCTCCCGGCGACTTCCGAGAAGCTCGCTGAACAACTTGGAATAAAAGTAGAGACATGGGAAAACGCGAAGGATTTCTACATCTCCCCAGGCCATGCCATCGGTAAGCCATCACCCCTATTCCAAAAATTTGAGCTGCCGAAAAAGAACACGTCCAGAATTCCGTTCGGCGATTTAGAGAAACTGGATCTCCGCGTGGGAAAAGTGGTCTCTGCCGAACCTTTGGCCGGGACTAAGAAACTCCTGAAGCTTGAGGTCGACATCGGTGGGGAAAAAAGGACCCTAGTTGCCGGGATAGCTGACCAGTATTCGCCGAAAGAAATCCTAGGAAAATCGATCATAGTCGTCGCAAATCTGGAGCCCGCAAAAATAAAAGGTATTTTGTCAGACGGGATGCTGCTTGCCGCTGACGACAACGGTAAACTCTCGATATTGACGTTGGATCGGCCTTCCAAACCTGGCTCGAAAATCACTTGAAGTGGGCTTCGATGGTCGATGAATTCAAGACCGAGCTCGTCGCCCCGTGCGGCATGAACTGCAACATATGTAGCGGGTACCTCGCATACTCGAGAAACCTGACCAGAAAGAGGGGAAAGATAATCCATTGCATCGGATGCCGCCCTAGGAACAAGCAGTGCGCATTCCTCAAAGGGAGATGCGCCACGCTCAGGGATGGAAAGGTGAGGTTCTGCTTCGAGTGCAAGAAAGTCCCATGCGCAAGCCTCGCGAAAATAGACGCGCGCTACAGAAGCAAATTCAATTACAGTTTTGTTGGAAATCTGATGACAATAAAAAACCACGGCATTAAGAAATTCCTTGCCGACGAGAGGAAAAGATGGCGCTGCAAGAAATGCGGGGGGACGATCAGCGTCCACAACGGGAAATGCTACGATTGCAAGATAATAACAAGCTGGGCGGGCTAGCCTTCTGCGAAAGGTAAAAACCAACACCGTTCCATTAACTTTGATAATATGCGAATAGACCTGCACGTTCACACAACGAACTCGACGGACGGCCTTTGCACAGTGGAAGATGCCGTTGCTTCTGCTATGAAGAAGGGTCTGGACGGGATAGCGATAACGGACCACAACACTATCGCGGGGCACAGGGATATCGAGCGGCTTTCGAAAGACGGCTTCGTGATAATCCCTGGCGCCGAGATATCGAGCACTCACGGGCACATCGTCGCCCTCGGCATCAGGGAACTGATCCCAAGAGGGCTTTCACCAGCGGAAACTGTCGAGAGGATAAAAAAACAGGGGGGGGTCGCGATCGCGGCACATCCTTTCTCGCCGCTGAGCCGCCCGCGCCTTGCCTTTATGGCCAAGTTCGACGCAGTGGAGGGGTTGAACGCTCGCGCAATTTTCCCGAGCAACCAGATCGCGAGGCGATACGCGCGCATAAACAAGGTCCCGATAGTCGGGGGCTCGGATGCCCACCGTTGCAGCGACATCGGGATGGCTTACACAGTGATCGATTGCGAGCCTAGAGTAGATTCAATTTTGAGTAAAATCGAAAGGGGGGAGACATCGGCGGTCGGGCAGACCCTCCCCCTCCCGAGCTACCTATGGAGAGCCCTCCAGAAACTTCTCCTCCACAGGTGATGTTATTGTGGGAGTGGGGGGATTGAGGAACCCCCCACCCGTTTTGGAGGCTGGACCGAAGCGGGAGAAGTATAACCTCCCGCATTCGGAGGCTGGACCTGAGACGATGGTTTATCGTTATTTTTTCTTGCGGAACTCCGTCAAACCCTTGAAGCCGTACTCGCGGACCACGAGGTCGTGGACCATTTTTCTCACGGCTTCACTCCGATTTGTCGCGTACCCGCTTTCGATGAGTTCATCTATTATCTTGAGGTAAAGGCCGTCCACGAACACGCGGACTTCAGCCTTTTTTTCAGGCATCTCTCAGACCACCGCCATTGTTCAGAATTGGAAAAACAGATCGCCTCAACTCAGATTCGATGCAGTCGAAGCAAATCCCGCTTTCCAAGTGGTAGCCTTTGCGGCCGCACGCTGAACAACGCTTCTCCACAGGGATGAGTCCTTCTTCATTCATTTTTCTTCCTCCACTCTATACTCCATTTTCACTACAGTTATACTCCAGCTACAATCCATTGCTGGTATTTAAATAGCTTTCGCTAGATAAGGTCCTTGCTCATAAAGTAGCGTCTGCTCATAAAGTCGTTCAAAATATTTTTGATAGATTTTGGCCACACAAACTTTCAAGCACAAATGAGTTATAGACATATATCACTAATTATTTAAAGTCAAAACACGTTGTATTATCTGGTGTAATACATGCCGAAAAGTAGCTCCGAGGACGTGTTTGGGCGGATCATGGGTGTTCTAGTGTCTGCCAAAAAGCCGCTCAGCACCCGCGAGATTGCGAGGCGAAGTCATGTTGATTGGGCAACTGCAAACAAGTACCTTTCATTCATTCATTCGTTCAGCAAACTTGGTCCGCTACAACGAAGGAAAAAATCGCAAAACTGCCAGTGGATACTCTCTAGCTTATCGGATGACCCATTAGATAAACTGGCTGAGATATTGCCTAAGCGAATTTATGTCGGCGATCTTGTCGGCTCATCACGTACATCACATCGAATCCCGTTCAGACAAAAGTTACGACTCACGGAGCAGGCATCAATACCGTTCAAAAGAGTCAGACCAATCACACGTGGCACCAAACACGGAGCGCGAGGCCAATGATCATCGGCGCACTTGGTGAAGCCACAGAAGTTCTTGATAAATTGGGTATCTCGTATGTGCTCACGGGCGGTCTCGCAGTTGGTTATCACGAATATCACAGGAGGACTCTTGACGTGGATTTTTTGATACCCTTGCTGAATCCTTCGCAAGCGGATGCTTTCACCGAGATTCTTGCCACGAAGGATAAGCTGCTTGATACAGTATCTACAAAACGAACTCTCATCAACGGCGGTATATTTCGAGTCACGTGGCGTGAGGTCTCTACAGTTGATTTTATTGTAAAGCCCAATATCGAACACATTCTGAAACGTGCGGAGGAAGAAGAAGGCGTAAAGATAATCTCTCTCGAAGACTTAATCCTAGGAAAACTATCCGTTATACGGGATTTGCCGCGTGGATCTATCAGACTTCAGGATCCACAAGATATCGCCTCGCTTTTAGCAATACGCGCCAAAGATATTGACTGGCGATATTTGACCGCACATGCGAAACGTGAAGACACATTCAAGATTCTGAACTTGATTAGACGCAGATCTGTCAAATAACAACCCTTGTGGACACCAACACGGTCTGCTCATAAAGTAGGGGGTAATCTCGGACTTTATTAGCAAGGCCTCTGATTTAAAAAATACGCCAAAACACGAAATCAAAGCTTCATATGAATGTTTTCCTTTGT
>DYTO01000018.1:15707-17500 GCA_020725895.1 Candidatus Hadarchaeum sp. | reverse complement strand
GTTTTCGCAATGGAATATGTCCCAACGTTGCCCCTACAAACCCCCAGGAGATGCGCTATACACGGGATTTAAGGCAAAAGTGTTAAAGTTCAGTGGTGAAATAAATGAACGAACATCAGATAAGCGTGCAAAAACTGAATGTCTGGTACGACCACCATCGCGTGCTGAAAGACGTGAACGTGAATATCCCCAAAAAGCAAATCACCGCGATAATTGGGCCATCTGGATGCGGCAAGACCACTCTTTTCATGAGCCTCAACAGGCTGCTCGAGTTGACAGAGGCGTAAAAATTTCTGGGAAGGTATTGGTAGACGGGGCGAACATTTACGACCCGAAAGTCGACGTTACGAAGGTCAGGAAGAAGATGGGAATGATCGCGCAAATGCCTAACCCCTTGCCGATGTCGATATACGACAACGTTGCGTACGGGCCGAGAATTCACGGCGTCAAAGACAAGGAACAACTGGACAAGATAGTCAGAAGTCACCTGAAATCATCGAGCCTGTGGAACGAGGTGAAGCACAGACTCGGTGACCCAGCATCGAAGTTGTCGCTGGGTCAGCAGCAGAGGCTGAGCTTGGTGCGGGCACTTGCAGTAGAACCAGAAATAGTACTGGGTGACGAACCGACATCGGCACTCGACCCGGTTTCATCGCAACGCATAGAGAAAGCGCTGCTGAGGCTAAAGAAAGATTACACGATAGTGATCGTGACGCATGTGCTGAGACAGGCCGTTAGAATAGCGGGCCACGTGATTTTCCTCTACTTGTGGGAAGTCGTTGAGCAGGGACCGGCGAAAGAGGTGTTCAAGTACCCGAAGAGGGCCGCAACGCGGGCATACCTGAAAGGAGTAATTAGTTAAAAAGCGGTGGCTATTAGGTGTGGAAACATGGCAGGAATCAATCTCGATAAATACAAGCACATGCGCAGGATGGTCGACGAGAGCTGGATTAACCTGCACCCTATCCAGCGCGGCGGGATCTTGCCGCCTGAGTCGCGAGAGGTGCTGATGTCGTTCGGCGACGGGTACAGCACTTGCGACCTTTGTCTGGAGGGGCGGGTTGACCTCATAAAGTCGCCGCCGGTTTTCGAGTTTTCAAGTGACTTGGCGAAATTCCTGAACATGGACGAGATCAGGTTCACGCCCGGCGCGCGGGGCGCCAAGCAGGCCATTTTCAGATCGATTGCCGAGCCGGGCGACACGGTGATCTTGGACTCGCTCGCCCACTACACGTCATACATCGCGGCCGAGGTCACGGGGCTGAAGATCGAGGAGGTCCCCCACAGCGGCTACCCGGATTTCAAGGTCAACGTGGACGATTATGCGAAGAAGATAGATGAGGTAAAGCAGAAGACGGGCAAGCTCCCGGCTGCGGCCCTCTTGACGCACGTGGACTACCGCTACGGAAACCTCGCAGACGTCGCAAAGGTCGGGAAGATCACGAAGGAATACGGCGTGCCTTTCATCTTGAACTCGGCGTACGCGGCCGGCGTGCTCCCAGTCGACGGGAAGAAGCTCGGAGTGGATTTCCTGGTCTGCAGCGGGCACAAGTCCTGGGCCGCGAGCGGGCCAATCGGGATTCTGGCGACGACATACGAGTTCTCGAGCAGGACATTCAGGACATCCACGATCAAGGGTCCCTGGTCGGGGCGCGCCTTCGCGAAGAAGGACGTCTTCCTTTTTGGCTGCCCGCCGGTCTTCGGGGCGCCGATTGCGACGCTCATGGCGAGCTTCCCGCACGTTGTCGAGCGAGTGAAGCACTGGGACAAGGAAGTCGAGAATATAAGGTGGT
>DYTO01000018.1:7581-15697 GCA_020725895.1 Candidatus Hadarchaeum sp. | reverse complement strand
GTTCGTCAAGGAGCTCGAGAGGATAAAGGACTTCCACCAGATAGGGGAGAGGCCGCGCCAGCACCCACTGACGACTTTCGAGACGCCATCCTTCCACAAGATTTCAAAAAAGCACCCGAGGAAGGGTTTCTTTCTCTACGAGGAGCTGAAGAAGAGAAAGATCGCCGGCATCCACGCCGGGCTTACGAAGATGATCAAGCTCAACACGTACGGCCTGAAGAAGGAGCAGTTGCAGAAGGCCGTGGACGCTTTTCACGATATCGCGAAGGCGAACAAGATCGAGGTAGAATGAATGAAATGGGAAGATTCATCGAAGCAGTTCATAAAGTTTTTCCAACTTTCTTCCAGCCCTGTGGCGGTCAAGATCTCAGAGAGCGAGCTCAAGGGGCAAAGGCCGAAGTCGCCCTCCCTGTTCTGTGATTTCGTCAGGAAGGCGGCGCACGACGGGGAATCTTTCCTGATAACGGAGAAGGACCTTCAGAATTTTGCGGCGAGGGTAATCCTTGGTTTCATGGACCCGAAGTACGTGGAGATTAGCCCGCGCATCAAGCCCGCGAAGACCAAATCGATTCTCGTGGCGCCGCTTGGGAAAATCGAAGCCGAACCGGACGTGGTCCTGGCGATAGCAGACCCTGCGAGGATGATGCACGTCGCGCAGGTCCTGCACCGGGCGACAAAGGTCAGGCTAGAGGCGAAGATGACTTGCGAGGCTTCCGCGATCGCGGGTGAGGCGACGGCCCTCCCGTTCATGGAGAAGGAATCAAACCTGACGCTTTTGTGCGGCGGCGCAAGGGGCCTCGCGGGATACAAGGACAACGAGCTGGTCGTCGGGATTCCATTTGATCACTTCATCAAAATGACGGAACTCTTGGTCGAGCCGAAGCTGGTAGCTGCACTCTGCGGCTGCGTGATGGACGAGATCCCGAAGCACCTGAAGGAGGCTTTCATAGGACTCGGCTTCGACAAGGGGACGGACCACTTCTACGGCGAGTTCGGCAGGAAAGTTTTCAGGATATACCTCCAGAAGGACGAGAAGAAGGTCCTCAACTCTGCGACGGTGAACTACCCGATGAAGTTCAAGTCGGAGAAGGAGGCGAAGGAGAAGGTCAAGGCAGCCGAGGAGTTGCTCGCGGAGCTTGGCGGCGAAAGCATGGCCGTTGCGCGGGAGAACTGGCTAGACTTGATATCGATCGTAAAATTCCCTGATGGCCTCGACAAGATCGCAACAGACAAGAAGAGGTTCGAGCAGACGGTCAATTCAATTTTGGAAAGTTTTGTCGCAATAATCGAAAAGCTTGCATGAGGTGCCGCGTTTGAAGAAGGTCCTTTTCGTCTGCGTGGGAAACGCTTCGCGCAGCCAGATGGCCGAGGCTTTTTTCAACAGCATCTCTAAGAACGCGAGGGCGAGCAGCGCGGGGACGAAGCCTGCAGAGAGGATTAGCTCGCGCGCAGTCCAGGTGATGAAGGAGGCCGGCATCGACATGAGCGGGGGCAGGCCGAAACCCCTGACGCACGAGATGATCCACGATGCCGACATCATTGTGACGATGGGGTGCGGCGTGAGCGGCGTCTGCCCGGCGACGGTCGCCACTGAGGACTGGGGGCTGCCGGATACTGTGGATCAGCCGATTGAAAAGTATCGGGAAGTCAGGGATTTGGTTAAGAGAAAAGTCGAGAAACTTGTAGAAGATAACCGGTGAGAATTGCTGTATAGAAAAATTTTTACTGTTCAAAGTTGTGATTTTAATTACACGGGTGGGTACTCTTGAGCTACGGCTCCTCGGCGATCGAATGGTCGCCGGGCATCTTTATTTTGGCAGCATGGCCGCTACCACCTGGAAATGTGACAGTTTCGTCCGACCGCCGTGACTTGCACCCGAATCTTCCCACTCCACGGGTGGGCACTCTACTGCTTGAGTTACGGCCGGCCACCATACTGCTGCCATGGCTTTGCGTGTAGGTGGTATTTAAATAAAGAAAATTATCCAATCGCAAGGTTTTCAAAGATTTTGAAAATTCGTTAACACTTCTGGATGGAAATCTTCCACGAAGTCTGGTCTAGCTTGTCCACACCAAGGACCTTGTGTTTCAACTCCTCGGCAGCCGCGGGAATGCTCTCGCACGAAGGCGCGTTGTCGAGCGTTATCTCGAGGACGTCGTTTTTTGAAATGGCCTCCAGAGCCCGCCTAGCTAGGATTTCCGGGTATGGGCAGGTGTAGCCCCGCAGGTCTATCGCGAACTTCCCCTTCTCGAGGGGCCTGATCTCCACCTTCCGCTGCTCCATCATTTCGAACCTCCGTTGGCGATTGATTTAAGCGCGTCCAGAGGATGCGCGCGGCAGAATTCTCCAAAGTCCTTGAAACCCTCCCTGATGCATGCCCCGACGAGATTTTCCACCATCCCAACGACCATTTCCGGAGCCACAGTCTGTTCAAGCTGCTGCGAGAAGGAGTTCTTCGCCCCAAGTGCGCCGCCGACCGAGAAGTTGTAAAGCTGCTTCATTTTTTCACCTTCGGCCGCCTTGATACCGAGAATCCCGATCTGTCCGATCTTGTGGAGCCCGCAGTCGTGCATGCACCCGGAAATGTGGATGATCACTTTCAGATCCTTGAGTTTATCGCCGAAGCGGCTCTCGAGCCTATCGACGATTTTCCTAGCGATCTGCTTCGGGTGAGGCTCCACAGACTTGCCGCAAAAATCCGCGGCGCAGCCCACAACAGACCAGCGCAGAGGCGCGCCCTCGACGGGGAGTCCCATCACCCTCAGGCGCTTCAGCGCCGCGTCGAGTTTCTCCGCAGGCACGTCGGGCAAAATGAAATTCTGGTAAGGCGTGAGCCTGATCTCGCCGTCTCCGAAATTCTCCGAAGCGTCGGCAAGCCCTCGCAGCTTCTCGCTTGAAAGGACGCCGCCGATGACTGGCACGCTTATGAAATTCTTCCCGTCAGGCTGCTCTTGGACGCCGAAGTGCTCCTCGCCGCTGACGTCGGGATAACCGTGCTCGAACCGCTCCAGCTTCCACCCGAGCTTGTGCTCCACTTTCTCCCTCACCCTTTCGACACCCCATTCCTCGACAAGCCACTTGAACCTCGACTTGGGCTTGCTCTCGCGGTTGCCGTTCTCCTTGAAGACGTCGACCACCGCCTTAACGAATTCGAAGACGTCGTCGGGTTCGATGAACACTCCGAGCGGCTTCCCGAGCCTCGGCCCGGGCAAGGATGGCCCGAGCGCGCCGCCGACGAGTGCCACGAAGCCTACATTCTCGCCGCGCCTGACCGCGAAGAGGCCGAGGTCCTGCATCTCGGGGCGCGTGCAGCCGAGCTCGCAGCCAGTGATCGAGATTTTGAACTTTCTCGGCATGTCCATGTAATCGAGGTTTCCGTGGAAGAAGTCGTTGATGTGCTTGGCGATGTGCGTGACGTCTATCAGCTCGTTCTTGTTCAGGCCGGCCACCGGGCAGACGCCGACGTTCCTCGTGTCGCCGAACCTGGGGCCCGGATATGACTGCCCGCACTTGTCGGTCGCGAAGCCGAGCGCGTCGAGTTTCGCGAAGATATCGGGGGCGTCCACACCCTGGATCCAGTGGAGCTGGATGTCCTGCCGGTCCGTTATCTCGGCGTAGCCCTTCCCGTAAGTGTCGGAAAGTTCAGCGATCGCGCGAAGCTGTTCGGAAGTCAATCGCCCCGCGGGGACTTTCACCCTGAGGAACTGCCGCGAGCCCATCCCGCGGTCCCTGCCTAGGGAGAACTTGGCCGAGAACTTGGCGACATCATCCGAAGGAATTACTATCACTCGTTCCATTAGAATCACACATTAACTCAGCAATACTATTTTTTATCATATTCGTATCGGCTACTTCTTCTTGCCCTTTATCACGTAAAGGCTAGCAAAATTTTCGTCTTGAGTGTCGAATACTACGTCGCCACGGATTCCTAGAAAATATTCCGTGGAAATTGTGAAGAATTTTGAAATGTAATCCTCGATTTCTAGCAAGTTCGTGTGCCGGATTTTCCTGAAGTATGAGCCTTTTCTCTGAGCATGTGTTTTGAAGTATTCCGAGAGTGGATTGAGGACCATGGCGATGAGCCTGCCCTGTGGTTTAAGCACCCTGCGCGCTTCCATAATCGCATTCTGGTAGTCTGGAAGAAACTCGAGAGTAGTTATGAATGTCACGGCATCGTAGGAACTTTCGCCGAACTCGAGTTTGGCGGCGTCACCAAAAACGAAGGCTTTGTCGCTCCTTTTCCTCGCTTCGTTCAGCATCTCCTCGAAGCTGTCCAGACCGACTATTTCAAAGTCCTGAAGTTTCTCTTCAAGCCAGCCGATGCCGCAGCCAACGTTGAGAATCCTGTCCCCTATTTTCAGTTCTTTTCGGATGTAACCTGCCTATTTGTCAGTCACCTTCTTTCCCACCTCGCTCGCGCAAAACTTCACGAATTTTTCAACATCTCTCTCCATTTTTCTCACCACAAGCTGCAATTCTCAGGATTGGCCGTCACCCACCACAAACCGCCTGTGCTCTCGCATCATGCACATGTCCATCACGACTTCAATGCCCGCTTTTTTCGCTGTCTCGGCGGCCTTGTCGTTAGAAATGCCGAGCTGCATCCAGACAGCGCGCAATCTTTTGTGCTTTTTCTTCAACTCGACCGCCTGTTCGGCTATCGGCTGCACCTCTTCGGACGGCCGAAAAATGTCCACTATTTCGATTGTCTTCTGAATGTCCTCCGGGATTTCCAGGAGGCCTTTGTAGCACTTCTCGCCGAGGATCTCGTCGGCTGTCGGGTTGACTGGGATTATTTTGTAGCCTTGGGATTTCAAGTAGCTCGCGACCCTGTGGCTGTGTTTTTCAGGATCTTTCGAGAGCCCGACCACCGCAATCGTCTTGCGAGCGAATATCGACTTTATCTCTTCTTCACGCATGCGACTCGAACATACTTCGTGTGCCGTCCAAAAAATATGTCGCTCTTGTTGTATTTGTCAACACACCTGTTGACATCACAGTTTGTCAAGTCCCCACTTTACAATCCAAATCTTTTGTCAAGTCCCCATTTTACAATCAAGTTTGTCAACACCCCTGTTTACAAACCGAAGATTTTAGAAGCATGGGCGCCAAACAAGATTGGTGATAGATTGACAGTATCGACAATAGTGATAAACAGTGCCCCATACGGCGACGAGAAGGCATGGAACGCCCTGAGGTTGGCAGACCTTTTGCTGCGGAAGGATGTAGTCGTGAACTTGTTCCTTCTAGCCGACGGGATAGCTGTCGCAAAAAAAGGGCAGAAGACGCCGGCAGGCCACTACAACCTCGAGCAGATGCTGGATGACCTCGTGAAGAGAGGGGCGACTGTCAGGGCGTGCAAGACATGCGCGATGGCGAGGGGCATCAAGGAAGAAGAACTTGTGGAAGGCGTCAAGATAACCGGCATGCTGGACCTCGCGAACTGGGTCAAGGAAAGCCAGAACGTCCTCACTTTCTGACGGTTTCAGCCGCGCGGGATATCGCTTCTTCAGTTGCATCCAGGTCTTTCGCGGAGTGCGCCGAGGAAGTGAACCAGACCTCGAACTGCGAAGGAGATGCGAAGACCCCGTTTTCCATCAGGGCTCGGTGGAACTTCATGAATTTTACGTTGTCGGACTTTCTCGCTTCGTCTGCCGATCTGACCTCGCTATCATTGAAGAACACCTGGAAAAGCGAGCCTACTCGGTTCACGTTATAACCGAGTTCCCGTTCCAGAATTCCCGCAACCTTCCCCGCAAAATAGGACGCCTTTTGGATAGTATTTTTCCTTTCAATAGTCTCGAGTGTTGCAAGGCCGGCTGCCATCGTGACCGGGTGCCCGCAGAAAGTCCCAGCTTGGTAGACTTTCCCCGACGGTGCGACCAGCTTCATGATTTCAGATCTTCCCGTGAAAGCGCCGACAGGGAAGCCCCCGCCGATTATTTTTCCAAGCGTTGTCAGGTCAGGCATAACTTTGAAGAGGCCCTGCGCGCCGCTCAGCCCAAGCCTGAACCCGGTGATCACCTCGTCGAAAATCAGCATAGCCCCGTTATCGTCGCATATTTCGCGCAGGCCTTTCAGGAAACCGTCTTCAGGCGGGATGCATCCGAGGTTTCCCATCACCGGCTCGACCATTATCGCGGCGAGCTCGTTCTTTCGCGCGATTTTTTCAACGCTTTCTTGATTGTTGAACGAAGCCACGATGGTGTCCTGCCTGAGCACGTGCGGTATCCCAGGAGACTTCGCCCCTTTCTTCCCGAAAAGGAAGTGGTCGTGCGCCCCGTGGTAGCAGCCGTCGAATATCAGTATTTTTTCGCGGCCAGTGTAAGCGCGCGCGAGCCGAACAACGCTCGATGTCGCCTCGGTGCCAGAGTTCACGAATCGAACCATCTCGGCGCAAGGGACGTGTTTCGTGATTTTTTCCGCAAGCCTGATTTCCAATTCGTTCGGGATGCCGAAGAGCACTCCATGCTTCAATTGAGCATTCACGGCTTTGGCGACCGGCGGCGCTTGGTGGCCGAGAATCAACGGGCCGTACGCTAGGCAGTAATCGACGTACTCTTTGCCGTCGACGTCAGTTATTCTCGCGTCCCTGCCGCGCTCCACGAAGAACGGGTAGGGCTCGAATGCTCGGACGGGGCTATCGACACCGCCCGGAAGGATGCGCTTCGCCCTATCGTAGAGTTTCCTTGATTTCACTTGACCGCCACAATTACAGTTTCCGCGGCATTAATCAACTTTTTGAAACGAGTGGCACCGAAAATTATTTAGAGATGCCGAGCGAAATTTAATTACACGGTCTGGTGCTCTTGAGCTACGGCTCCTCGGCGGCCGAAAGGTCGCCGGGTTTTGTTTTTAGGCAGCATGGCCGCCCATCCGGGAAATGTGGCCGTTTAGTCCGGCCGCCGGGATTTGCACCCGGACCTTCCAGATCCACGGTCTGGCGCTCTGCTCTTGAGCTACGACCGGACCACCATACTGCCGCCATGGCTTTGAGCGGATGCCCCATATAAATCAAGAAATCGGCGGCGGCGCAAAGATCGAATTATTTTCTAATTAAGAGCGAGTCGATGGTCGGGTTTTCCGGCTCATGGTTGACCCTGATGCCTGCAGCAAGCGCCCGCGCGGTCGTGCTCGACCCAAGTGAGATTACGAACGAATCGTTGGTTTTTTCGACAAATTTTTTCCTCAGCCCCATCTTGTCCGAAGCGTTGAGCACGAAATCTAGAAGCCCCGTGCTGGTCAACAGCGTGAAGTCGCTTTTCGTTTTTAGATATCGTCTCACGGCGCTGGACAAGTTTTTTGGCTTAACTCGATACGCCACGATGTTTGTCGCGCCTGCCAGCTTCTCTTCTGCCAGCGGAGATCTAAAGGCGAGGACGCGTCCCCATTTTTTTCTCCTCAAAAGTTTGCCTACTCCCCGAATGTTTTGGACTTCCGGGACCCAAACGCGCTTGCGCACGTGCTTCCCAAGTTCTTTCCTCGTTGTCCCTCCGACCGCAATCAGATTGTATTTTTTGAAATCGAAAAACTTCACAGCCGAGCGCACGCCGCTTGCGCTCATGAAGACCAGCGTGTCCCACTTCCTTTTGGACGCTGCGATAAGATTCTTTTCAGCAGGCGATATCTCGCATATTTCGAAGACTTCAGGCAAGCCGCCAGCGCCTTTGACAAGTTTTTCCGTCCGAACGACCTCGTCGCGAGCCCTGAAAGTCGTGACGTGCTTGCCCCTGAAGTCCAAGAGGCTGTTCACGACGTCCCCAACGATGAGCACCGCCGGCGGCTCTAGGCGCATTCTATTTGAAAATTCCGTGATATTCCCCAGCGTCGAGACCGCCAGCCGCTCATCCTCGGTCGATCCGTGTGAAATAAGTGCGCACGGCGTCGACGGATTCTTTCCCGCGCGCAGGAGTTTCCTAACGATAACATCTAAATTCTCAACAGCCATGAGAACGACCACGGTGTCGCCCAGGCTCCGCCAATCCTCCTCATTTTCATCAGCACGGTGCCCTGTCAAGATTGTAAGGCTGGATGAAACGCCGCGCTTCGTTAGCGGGATTTTCGCAAGAGACGGAACGGATATTGCCGAGGAAAGGCCTGGAACCACCTCGATGT
>DYTO01000018.1:2470-7571 GCA_020725895.1 Candidatus Hadarchaeum sp. | reverse complement strand
ATGTCAACACCGCGCTCCTGAAGGTATTGCAATTCTTCGCCGCCGCGCCCGAAGACCATCGGGTCGCCGTTCTTCAGCCTCACGACGGTTTTGCCCTTTCTCGCCTCAGAATAAAGCTTCCTGTTTATCCATTCCTGCTTGAGAGGCTCGCCGGGTTTCTTTCCGGACGGGATTTTCTTCGCGCGCTTGGCATGGACGAGCACTCTCTTGTCGATCAGCCTGTCGTAGAGGACGATATCCGCCATTCTCAGAACTTCGACCGCGCGCAGCGTCAGCAGGTCTTCGGCACCAGGGCCGCAGCCGACTAGGTAGACTTTGCCTTGCATATAATCCCAGCAGCCTCCTTTCCCAAAGATATCGGATCGTCGCCGTTTATCCTCACCAGCTTGCGCCCGCCATCGTGAATGACAGCAATCAGTTCGGTCCTCTTTCCGCGAACTCTCGCAACTGCCCCAACCCCTCCGCGGCATCCCGAACCAACCCCTTCGAGGAAAGCCCTTTCGCACGCGACTTCTTTCCAAGCATTATCGTCGTTGATTTTTTTCAAAAATCCTAATCGGCCGCCCTTTTTCGAGACAACGGCAAGCGCCCCCTGTCCGGGCGCAGGCACAACCTCGTCAAGTTTGAAGATTTGCGAAGCCCTCCTCTTCATGCCGAGCCTCTCGAGGGCGGCCAGCGCGATAATCGTCCCATCGTAAAGGCCTTCGTCGACTTTCCTGATGCGGGTCTCGATGTTGCCACGGATGCCTTCGAATTTCAGGTCGGGGCGCAGATGCGAGACCTCTGCGGTCCTTCTCGGGCTGTCGGTGCCGATCACCGCGCCTTTCTTCAACTCGAACAGCTTCAAGTTCCCTCTCGAGATAAGCGCGTCGTTCGGCGAGCGCCTTTCAGGCACGCAAGCAATCTCCAGCCCTTTCGGGAGCTCTGTCGGCAGGTCCTTGAGGCTGTGCACCCCGATGTCGACCTCACCCCGAAGAACATCGCGGTTGATATCGTTGACGAACATCCCGCGAACGATTTTCCTGCCGCTGGTGTCCCCCGAAGTCTCGATTATTTTTATTTCTTCCTCAATGTCCGGCACGACGCCCTTCAGTTTTTTCACGACAATCCGCGTCTGCACCAACGCAAGCTTGCTCCCGCGGGTCCCAATCTTAATTTTCATTCAACCACTTCGCGACTTCCAGGGCCGCGTAAGTAATTATGAAATTAGCGCCGGCCCGCCTGATTGCCGTCATGGTTTCCAGGAAAGCTTTCTTCTCGTCCATCAACCCACGCTCAGCCGCCAGCTTTATCATCGAATATTCGCCGCTAACCTGGTATGCCGCGAGCGGGGTGGCGAACGTTCGCCGCGCAGCCGCGATCACGTCGAGGTACGGCAGGGCCGGCTTCACCATCACGATGTCGGCGCCCTCCCTCACGTCAAGCGAGATCTCGCGCATCGCCTGCCTCACAGAGCGGAAATCCATCTGGTAAGTGCCCCTGTCCCGGATGTTGGGAAGGCCCTTCACCTTCTTGGGTGAGCTTTCGACGGCATCCCTGAAGGGCCCGTAGAAAGAGCTCGCGAACTTCGCGGCGTAGCTCATTATCCCGACGTCGCTGAATCCGCTTTCGTCGAGGGCGCCGCGAATCGCCTTCACCTGCCCGTCCATCATCGCCGATGGCGCGACGAAGTCAGCCCCGGCATGCGCGTGCGAAACGGCGGTCTTCGCGAGAAGTTCGAGAGTCCGGTCGTTGTCCACCCCATTTCCCGCGAGGACGCCGCAGTGGCCGTGGTTCGTGTACTGGCAGAGGCAAACGTCCGTGAAGACAACGAGATTGGATTTTTCCTTGATTGTTCTGACCGCCTTCTGGACGATCCCATCATCAGCGGATGCTTGACTACCCAACTCGTCCATTTCACCAGGTATCCCAAAGACCAGAACACCGGAAACGCCAGCGCTTTCGCACTCTTTGATTATTTTGCCTAGTCCCTGCAGCGGGTGGTGGTACTGCCCGGGCATCCCCGCGATCCCGCGCCTTGCAGATATTTTTTCATTCACGAAAATCGGATAGACCAGATCCCGCGCGTCTAGCCTAACGCCCGATACAAGCTCCCGCACGTTCTCGCTTTTCCTCAATCGCCGCATCCTAGCTTCCGGAAAACTCACGTTCAAAGGCCTCCTTAACGCGTTTCGAGAGTCTCGGGTTTTTGCCGAGAGTTGTGAATGAGAAAGTCCCGACATCCGTCTCTACGACTGCGGGGAAAACGACGTCGCCGCCCTTCGCTGGCAAGTCGGCGCGATTCACCATGCACCCGTCCTTCCTCGCCCGCGCGGTCACGGCGTCGTTCAGTTTTTTGTCGCCAGTCGAGGTAATCACGAGGAAGTATCCTTTGAAAGACGGGAGGTTTCCAGGACCCAGTTCCTTTTGGATGGTCCGCACGCCGTTCGCTTTCAACTTTTTTCTGTCGATTGCATTAACCTTGGCACCAGCATTCAGAAGTTTCTCGGCGCGTCGCCTGCCCACTTTCCCCAGCCCGACTATCAGAACTTTTTTCCCGCGCATCTCGACGTGGAGCGGGAGGTACATCATTTCCCCTCTTCAGAATAGTATTTCGCCAGAAGCTCGGCGACTTCGGGGCGCAGAACCTTTTCGGAAATCGGTTTCTTGTCGACTAAGAGTTCCCTGACCTTGGTCCCGCTGAGCGCAACCCTAGTGCTCTTCAGATGCGGGCAAGTCTTCTCTGTTGCCATCGCGTCGCAGAGGACGCAGAAGAAAGCGTTCTCGAAGAACATCGGCGTCACCCCTAGCTCCTTCTCGTCGAACTCGAAGAATATCCTCTGCGCATCGTACGGGCCGTAGTACCCGCCGACCCCGGCGTGGTCCCTCCCGACGATGAAGTGCGTGCATCCGAAGTTCTTCCTAACAAGCGCATGGAAGATTGCCTCCCTCGGCCCGGCATACCTCATCTCTGTGGTGAGCGTCGTGAGCATGAACCTGTTCTTCGGGTAGTAGTTGTTCAGGATGATCTCGTAGCTCCTCATTCGGACGTCGGCCGGGATGTCCTCGCTCCTCGTCCATCCGACCAGCGGGTGGATGAGAAGCCCGTCGACAGTCTCGAGCGCGCACTTCTGCAGGTACTCATGGGACCTGTGAATCGGGTTCCGCGTCTGGAATCCGACCACTGTCTTCCAGTTCCTAGCACTGAACTCCTTTCGAGTGTGAGCGGGGTCCATGTGGTACCTCTCGAACGGGTGCTTCGGTCTGTTCACGAGGTCTATCTCGCCGCCAAGCAGGATGTCGCCCCATGTGTAACTTTTCGCGACGCCCGGATGCTCCTCGTCAGTCGTACGGAATACTTTCTCCACCATCCGTCTCTTGTCATAAGTGAATTTCTCCTTGAGGTGGAGTACCGCGATCGCCTCGCCGTCCTTGTCGAGGAGCGCGATTTCGCTCCCCTCTTCAAGTTTTTCGGCCCTTTCCTTGGTCACAGGCAGGACTATCGGAATCGTCCAGGGAGAGCCGCTGGCCAGCCTCATCTTCTCAAGGACCCCCTCGAAATCCTCGCGCGTGAGGAATCCCTGGATTGGAGAGTAACCTCCCGTCGCGATCAGCTCGGCGTCCATTATCCTCTCGTCATCGAGCACAATCGATGGGTACTCTTTCAACTCGCCAAGGACCTTCCCCCTCTGCTGCCCAGTCAAAACCCTGTCAACAATATCCATCGTTGTCACCTGACAGTTTTCCTCGGGATCTTGAAAGTGTCCACCTTTCCGTCCGGGTCGATCAGCGTCCAGTCGATCTCGTCATCGGTCATCTTCGGCATGAGTGTCGCGTCGTGCTTCGTGATCGCATTCGGCAGCTTCAGCGTTATCGCCTGCGTCGGGCAGTGCTTCACGCAGACGAGGCAGTTCCAGCAGTCGTCGTTGTCCCAGATGAAGGCCTTCCTCGTCTTGGGGTCGAGGGCCTCGAGGTCCCCCGGGCAGAGCTTCACGCAGAGACCGCAGCTGTTACATTTTTCCTTGTCGATTATCACGCCCATCCTTTCACCCCTTGTACCTGTCTCCCGGCACCATCTGCTTGTAGGGCACCTTGAAGACGTCTATCTTCCTCGTCTTCGGGTCGCGCCTGCTGTTGACGAAGCAGAGCCAGTTCTCGTCGTCCATCTTCGGGTAGTCGAGCCTCGTCTGGTATGCCGGCCACCTCGTCTCCTTCCTGAACAACAGATGCTCGACCAGGACCTGCGCAACCTCTATCTTGTCTATCATGTCGTGTGCAAGCATGAGCTCGTGAGTGTTTTCCGCGGAAATGTCCTTAGTCCTCTCCGCCAGCTTCTGAAGTTCCTTCTGCGCGATCTTCAGGCGTGCCTCGTCCATCTCGTAGTACTCCGGGATCCCGCCCGCGTACTTGTCCATCATGTCCTGAAGCTCCTGCTCTAGTTTATTCGGCCTTACCCCGCCGCTTTTCCTCATCGGCATGTAAACGCGATCGATTTCCTTCTCAACATGCTCGTCGTCGACCTCCCCTAGCTCCACATTCTTCACATATTCGACGACCGTCCGCGCGGCGATCACTCCCTCCGCCCAGCACCCTGAGACGAATTTGTACGGGACTCCGCCGGCGACGTCGCCAGCCGCGAAAAGCCCCTCCAAGGTTGTCTTCCTGCCGTCGTCTATCCAGTAGCCGGCCTGGCAGTGGCCGCCGACTATGTAGGGCTCCGTCCCGGCGATCTCGATTGGCTGCTTGCTCGGGTCTATCCTGTTAGCCGCGAGCCAGAGCGTCATCTGTGGGTACATGTCGAGATAGGAAGCTTTGAGCTCCTGCGCGCGATCGGGGGTTAGGTGACGGGTGTCCAAGTAGCAAGGCCCTCGCCCCTCTTTCGTTTCCATCGTCGGTGCGTAAGCTCGAATCGGCGTCGGCGCGCCCTCGCCGCCATATTGCGCGTACCGGGTCTTCATGTATTGTTCTCCTTTTGAGTTGACTTGCGGCGCCCCGAACCCCAAGGCAATGGTCCCGGTCGGCGCTATGCAGTCCTTCACACGGAGGGCGATGAACCTCATCTCGAAGCTCGTCATCTCGGCGCCCGCGCGAATCCCCATCGCATAGCCGGTGCCAGTGTTGA
>DYTO01000018.1:0-2460 GCA_020725895.1 Candidatus Hadarchaeum sp. | reverse complement strand
GACAGTACCACATAGTGTGGTGGGCGTCGCCGTGGTTGTTCGGGCCGTATATGCCCGCCGCGCCGCCGGTCGCGATTAACGTGGCCTTCGCCCTGATGACGTAAAACTTGTTGTCGCGCAGGCTGAATCCGAACGCACCGATTATTTTGCCTCCCTCACGGATGTAGTTCGTGGCGACGACGTGGTTGAGAATAGTCGTCTTCGACTTTTTCACCGCCTCCGCTATGATCAACTTCATGGCCTCGCCGTTTATCTTGACGTTCCACCTTCCGCGCTTCGAATATTTCCCGTCCGCGTCTTTGAGAATCGGCAACCCCCAGTCTCCGACGCGCTTGACGGCGTGGTTGACCTCCTTGATCATGCTCATCGTCAGATCCTCCCTGCAGATGCCCATCGCCTGCCACCTGATGTATTTCGTGAAGCTCTCCGGCGTCTCCCCCGGATGCATGTAGACGTTTATCGCGTTCATCCCGCCCGCAAGACAACCGCTCCTGTCGATATGGGCCTTTTCGATTATCACGACTTTGAGGTTCGGGTTGAGTTCCTTCGCCTCGACTGCTGCAAGACATCCGGCGGTTCCGCCACCGATAATAAGAACGTCGGCATCAATCCTTTCTTCCCTGATTTCATTCACCATCAAATCACCAGTTTTGCCAGCACAATTCCTCCGAGCACAATAACGGATATACCGACTATCCGTTTTAAAGTTCGCGATTCAAGGCGCCTTGAAGTGAGCACGCCGAGTATCATCGCTATCGTCCCTCCGGCGAGGAGCGGGACCATGATATCAAACCATCCGTCGTTCAGGAAGAAGTAAGTCGACGCACCCGTGAGTGCCACGAATGTCCTTGCCAAGAGCGACGAGCCTATCGCCGGATGTGTGCTGACTCCCGCGAGTATAAGCAAGGAGACCCCGAGCGGCCCCCACCCCGTGCCCGCGGCCCCGTGCGAGAGGCCGGCCACAAGCCCTATCGCCGCGATTGTCCAAGCGCTCGTTCCCTTGAGCCTTTTCGCGATCTGAGAGGGGGTCAGTCCCCCGTTGTGCTTTCGCGGATATTTCACGACAATCAGAAGCCCAGCGATTACAGTTGATGCGCCAATCAGGACTTTCAAACCATCGGCGGGCAGGTTAAGCGAGATGTTAGCGCCTATGAACACCCCAAGCATCCCGAACAGGACGAGCGGGACGAATACATTCTTCCTAACGTGCCCGAACTTGTGGTATGATAAGCCGCCAATCGGCGCGATTATCGCGTGGAGAAGCAGGCTCGACCCGACCGCAACAGTAGGGTCAACGCCTATTAGAAGCAGTCCCGGAACGACGGTCGCCCCGACACCGGCCCCGACGATCCCGCCAAGATACCCCCCGACGGCCCCGGCCAGAGCGATTGCGAGAGTAATCTCAATACCCACTAGGCATCAACTCCGTGTGCCCCGCGACGATATGGGGGCAAAGGGGGGATGAGGCTCGCCGCGGAGCAACTTAAAAAAGCCGTCAGGCTAGCAACAACTCGAGCCTTAGTCGCTGTTGAGGCAAACTAAATCCCTCATTGCCACCACCTTGGGCTGAATTGACTTATAACGGCGTTATTTATAAGGTTTTCGTGAACTTTTATGCAATGCGTAGAAATTCCCGACCTTTATACTTTATCCATTCCTTTATACTTTATCCATTACATCGCCAGGTTTTTTTACATTTTTTCAGATCTTTTACTTGAGCGCCGATTTGTAACGCAGACCTTTCTATGTCATCGTGCATGGGAAATTTTTGTCGAATAGTTTTTTTCTAGAAGCGCCCTAAGCTCAGGGTAGATGTTTGTCTCTTCGTTGTTTATGTGAGAGTTGGCATCTTCCAATATTTTGAGAAATTGGTCGAGCACAACGTAAGGGTCGCCCACGTTCATTTTTTCACATAGTTGCTTGTGTATCACCTGAAGTCTCCCCAATAAAGTCCTGTGCTCTTTGCTCCAAAGTTCTACTATATCGTTCATTCAGAGACCAGAATATCTACTGTTTTTACATATTTAATTTCGTCATTTCTTGACCGAAAGAAAAACTCTAATTTACGGAACTCGAAGTGTTAACGATGAAGCACAGCAACAAAAATGCAATGGTTTTGAAAGTGATTTCTCTCTTGGAGAAGGAGCACCCGGACGCAAGAATCGCGCTGAAGTTCAGGAACAATATTGAACTGTTGATTTCCGTGATTCTCTCCGCCCAGTGCACCGATAAGATGGTGAACAATGTCACGAAGCGACTTTTCAAAAAGTACAGGACTGTCGATGACTTCGCAGACGCTGACCTGAGAGCGCTTCGAAAGGAGATCAGGTCAACCGGATTCTATCGGAACAAGGCCAGGAACATCAAAAGATGTTGCAAGACGCTGCGTGAAAAGTTCGGCTCAAGGGTTCCGCGGACGATGAAGGAGTTGCTCCAGCTGCCCGGTGTCGGCAGGAAAAC
>DYTO01000004.1:54004-54134 GCA_020725895.1 Candidatus Hadarchaeum sp. | reverse complement strand
GTGCCACGACTCTGCCAGTAACAACCAGGTCACCGGTTGTGCCGTTGTCGAATATTGTCGCTAGAACGTTGCTTGCGCTGTCACTAATGTTCAAAGATGTTGCTGCAGTTGAGATCACTCCACTCTGCAC
>DYTO01000004.1:30459-53904 GCA_020725895.1 Candidatus Hadarchaeum sp. | reverse complement strand
TGTTCTGTGCCACGACTCTGCCAGTAACAACCAGGTCACCGGTTGTGCCGTTGTCAGTTAACGTCGCAAATACATTGTTGTCGGCGTCCACGATGTACGCTGGGCTTCCTAAGAGGCCTATTGCTCCGCTTACGGTGATGTTCTCACCGATAATCTGCCCAGTGACGTTCAATGAGCCGGTAACCTGTAGGTCTCCGGTTGTGCCGTTGTCGAAGATTGTCGCTAGAACGTTGCTTTCGCTGTCACTAATGTTCAAAGATGTTGCTGCAGTTGAGATCACTCCACTCTGCACTTCCAGGTTGTTCTGTGCCACGACTCTGCCAGTAACAACCAGGTCACCGGTTGTGCCGTTGTCGAATATCGTCACCAAGTCGTTCGAACCGTCACGAAGTATTATCGTCCCGGTGTTCGCGACGTTGATGCCGAGCGTCGTAGAGGATGTCCTGATGTTCTCACCGGACATTAGGACGTTCTCGACGTTGAGGTCGCCAAGAAGGTTCAACTCGTTCTCGACTTCGATGTTGTCAACGATGAGTTCCTCGAGGTTGATCACATCCACGAGCTTTGCGTTCGTTACCGCGTTGTCCGCCAAATCAGCCGTCACGATCGTTCCGTCCGCAATCTTCGCGCTGGTCACCGCGCTGTCCGCAATCGTGCTCGTTCCCACGGCGTCGGCCGCCATCTTGGCTGCCGTCACCGCGCCGTCCGCAATCTTTGCAGTTGTGACAGCCCCATCCGCTATCTTCGCGGTTACGACCGCGGCGCTTGCGATTTGAGACTCGCCAACAGCGCCAGATGAGATGTGGGTGCTTGAGATTGCTCCGTTCGCGATTTTCGCGCTTGTGATTGCCGCGTCTGCGATGTTGATGGTCTTGATGTCCGCGACACCGATCACTGTTGAGCTTTCGGTGACGCTAGAAGGTGGCAATACAACACGTGTCGTTGTTACTCCGATTCCCATTCCTGCTACTACCAAAAGAATTGCTACTATTGCTGCAATTTTTCCTATAGATGTTATCACTTTATCATCTCCTTTTTAGAGTTTTTACGAAATTCCTTCTTTTACTGCCTTTAAATGCCTTTCCAAACGCGAAAAATAGCCCTTTTTTCATTAATTCGCTTTTTCGAATGGCTATTCGTTTAAACGAATATAAAAATTATCCAAAAAACGGCCAAAAGGCGGGCTAAAACGCCATTTTTGGGCGGATCCCCGCGAGCCCGACGTCATTACTTTTGATTCTTCCTTGCCTGCTCCATGAATTTCTCCACTTTGGACGTGAAACCCTTCGAAACGTGACCTGAATTTAGGCCATCGAACCCCTTTTTCAGGTTCTCGCCCCCGATTGCTTCCACAACGACCATGAGCCTGGCCTCGACATCCGGCCCCCTCTCCCTCGCGTGCCTCTTGAGAAGTTCCGCGTCCAGCTTCCTCTCGAGCAGGCAGTGAAAGGCGAGCGAGATGTTCTCCCCCTCCCAGCCCGGCCGCCAGATGGCATCCACGACGGCCCTCTCGAGCCTAGCAAGGTTGGTCTTGGTCGACACGCCCATGAACCGGACCTTCTCCTCGGCGAAATCATCCTTCTTGACATCCCCTTCCAGGAGCAGGAGCCTGTAATTGGAGAATAGGTTCATCATCGCCCCGCGCAGTTTTGAAACCTTCCTGTTGCAAATCACCATCAGCGAGTCCGTGGCTGGCGCGGTGCTGGGCCCGATGCCGCGGAGAGCGATAGCTGGGGTCCCCGTCACGTAGTAGGCTCCGAGGTCCGAAAGCATGTCAAAAATCGTCATGTCTGCAGTTTTGTAAAGTTTCTTCTCGATATCGAAAATCTGCCTCATCGCCGAAGTCAGGGCCGTTTCCCTGACACTGAACCTTTTGGTCTCCGGGTCGTGGACCACCAGCGTCCCCTCCAAATCCTTTATTTCCTTGAACGCCGTGGAAGGCGACAGGCCGGAAATCCTCGCGATCTCGTTCAGGGAGAAACTTTTTTCCTTGCTCGCGAGCATTGCGCGGAGAAGAGATATTTTCCCTGAAGTCCCCAACAGTTTTTCCAGCATACGTATCTTACTTTCTTTCCGGCGGATAAAAATAGCCTGCGCCGCGACGGGTAATCGTTTTTTATGGTATGCGGGGATGTGTTTTAACGAGATAGATGACTGGATTCAAAAAAACCGCAGTAAACGCTACGCTCGTGGTCGTTTGCCTTGCATTCCTCACCATGATGCTTCAGGCCGGCCAGGTCGCCGCATCGCCAGACGCCACGTACTACGTGAGCGTCAACGGGGCCGACAACGAGAACGGGCTTTCCTGGGATTCCGCGAAGCGCACGATCGAGAACGCGATATTGACTGCGGAGAACGGCGACAACATTGTCGTGGGCGACGGGACATACGCCGAAAACCTTCTCGTCAACAAAAGCCTCACCATAACCTCGGAAAATGGGCCTTCTGTGACCGTGGTGCAGACCACCAATGAGAACGACCAGGTATTCGAAGTCAAAGCTGAAAACGTGACGATTGCGGGATTCACGATAGAAAACGCGACCGGGGGGGGTGCAGCGGGCGTACTTATCTCCGGGGTAGAGAACTGCCGCATCGAGAACAACATTCTAAGCAACAACTTCCATAACGTCACCATTTCGTCTTCATCCAAAGCGAACATCGAGAACAACTTGTTCGGGAGTTCTTCCACCGATATCTACTTACTTTCCTCATCAAGCAATACGGTCGGCGGCAACACGGTCGCGAACAGCGTCTACGGCGTTTATATTTATTCTCTACTAGAAAACAACCCCTCTGAGAACAACGTCATAGAGAACAATACGTTCAATGGCAACACGTACGGCGTCTATATCAAATCCGCTTCCAGCAACACCGTCTCGAACAATACGGTCGGATCCAACCAGTACGGGATTTATCTGATATCATCGAACAACAACACGTTTTCCAACAACACTCTTGAAAACAACGGCTTGGGCTTTAGTTTAGAGAGCTCCGAAAACAACACAATAACAAACAATTCGGCGAACAGCAACGCAACCAACATGTACCTCTTGCTCTCCAACAAAAACACGGCCGACAACAACTCGATTAGCGCCGGTTCAACGGGGATTTTCCTCGACAACTCCGAAAACAACACTCTGACAAACAACACGATTTCCGGCAACCTCTACAATTTCTTGATCATTGGTGACGCCGTGTCCGAGTTCACACAAACAATTGACAACAGCAACACGATCAACGGGAAGTCGATGATTTACCTGGTTGGTGAGGCGAACGCCGTCGTCGGCCAGGAAAACGACGCGGGATACATCGGCCTCGTCCAGTGCGACAACGCTGTTGTCGAGAATGTGACGATTGAAAACAACGGACAGGGTGTGTTACTTGTCAGCTTGGAAAACGGCGTCGTCAGGAACAACATTTTCAAAGCGAACAACTTTGGGATATACCTGAATTCTTTCGTCAATGGGGTCGTTGAGAACAATTGGGTGGAAAATAGTTTCGCGGATGGCATTGTGCTGGACAACTCTTCCGTCAACATGATTTCCGGGAACACGGCGTCCGCAAACAATTCTGGTGGGGTGTACCTCAGGTCGTCGACGAACAATACTTTAAACCAAAACTCGACGCTGGCCAATTATTACGGTGTTTTCCTTTACTACTCCGACGGCAACGACATCGACAACGGGGTCGTGGGCAAAAACTACTACGGCATCAGGATCGAATCTTCCTCGAACATCGACGTGACGAACAACAAGATAGAGAACAACAACGACAGCGGGATATACATGCTCGGTAACTCCTCGAACAACACCGCCCACTTGAACGAAATCACGGGAAACGCCAAATATGGCGCATACAACGCGAACCCGGATGTCACCCTCTCTGCCGAGAACAACTGGTGGGGCAACTCTGACGGCCCGAGGGGCGACGGGCCAGGCACCGGCTACGGCGACAACGTGCGAGGCAGCATTAACTTCGAACCCTGGACAACCACGGGGACACCGACCACGACTGTTCAGCCGCCCGCGGCGCCGATTCCAACCGAGTTCATTGTGATAGGGATTTCAATCCCGATCGCCATCGCCGTGGTCTTCCTCGTCTGGAAATACGTCCTGCCGAAGAGAAAAGTCCAACCGAAGGTTTCAAAAGAGACGCCGGCGTGGAAGCGCCCTTACAAAATACTGGATCGAAACTACAGGTAACGCTCTTTGTCCGATTTTTCCTTCAGGACGGCCTGCGCGGCAGCAAGCCTCGCCACCGGGACCCTGAAAGGAGAGCACGAGACGTAGTTCAGGCCAACCTCGTGGCAGAACTCTATCGAGGCGGGGTCGCCGCCGTGCTCGCCGCAAATCCCGATTTCGAGGTCCTTCTTATTCTTCCTGCTCGCCTCAACGGCGATCCTCATCAGCTTCCCGACGCCATCGCGATCGAGCGTCTGGAACGGGTCGTTCGGCAATATCCCCTTCTCAACGTATGTGAACAGGAACTTGCGCTCGGCATCGTCGCGCGAGAATGCAAAGACCATCTGGGTCAGGTCGTTCGTCCCGAAAGAGAAGAACTGCGCGTACTCAGCGATGCTCTCGGCCGTTAGCGCCGCGCGGGGGACCTCAATCATCGTCCCGAACTTGTACTCGACGTTGACGCCAGAGCTGCCCATCACTTCATTTGCCACCCGCTCGAGCTGCTCCTTGTTGACCTTGAGCTCGTTGACGTGCCCGACGAGTGGGATCATGATCTCGGGTTTCGGGTTCTTGCCATCGCGCTTGAGCTCGCACGCCGCCTCGAAAATGGCCTTGACCTGCATCTCGTTTATGTCGGGGTTGGTTATCCCGAGCCTGCACCCGCGCAGACCCATCATCGGGTTCATCTCCCGCATGTCCTCCACCTGCATGAGAAGCTTCTCCATCGCTTCAAGCTCCTTCTTGTCCATGCCTTTCAACCGGCCAGTCACCACGTCCTCGAGCAGTTCCTCGTACTTTGGCAGGAACTCGTGAAGCGGCGGGTCCAGCAGTCTTATCACCACCGGAAGGCCGTCCATTATCTCCAGAATCCCCTTGAAGTCGTCCTTCTGGAAAGATTGCAGCTTCTTGAGAAGGTCCTTGCGCCTCTCGGGATTCTCCTCGAGGATGGCTAGCCTGAAAATGGCAAGCCTCTCCTCCTCGAAGAACATGTGCTCAGTCCTGCAGAGCCCGACCCCCTGCGCCCCGAGCTCCCGAGCCTTCTTGGCGTCACGCGGATAATCAGCGTTCGCCCAGTTCTGCAGCCTTTTCAGCTCATCGCACCATGAGAGTAACTTCAGCAATTCCTTCGACATCTTCGGCTCGACAAGAGGCGCTTCACCGAGAATCACCTCACCGGTCGTTCCGTTGATCGTGATTATCTCCCCCTCCTTGACTGTGACGCCGTTGACCTCGAACTTGCCCGCCCCGACATCCATCTTGATCGACTCGCAGCCTACAACTGCTGGCTTGCCTAGCCCCCTCGTCACGACCGATGCGTGGCTCGTCGCCCCGCCGCGCGACGTCAGGACCCCCTGCGCCGCGATTATCCCCCCGACGTCGTCCGGGTTCGTCTCCGGCCGCGTCAGGATGACTTTCTCGCCATTAGCGTTCATTTCCTTAGCCTTCTCCGAGTCGAAAACGACCTTCCCGACGGCCGCTCCAGGACTCGCGTTCAGCCCCTTGGCGATGACCTTGACCTTCGCCTTCGGGTCAACGTGCTTGTGTAGCAACCTGTCAATCTGTGGCGGCTCGACGCGTATGACTGCATCCTCCTTCTTGATCAATCCCTCATCGGCCATCTCGACCGCGATCTTCACCGCCGCCTGCGCCGTTCGCTTCCCCGCCCTCGTCTGCAGCATGTATAGCTTCCCGCGCTCGACCGTGAACTCGACGTCCTGCATCTCTCGATAGTGGCTCTCGAGCTTCTTCGCGATGTCGACCAGCTGGGAATAAACCTCCGGGAACTTTTCCTTCAGATCGGCGATCTTGAGCGGCGTCCTGATGCCGGCGACGACATCCTCCCCCTGGGCGTTGAAAAGAAACTCCCCGTAGAGGCCTCGCTCGCCCGTGGCTGGGTCGCGGGTGAAAGCCACGCCCGTCCCGGAGCCCTCCCCCATGTTCCCGAAAACCATCATCACGACGTTAACGGCCGTGCCCAGGTCGTGCGGAATCTTGTAGAAATTCCTGTATTCGGTCGCGCGCTTGTTGTTCCACGACTTGAAAACCGCCGATATCGAGAGCTCGAGCTGTTTCCACGGGTCGGATGGGAAGTCCGCGCCCGTCTCGCGCCTGACAATTCGCTTGAACTCGTCGACTATATTCTGGAGGTCTTCCGTGGTCAAATCCTGGTCCGTCTTTGCGCACACCTTCTCCTTCTGCTTCTCGAGAACCTCCTCGAACTTTTGCGCGTCGATGCCGAGCACGATCTTCCCGAACATCTGGATGAAGCGCCTGTATGCGTCAAGAGAGAAGCGCTTGTTTTTCGTCAGCTTAGCCAGGCCCGCCAACGTCTCCTCGTTGAGCCCCAAATTCAGAATCGTGTCCATCATCCCGGGCATCGAAAGCATCGACCCCGACCTTATCGAGACTAGGAGCGGATTCTCGACCCACCCGAATTTCTTGTCGCTCGTCTTCTCCAGCTTTCCGACCGCGGCCCTGACATCCTTCATGAGGTCGTCTGGCAACTTCCCGCCCGCATCGTAGTATTTCTTGCAGACCTCGGTGGTAATCACGAAACCAGCGGGCACGGGCAGGCCAAGCTGCGTCATCGTGCAGAGCCCCGCGCCTTTTCCCCCCAGCAAGCGCTTGTTCTTCCCGTCGCCTTCGTCATAGAAATAAAGGTTCTTAGCCATTCTATCGTCCTTTAAGTTTGAAAAATGGTGCTCAAAAACTTAACGTTTTGTTAACTTCGGCTACTCGTAGAGCCACCACCACCAGCCAGAGGCTGCGTTGTCCACCGACCTGCTGAAAGTCTCTATCACACGGTTCTCGTTGTCGAAACTTCTCGAAAGCTGCGCCCAGAAATAAAGGTCGATTGCCTTGCCTGATTCGTAATCGGGCTCGTTCGAGTGCTCGTAAGCCATGCTCCTCCCCTCGTCGTCACCATAGTACTTGAGCGTCACCTTGTCGGCCACATCCTTCGATGACATGGCCTCCGTTATCACGAACAACACTTCGTTCGGGTAAATCTTGTCCAGCTTGAAGAACGCCTTCGGGCCGTACGCCGATGGCTCGTCGCACTGTATCAAAATGCCCAGATTTTCATCCCTCTGTCCCCTGAATTCGTAGAACTCCAGCGGCCCGGCCGCATCGCCGTACATCTCCGGGTAAAGCGCGTTGTCGTTGTCCATCCAGTACAGGACCCAAGTTGTAAGTGAGGTTATGGCTTTGTTTTCCACGTTGGGCAACGGGAAACGCAGCACGATGTTTTCGATTACCCCGTTGTCCTCAGAGCCACGGTATGTAAACGAGGCGTTCATCAGGAAGTTGACGTTCTCCCTCGGAGTCAGGTAACCCAAAAGCCCGAGAGTGATTACTGCCGTTACGGCAACGATTGCGACATTAAAGAGCATCGTTTGTTTTTTCATTCTTGCCATAAAAATCAGCGCGGCATGGTTTTTAACCCTAGCGAATGGAATCGGATGTGGTCGAATGGAAGGTTTGATTCAAGTTCGCCCCGGTTTCGGCGGGTTCAATTTTCCATACGAGAAAGCCGATGCGGTTTTCGTCGGCGCCCCTCTCGACGCTACGTCCAGCTACCGCACAGGATACAAGTTCGCCCCCACAAAAATCAGGGACGCTTCGATGAATCTTGAGACTTACCTGATGTCCATGGGGCTCGATGTCTTCGAGAAGCTGAACGTCTCGGACCTCGGCGACCTGATCATGATACCGAGCGACATGGACGGGAGCGGCGGGAGAATCACCGAGACAGTGAAAAAAATAAAAACTGACCGGAAAATCCCGATAGTTCTCGGCGGCGAACACACGATAACATACTTCTCCCTGAAGGCCTTCAAGGACGTGTTCGTGATCCACCTGGACGCCCACAGGGACCTGCGAAACGAGTACATGGGATACTCGCTCGGGCACGCCACGGTCATGCGGAGGGCGCTCGACACTCTTCCTCCGGAAAATCTCGTCCAGCTTGGCGTGCGCTCGTGCTCGAAGGAAGAAGCGGAATTCGCCGAAGAAGCGCGGATCGAGGCGTACAATTCGGAGGAACTGAAGGAAAACCTCGAGAACATCGCGAAAGAGGTCGCTGGAAAGGCGGTTGACAAGAAAGTCTACTTGTCGATTGATCTCGACGTCCTCGACCCTGCCTTCGCTCCAGGCGTTGCGACACCGGAACCCGGCGGAATCTCGACGATGGAACTGATGAAATTGATCAGGATTTTCGGCGGCCTTGACCTTGTCGGCTGCGATATCGTGGAACTCGTCCCGCCACACGACGACGGGACCACGGCCTTCGCCGCGGCTAGAGTTGCTTACGAAATCCTCGGGACAATCGCGAAAACCAAGTGATCAGCGGAGGAATTCTTCGCCTTTCTCGACGATTATCTTCGTGGGCAATGAGAGCTTGATCGCCGCCCTGCGAAGCGACTCCTTCCCGAGCTTTGCGAAATCCTTGCTTATCCTCAAAGTCATTATCTTCTGGCCGACGCTCAGACGGGCCGCCATCCCTATCGGCTTTCCGAACGCGCGCCTCATTCCGTCGGATATCCTGTCTGCTCCGGCGCCTGCCGCCATCGCGTTCTCGCGCAGAATCTGGTGTGGATATACGCGGATCTTCAGGTGATAATTGTCCTTCCCTGCATCGACCTCTAGGGCTCTGTTCGCAGCGATGCGCGCCGCTTCCATCGCGTTGTGCCTTATCTGCCCGACCTCGAGAGAGACGAGAGAGAACTCTACCGGGAAGACACCTTTCGGGTTTCCGTGGTCGAAGAAAGTCACTCTCTGGACCGGCACTGACTTCACGAACTCCTTCCTCGAGTATGCCGGGCCGCTGAAGTAGCGGTACGTTTTCGCTGGTCTTAGAGGCATTTTCGCACCCGTATAGTTATGGTTCTTTATTTTAAAAGGCTGGTCGCGGCGGCTTTTCTCAAACGTGGAGCTCGATCACGTCCTTGTCCTGCAGGACGTAATCCTTCGGCACCTGCTGGCCGGGGAATTTCGACGAGCCCCAGACCTTGGCGAACTTCAGCCGATTGGCGAAGTCCTTGTGCACTTCCCTAGCCACGTCCGCGACGTTCGAGTTCTTTGGCAGGACGAGCGGCCGTTTCGCCGGCGCCCCGTCCGGAGGCTTCGTGTAGATGCGGATCAGCCCGAGGTTCTCGTAAACCTCCCTCTTTATCCTCTCGGCCGGCCTGTCCGTCAGGAGAATCTTGAACTCGCCGCCGAACTCCCACTTCAGGTCCTGGATTCTTCGGTCGGCGCCGATCGAATCGCATTTCGAGACTAGGATGAAAGCCTTCTTGTAGACGACCCTTCCCTCCAGCGCCTCCGTGAACTCCTCGGCGTCCAACGGCTCGTCTATCGCGACGACGACGTTGTGCACCCCGTGGTCGAGCAGCATCTGCTTAACCTTGATCTCCCCTCCTTCCACAAGATTCCCGCCCTTGATCTCCAGCCCTCCCGAAGGCCTGCGCTCTATCAGAACGGCGGGTGGTTTTTTGTTCACCTTTATCCCGACAGTGACCAGCTCGTTCAAAATCGTGCTCACCTGCCCGACGAGATCCGATGATGCGTCAGCGACGATTGCGATGACGTCCCCACTCCTGGCCAGGCTGAGCGGCTTTGCGCCGAGCCCCTTGCCGATGCTTGAGCCCTCGACGACGGCTGGCGCCTCGACCATTTGGATCTGGACGTCCTCGAACTGCATCATCCCTGGCTGCGGCTCGACAGTCGTGAAGGGATAGTCCGCGACCTCAGGCTTCGCCGCCGTGAGCTTCCCCATCAGCACAGATTTTCCGGAGTTCGGCGCCCCGATTAGGACGACCTGGACCGCCCCCTCCCTTTTCACGGCGAAAGACTGGCTTGCGCCGCGCCCCGACTTCTTCTCCCTCTTCTCCTCGAGATCCTCCCTGAGCTTGGCGAGCCTCTGCTTGAGCATCTTCAGCAACTTTTCCGCGCCCTTGTGCTTCGGGGCGTGCCTTATCATCTCCTCCGTCGCGGCGATCTTCTCCTCGATTGTCTTCGCGCGGACGTAGAGCTCCTCGGCGTTCGCATACTCGTGTGTGACGTTTGTCGGCATTTATCTCAAAATTATATTCCTGCGCCAACTTTTCGGTCTGTCGGTCGGCGATTTTTCCACATTGGATATATGTCCACTTCCGAAAACATCCTTAAATAACAAAACATGCTATTAAGAGTTGGTGGGAAAGAAAGCCCACAGAAAAGGCCAAACCGGAGCCTAAGGGCAACGGTGAGCCGCGCAGAAACTTGGACGAAAAACCGAGGAAGGGCGCGGATAAACTCCGGGAAGTTCGGAGTGAAGCAAGGACTGTGGGAAAAAGGCCCATACCCGAAAAAATGGTGAGCGAGCAAAGTGGTCGAGATTTGCAAGCTCATCAGAAGAGTAAGGGACGGGTCGAGATTCCCACCATTTTTATTTAGGTTGACAAAGTTATTTCGGGGTATGTGTGAAAGAAATAGCTTCGAAAATCGCGCTGGTGTCGATCCTTTTCGCCATCCTTGCCATGCCGGTCACGATTGCAGAAACCGACAACACGCCTCCTTCGCCGCCGCCAACGGCCGATATCGCAGGCAGCGTGACGGCGGGTGTCAGCCTTGCGACCGCAACAACAACTAAAACTTCAACACTTACGATAAGCGGGACAACCGAAGCCAATGCAAAAATTACTTTGTACGTGACTGCCGATGGGGGTGCAACTTGGGCCGCGACTACAACTACATACGCAAGCTCAACGGGCTCTTGGACTATCGCAAACTTCAGCTTGACCAGCTACGCTGGACAGGTGGTCGGTTTCGCGGTAACTTCAACGGACAACGCGGGTAATGAGAGCACCCGATCGCTTTACGGCTACCTCATGTACGACGCCAGCAAGCCGACGGTGACAATAACTTCGCCACCCACCAGCACGACCACCGATGAACCAAGCGTAACAATCAGCGGAACTGTGGAGTTTGATCCCTGGGAGACGACAACTGACATAACTCTGACCCTGCAGGTAGAGACTGCGTCGGTGGGAGTGCCGATTGCCACTGACGGAGGATTCGTTTACAGCGTTGCGTTGAGTGAAGGAGTGAACACGATCATTGCGCAGGCATCGGATTCGCTTGGTAATCTCGGTACTCCGGCGGTAGTTACTGTTACGCGTGGGGCATCAACACCTTCGGGCGCGTCCCCCGATACTATCGTGATCATCGGCGTTCCGTCAACAGCTGCCGTCATAGTCGTAATATTGTACGTTTTGTTCTTGCGTGGTGGCCGTCCGGTCTGATCATTTCAGGAACGCTTTCGCATACTTGAAGAGCCTCTTCGTCCCGGTCTTTCGCAGGATGTTCGGTATCTTCGGCAGCATCGCCTGGATCAGCTTCCCGTGGCTGTCAAACTCGAAATTCTTCTTTATGATATCCCTCACATCCTCGGTTCCGATTAGCCCTACCATCAGGTTCAGGTCCTCGTCTGACATCCCGTCGAAAACGCGCTTTGCGCGGATTGCCAGCTCCACATCCAACCCGAACTTCTTCTTGACGCCGCTCTCGTAATTATTCAATATTTTCTTATACGGCGATTTTTCCAGCGCCTCGGCGATGACTTCGGCGGCGATCTTCGCGCACGAGAGCCCGTAATATATGCCTCCGCCCGTCAACGGCTTGACCTGCCCCGCGGCATCGCCGACGAGCAAGACTCGGTCTGAGTATACTTTCCTCGGGAATGCCTGCGGGATTAGGCCCGCGCAGAAATCCAGGACCTGATTAGGTCCGATTATCTCGGATTGGATCTGGCGCTCGACGAAAGACTTCAATAAGTCGACCGGGTGCCCATCCATCGCCCCAAGCCCGACCCTTGACAAATCCCCGGCCCTGAAAGCCCACCCGAAGAACCCGGGAAAAAGATCCCGCCCAAGGTAGACCTCGGCCACGCCCCTCTCGAAATCCCCGCGAAGCTCCACCTGAGCGCACCTGATGAACTTCTCGCGTTTCAAAAGCCCCGCTTTCTGGGCGACAATCGAAACTGGCCCGTCCGCCCCGACAACGATCCTCGATTCAAGCGTCCCCCCTGAGTTTCCGCTCAATTTCAGCTTCGGCGAATCACCGAATTTCGCATCAACACACTTCGTTTTCAACAAAATCTTCGTCCCCGCCTTCGCGGCCTCCCTACCGAGCCATCGGTCGAACTCCGCGCGATTCAGGACAATCGCTTCCGACTTGCCGCGCCCGATCTCGACAGCCGCTCCCTCGGGAGGGAATATCCTCGTCCTGTTCAACCTCTCGACAACCCAGTCCTTCGGCCTTATCCCCAACTCCTTGAAGCCGGCCTCGCCTACCACTCCCGCGCAGCACGACGGGCTTCCTATCTGAGGGTGCTCCTCGACTACCGTGACATCGACGCCATTCTCGGCCAGCAGCTTTCCCAAAAAACACCCCGCAGGGCCGCCGCCGACTATTGAAACGTCCGTTTTCAACGCAACACCTTAACCTTTTATGAACGGAGCCCACATAACCCTAACGAGAGTGGTGTAATGCTACAAGAGATCGTGAACGTGATAATCGGCTTGGTCCTGATAATGGTGCCGGGGTTCCTCCTATCCGTGGCCATCTACCCGAAAAAGGGGAGCCTGGACTTCTGGAAGAGGATGGGACTGAGTTTCGGGTTCGGGCTGATGTTAATCGTCATGGAGGGATACCTTATCGCGCGGTTGGATTCGCTTTTAACTGGCACGCTTTTCCTTGCCACATCGGTGGTGACTGCGACGCTGATAGTGTTCGTTTATCTCTTGAAAGGAATCGACCTGATATTATCGTACGTCCACGGGGCTTTGGGGCTCGTTCGCGGGCTTTTTGTAAATATTCGCAGGTTGTCTGGAAAGCTCAAACGCCCTGCCAATGACAAACCGAAAGAAGTGAAGGAAGAGCCCGAAGAAACCAAAGAGGAAGCGGCCCCTGAAAAACCCGCGGAACACAAGGGCGAAACCGAAACCCACTCCAAAAAGTGAAAGCCCGATGTTCAAGTATAAGCAAGTCATAGTCGTCCGCGAGGATCTGGAGATGAGCCCGGGCAAGCTCGCGGCCCAGGTCGCTCACGGGGCGGTGGCTTCAGCCGAGAGGACGAGGAAAAACCAGCCGGAATGGTTCAAGGAGTGGCTTAATGAGGGGCAGAAGAAGGTCGTTGTTGTTGTCAAAAACGAGGAGGAGATCAGGGACTTGCACGACAAGACAAGAAGATTGGGGGTACCTCATGAGATCATCCAGGACGCCGGCTTGACGGAGCTTCCGCCCGGGACCGTAACCGTTCTGGCGATTGGCCCGACCCCCGAAAACGTCGTTGACAAGATAACGAAGAAACTCCTGCTACTCTGAGGTGAATTCTTGAAGATAAGTGACGTTGGGGAGAAGGGATTGGTCGCGCTGGCCAAGAAAATTTTCCGCAGCGGTGAAATCGTGAAAGTGGGGATTGGCGACGACGCGGCAGTTCTTGACGTTGACGGAAGAAGCGTCGTCGTGACAACGGACATGCTTGTCTCCGGCACGCACTTCCCACCTGGCACGACACCCGAACAGATGGCAAGGAAAGCCGTTGTGGCGAACGTTAGCGACATCGCGGCGATGGGCGCGAGCCCCCTGGCGCTCTTGTTCTCCGTGGCCCTGCCGAGAAACCTCGAGCTCTCATTCGTGAAGCGGATGATGAGAGAGATGGACAAGGTCGCGGGAGAATACGGCGCTTACGTAGTCGGCGGCGACCTCGATGAAAGCGACAAAATAATAATCACTGGAATCGCAATCGGAATATTCCGAAACGGGAAAATCACAAAACGTTCTGGCGCGAGACCCAGCGACCTCGTCGTCGTTACCGGGAAATTGGGTGGGGCGTCGGCTGGCCTGAAAATCCTCCTTGAAAAAATTCTGAAAAAAGGCTTCGAACGGCTCGTGCGAGCGCAGCTTGAACCAAGAGCGCGCGTTCGCGAGGCCGAGGCGCTGGCGAAGGCTGGTCTTGTGAATTCCGCTATCGACCTGAGCGACGGGCTCGCTTCGAACCTCTGGCACCTCTCGCGCGAAAGCGGCGTGAAGCTTACTATAGAGCGCGACCTGGTCCCGGACGACCCGCTGGTGAAGAAATTCTGCGCAGCCGAGCACCTGAACCCCGATGATTTCGTCCTTTTCGGCGGCGAGGACTTTGAGCTCGCGCTCACCGTGAGGCCCGAGAAATTGTGGCGGGTGATGAAAATCCTCCAAAAAAAAGGCTGCCCAGCCACCGTTATTGGCAGGGTCTCCAAGGGCCGCGGCGTCCAAATCAAGAAGAACGGGAAAACGAGCGAGTTGCCAGACCGCGGCTACGAACATTTCCAGTGAAAACGGCCTTCCGCAAAACTCATAACTCCACCTTGCCTTGTGATTCTGGGTTGAAAAGTTGGAGATAAGAGAGATGATCGGGTCGCTGAGCGTCCAGGAGAAGAAAGTACTCCGGAACCTGGAAGAGAAAGCGGATGTGGCGAAACTCGCGCAAAAATCTGGGATGGACCAGTCAGCGGTCATGCGCGCGGCGTTATCTCTGAACGAGCGAGGATTGATCACGATAAATGAACTAAAATCAAGTATCGCCGTCCTTACGCCGGAGGGCGCGGTTTACGCAAGGGAGGGCACGCCGGAGAGGAAGATGCTAGTGGCGCTTGCAAGCTCGGGGGGCGAAACAGTCGATGATGTCGCGAAGAGGGCCAGCCTGCCGGATGACCAAGTGCAGATCGCCCTCGCCTGGGTACGGCGGAAGGGCTGGGTCGAGTTCGCGAAACGCGATGAGAAAAACATCCTTGCGATAACCGAAAAGGGCGCTGCCGCTCTTTCGAAGAAATCGAGCGAGGAGGAGCTTTTGGAAAGGCTTGAGGCCGGCGGGCAAGACCTGGAATGGATGCCTCAGGAAATCCTGCCCGAACTTGAGAATCTGGAAAGGCGCGGGCTCATCGAGATCGAGGATAAGACAACCCGTGAGATAGAGCTGACCGCGCTCGGTCGAGAAGCGACCGCCGCGGGCGTGGAGCTGGTCGAGGAAATAAGCGACCTGACGAGCGACATGATCAAGAGCTGGATGTGGAGAGGCGCAAAGCTCAGGCGCTACGATGTCCTGGCCCCCGGCGCACCGATTTACCCCGGAAAATCCCACCCCCAACAGCAGGTGATTGACGAGCTGCGCGAAATCCTCCTGCAGATGGGATTCACGGAGATAAGCAGTAGGATTGTCGAGTCGGAGTTCTGGAACTTTGATGCGCTCTTCCAAGCGCAGGACCACCCCGCGAGGGAAATCCACGACAGCCTATCTGTCAGCAACCCGGAACAAACAAAGCTCCCGCCTCCAGATATATTCAACAAGGTCGCGAGAGCGCACGAGAAAGGAACCGCGGGGTCGACCGGCTGGGGATACAATTTCAGCAAGCAGATAAGCCAGAGGCCTGTCCTCTGCTCGCAGACGACTGCTGCGACCGTCCGATACCTCGCCTCGAAGCCGAAGCCCCCAGTGAAGGTCTTCTGCATATCGCGCGTCTACCGACACGAGAAGATCGACTACAAGCACCTCGCGGAGTTCTACCAGTGCGAGGGGATTGTCATGGACAAGGGGCTGACGCTGAGGAACATGCACGGCTACCTGAAGCAGATCGTCGGGAAACTTGGCTTGGAGAAAATAAGGTTCAGGCCTGGCTATTTCCCGTACACCGAGCCCTCGACAGAGGCGGATGTCTACTTCCCCGATAAGGGAGAATGGCTCGAGATCCTTGGCGCGGGGATGTTCAGGCCAGAGCTCCTGAAGCCGCTCGGCATAAATTATCCTGTGCTGGCTTGGGGGATAGGATTCTCACGACTGGCGATGCTTAAGCTCGGCATTAACGACATCCGCGAGCTCTACAAGAACGACCTTGACTGGCTGCAGGAGAAGAGGATGATCTGATGCCTTCGATAACCGCGAAATACGGCGACATGTGCAAACTCCTCGAGAAGGAAATCTCGGCGGAGCAGATGCGCGACCAGTTGAATATGCTCGGCGTCGAGACCGAGATTTCTGGCGATGAGATGAAGATGGATATCGCCCACAACCGACCGGACCTCCTGAGCCCGGAGGGCGTGGTTAGGGCGCTGAAGGGTTTCCTCGGGATAAAGACCGGTCCCTCCATTTACAAAGTCGCGCCATCGAATGTCGTTATTGAGGTAGACAAGAGCACTGGCCCGATAAGACCTTTCATCGCGGCTGCCGTCGTGAATGAAGTGAACCTGACAGACGATATCGTCGCTTCGCTAATGCAGGTGCAGGAAAAACTTCATGCATCACTGTGCAGGAACCGCAAAATCGGCTCAATTGGCGTGTACGATTTCGACAATGTTGCACCGCCGCTCAAGTACACGACGGTGGCGCCGGAAGAGGTGAAATTCGTCCCGCTCGATTCCGATTTTGAGCTGACGCCGAAACAAATCCTAGAGGAGCACTCGAAGGGAATCGAGTACGACCACCTCTTGCGCGGGCTGCCGAGATATCCTTTGCTGCTGGACTCGAACGGAGGCGTCCTTTCGATGCCGCCGATAATAAATAGCGAGGCCACGCGCGTGACGCCTGGCACTAAAAACCTCTTCATCGACGTAACTGGAACGGATGAGAGGGCGACAGCGAGGGCGCTCAACGTCCTAGTCACGAGCCTTGCCGAGAGGGGATTCAAGATCTTCTCCGTCGACGTGAAATACCCAAACAGGAAAATCACGACCCCGAATCTCAAACCTGTTAAAACAAAGCTTAGTGCAAAAAACGTCAACGATTACCTCGGCCTGAAACTGGGGCCGGCGGCGATCGCAAGGGTTGCGAAACGCATGCGTTACGGTGTCGAGGATGTGAACGAAAAATCTGGGGCGCTTACGTTGCTGGCGCCGATCTACCGGACGGACATCATGCACGAGGTCGACCTCATCGAGGACATAGCAATCGGCTACGGCTACGACAGGCTTGAGCCTGAGCTCCCGCCAGTCCTGACGATCGGCGAACCGCTCGAGATAGAAAAGACTTGTAAGAGGGCGCGGCTCGCGTTGACAGGATTGGGCTTCATGGAGACGATGGGGCACACACTGACGAACCCGCGGAGAGAGTTCGAGCTCATGCGGCTGGATGGGAACGCCGTGGAGATATCAAATCCGGCATCGGAAGAGTTCACTATTGTAAGGAGGTCGCTGCTTCCATCGCTCCTTTCCGCACTTTACGAGAACAGGCGCCACCCGACACCGCAGAAACTTTTCGAGATTGGGGACGTCTCGGTGCTGGACGCTGAAGCGGAGACAGGGGCTAAGAACATCCGTAAAGTTTCGGCCGTCTTGATCGGGAAAGACGCGAACTTCACCCAAATCAAGGCCGTTGCCGAGGCAGTTCTGAGGGAGATCAATTTGAACTGCGAGTTGAAAGTCGCTGAAAGCCCAAGTTTCTTGGATGGTCGGGTCGTTGAACTAATCTCCGGCGACAAAAAAATAGGCGTTGCCGGCGAAATCAATCCGGAAGTTCTCCTCGGCTTCGGATTGGAAAATCCAGTGGCGGCTTTTGAGATTGACTTGTAAAGAATTGTGCACCGAAAAAAGATCGTTATTAATTGACTGATTGTTTCATCAAAAATATTTGTCAAGATTGTACCCAAGCGTGGGTAAGAATCGACACTGACCCATTATCATAAAGTTCGGCGGTGCCAGTCCCCCACTGGTCTAGTGGGTGAACGTTGTAGCCGTCAAAATAGTTGAACGAGTAGGTTGAACCGCTCTTGACTATATCGAATGGGGCGATTTTGTTAGTGTTGAAGCTGCCTAGGTAATTCTGAGCGTATGGGGATGTGGTCCCTTTTAGCACGAGTGTTGACATCGCTTGGAGTTCACCAGCGGTTGTCGCCGTGTACTCGTTTTCAACAGAGGCTATCGCCCCTGCGTTGTTGTCGTAAATGAACACCATTGATTTCTGGCCGTTAACGATCACTCCGGCGGCAAAGTTGTCGTTCTCTATTCTCTCGGCCTGCACACAGAAAAAGACCTCAACGTTGTCTTGCGATGTGCTCTCCCTCGCTGCGACTGCGGCTTTCACCTGAGTCAATGGCATCTCGATTATGAACTTCTCGGACACTGTTATCGGTTGGTTTTCAGCGGCGGCGACATTTTCATTTTCTTCTCCACTTGGGGCGGGCCGTGCGGTTAAAAAGACCGCTGCAACTGCAACCACCACAACAACTGCGATCACCACAACCAAGATTCGCAAGCTGACAACCCCGGACTCGGATGAAGAAAAATGACAACTTCTCATTTTATCACAACCCTATTGCAAATGAGCTCGAAGTGTCCCCATCGAACTGCAAAGGCGCATCGTTTCCGCTGTACGGATAGCGCGCCGCGGCCCAAGAATATGCATCTTCTGCGTTTGCGAAGCTTTGTCCTACGAGCCCGCGTTCAAGATATCAGTATGTCTAGGCACCGTTACCATAACTTGACATGTCGTAGCCGTAACCCGGCCCTCCACATATTGTGGTCATGTACCTTTTTGTCGAAGTAACTGACTGGCTCATACCGCCCGAGTGGCATGAATCGAAGAACACGAAAAGCCTACCACTGTAACCAGATAAAAGTGTCTGCAGTTCCGACCCAGTGAGATAACCAGTGTTGCTTGAAGATCCTGCATCAGAACAGCAAAGCGCGTGGGCGTCCCCAGGGGAGGTGGCTGTACCGTGACCTGAAAAAACCAAGACCAGTGTCCCATTGGTGCCCGCTTGGGCTGCGGCATTGGTTATTGCGGTTCTGATATTGGACTCCGCTTGGGAGTCCGTCAAGAAAGATCCAATCGTGTACCCCTCACCAGAAAGATAATTCTTCCAGTCTTGGGCGTCTGGGACGGCATAACGCAGGCCGTTTATTAACTGGTAGTTGTTTATGCCGACTATGACCGCAACGTTTGTTGCCGATGCCGTTGATGTTGCAGCGGCACCGCCCTCCACGTTGTCAACTGTGAAGCCGTAGAAAGTCATTGAACCGTCTGTTTTCAGCCTGACATTAACTTCACTTCCGCTTACCCAATCACTCCAAAGATCGCGGTAGTTCCCAGTGTAGCTCGTGACCAAGTTGTTGTTTTCATCGTAAAGGTAGACATAATCCCGACCACTCTCCAAGTCCAGCTGCGAGAAGTGAACGCGCACACGACCTGCTGACGTCTGAGACAGCGACCATGTCTGGTCAAAGTCGTTCGTATACGGGTGCGCCGATTCAGCCTGGACTGCCGGAGTTGATTCTGTGACGCCAAGAGAATAATTCCCAGAACCAGAGTATCTGTAAACCCTCAGGTAATGATCGCCCGCGGATTCCACAGTGTATGTAAACGAATCGGATGCCGTGGAGCTTGTGGAAGAAGAAACCTCGGTTCCAGACGAGTCGTATAAATATATGTCAAAGTCTGAACCAGAGGGGGGAGACAAACTCGCGCTAATAATTGCCTGCATTGAAAGTGTAACTTTGTAGTAATCGTTCGCATCTGAAGAATCCAGATAACCGGTTCCGCTGATGGGTGGTGTTAGCCTAGTCGCTGTAGATATACTGTTTCCGGCGTCGACGCTTGTACCCATGTCATCCTATGCCGGTGCGATAACCAGATTAACGTGAACTGCGCTAAACAAGAGAGCAACGCACAACCCTACGGATATAATCGTTTTACACTCGCCAGCCTCTCTTAATAAAAAACAGTCGGTTTTTAATGATTTGTGGTTCTGTAAACGTTTTGAAGAGTGCTTTGTAAAAACTCTGCTCTAATTTTTACAAAAATATTTTATATTGAAACTCATCGCACTTTCAGCGCGTACTTCCCGGGCTTCTTTATCTCCAGCCTCTTCGCGAGATTGGAATTCTCCGGGTCGCGAACAACGAAATAACCAGACCAGTCGCTCGAAAGGTTCGTCCCCCCGCAGCTCGGGCAAGTCTTCCCCTCCGTCACAAATCGGCAATTCCTGCAAGCCTTGTCCTTCAAGATTTGGCCCCCTTGCGAGCCTCCTCAATCCATTCAAGCTTTCCGAGCCCCGGCTGGCGCATAGTCAGACCGACCTTTCCTCCCTTCCCCCTCTTGAGTCCGACACTGACGACCCTTGCGCGTACCTTGTCCCCGACCTTGAGCGTGCGGTTCGACTCTTTCCCATAGAGCACTCCCTTCTTCTTGTCATAGCCGACAAAATCATCCATCACCTGCGAAACGTGAACGAGCGCGTCAATCGGCCCTACTCTGATGAACGCCCCAAAATCGACTATCTCGACGACCTCGCCGACGACCACCTCATTCAACTCCGGCTTGTACGCGAGGAACTCGAATGTAACATCGTGATAACTCGCCCCGTCCCCCATTATCACCCGCCCAACCTTGATCTCCTTCAAATCCGTTATCGCCAACACTGTCCCGACGTCCTTGTCCGTGATTCCTTGGTAGTTCTTCTTCAACAAATCCGAGACTACCTCCTCCTGCTTCTCGCCGAACCTGTTGGGGGGAACCCTCACCGTGTCCTCGACCGTTATCAACTTGTACATCTTAATCCACCACAATCAACATTCTTTCATTAATTTGCCTGCACTTATAAACGCTTTTAGAGGAGAAGCAAAAGCGGCGCCGAGATCAGCGCGACCCATGACATCAGTTTGATCAGTATGTTTATGGACGGTCCTGCCGTGTCCTTGAAAGGATCGCCGACCGTGTCACCTATGACTGCCGCTGCGTGAGTCGCCGAACCCTTCCCACCGAAGTTGCCCATCTCAACGTACTTCTTTGCGTTGTCCCAGACCCCGCCGGCATTCGCCATCAGTAGCGCGAAGACTAACCCCACGCCAATCCCTCCTGCGAGGAACCCGCCGAGCGCCGCCTTCCCGAACACGATGCCCACGACGAGCGGGATTGTCAGCGCCGCGAATCCTGGGATGAGAAGCTCCTTCATCGCGCCCTTCGCCGCGATGTCTATGCACTTTGAATAATCTGGCTTTGCCTTCCCTTTCATCAGGCCTGGAATCTCACGGAATTGCCTCCTGACCTCTTCGACCATCCTGAAAGAATTCCTCCCGACTGAGAGAATCGTCATTCCACTGAAGAGAGCGACGGTTGCCCCCCCAATGAAGAATCCGGCCACGACATTTGGATCCAGTAGATTAAGGACGATTGGATTTGGATTATTCAAGTTGATTGTGCTCACGTAAGCAACGAACATGGCTATGGCCGTGAGCGCCGCAGAGCCGATTGCGAACCCCTTGCAAATGGCTTTCGTGGTGTTGCCCACGGAGTCAAGGGTGTCAGTTATGCTCCTGAGCTTCGGAGGCATCTTCGCCTGCTCGACGATGCCGCCTGCGTTGTCAACGATTGGACCATATGCGTCAGCCGCGACCACTATCCCCGTGACTGAAAGCATCCCGACTCCTGCCAGACAAATCCCGTAAATTCCTGCTGCGACGAACGAGACCACAACTGCAATTGATATGCTGACAATCGGAATAACCAAGCTCAATAACCCGACAGAAAATCCTGAAAGAATTCCTATTCCGGCCCCGCTCTGGGCCGATCTCGCTACGAACTTTGCGGGCTTGTAAAGGTTGTTTGTGAAATAGTCAGAGACTAGTCCGATGACCAATCCCGATACTAAACCGGCCAGGACCGCCCAGAATATTGATAATCCTACGTCCGGCCCGAAAGCCTGTTGTGAAAGGAAAAACGTTATTATCCCCGTTATCACAATCGAGGCTATGCTTCCCATGTTGAGTGCATAACTCGGATTACTCCCCTTCTTGACCCTGACGAATACAACGCTGATTATCGAGGCCAGAACCCCTATCGCAGAAACCCATATCGGGAAAACCACTGCTCCCGAACCGTAAGTCGCGACAACCGTCGCGCCCACGATGATCGCTGCCAGAATGCTCGCGACGTAAGACTCGAAAAGGTCGGCACCCATTCCCGCGACGTCCCCAACGTTGTCGCCGACATTGTCTGCGATGACCGCCGGGTTCCTCGGATCGTCCTCAGGTATGCCTTTCTCGACTTTTCCGACTAGGTCCGCTCCAACATCGGCGGTCTTGGTGAATATTCCGCCGCCGACTCTTGCGAAAAGCGCGACAAAACTTGCGCCGAACCCGTATGACAAGATTGCGCTGACTGCTCCATACCATGTGAAAAACAAGACAACGCCCAGAAGACCCACACCGACTACAATCATCCCCATGACGAGACCCCCGCGGAAAGCTACTTTGAACGCCCGCTCCAGACCGCCGCTCGTGGATGCGGCCGTGCGTGAATTGGCCCTGACGGCGATATTCATTCCTATAAATCCGGCTACTGATGACGACAATGCACCAACTATGAATGCCACAGAACTCTGCCAAGCGTTGCCTGGCGGCATGAAATAAAGCAAGGCCGCGACCACAAAAACCAAAATCCAGATGGTCTTGTACTGACGCTTCAAGTATGCGGACGCACCCTGCTGTATTGCGGCTGCAATTTCCTTTATTTTTGATGATCCTGAATCCTCTCTCAGAACTAGTTTAGCCGCTATCCCCGCCAAAATCAGGGCAGCAAACGCCGCAATCGGGGCCAGAAATTCCAGCACCAATTTGTCACCTTTCTAGGGCAAGGTGGGATTTATCACGTAAATACGTTACCCCGACGCCGCTTCTGCGCAGTTTTTTCCTCAAACCCAAGTCGGTTGTCCCGACGAGGAACTCCGTCCTCTTGGCAAACTCAAAGATCGCCTCGTCGGCCGGGCCTTCTGCTTCGACAATTTTTCCTCTCTTGACGATCTCGAGACCCACTTTCGCTGCTATCCTCTCCTTAGGCGTGCCGCTTTTCGCGAGCTTTTCAAGCTCTTTGACCACTGGAGTCAAAATGACGAGTTCGTGCTTGTCCGAAACAAGCCTTTCAATCTCATTGAGGATGTCGACGCCAAAAATTCCCGGCACCATCAGAAAGCTCGTGTCGGCTATGACTTTCGTGACCATCAGATCAGCCAATTATCCCGTAGCCTATCAAGCGCCATTTGTTTGCTATGCGTCGGCTTATGGCCGCGCGAGATCCCCTCTCGGCGCAGACCGGAGCCCTGAGAGAGATTGTCGCAACCCCGCCCTTGAAGTTCGCCACGACGCCGACCCTCGCCGCCGTCCCTATGTTGACCATCACTATCTCGCTCGCGGTGATTGGCTTCACGTCGAGCTCCTTCGGCAACCCGACGACGCGGTCGAGAAGGCTCACCGTGACGTT
>DYTO01000004.1:0-30449 GCA_020725895.1 Candidatus Hadarchaeum sp. | reverse complement strand
TTATCGTCTGCAGGACATCCGGCAGAGTTCCGTGCTTCCCGAGGACGGAGCCGACGAGCGAATCTGCCTTCGTCAGCGACGGGTCAAGCATGGTCCCTATCCCGATCAACCCGCCTGGGATCGCTTCTTTGAGGGAGGTCTTCATCGTGTGCATGCTCGTGACTTTCGTGTCAAGGTGCTGCCATGTCGTCCTGTCCCCGTGTGTTATCGGGATGCCCGGCCTGATCTCGATTTGGTCGCCAACATTCAGCTTGCCGTGCAAGAGGCTCCCTCCGACCACTCCACCGAAGATATCCTCCGGCTTCGCACCGGGCCTGTTTATGTCGAAAGAGCGTGCGACATACATCAGCGGGGGTTTTTCAAGATTGCGCGGCGGCGTCGGGATATATGCCTCTATCGCCTCTATAAGCTTGTCAATGTTGGCCTTGTGGATGGCGGAAATCGGGACCACCGGCGAATCTTCGTAACCAAGGCTCGCGAGGAATTCTTTTATCTGCCTGTAGTTCTCGATGGCCTTTTCCCTCGAAACGAGCTCGACCTTGTTCTGCACGACGATGAGGTTTTTCAGTCCCATTATCCTCAGGGCCATCAGGTGCTCCTTCGTCTGGGGCTGCGGGCACGTTTCGTTCGCAGCTATGACGAGAACCGCGCCGTCCATTATCGCGGCGCCCGAGAGCATCGTGGCCATCAGCATCTCGTGACCCGGCGCGTCCACGAATGAAACCTTCCTAACGAGTTCGGCCGCTCCGCCGCAGTAGGGGCATTTCTTCTTTGAGCTGTACCTGTGACATTCTTCGCACCTGTAGAATGAAGCGTCGGCGTAGCCGAGCCTGATTGTTATCCCGCGCCTGATCTCCTCGCTGTGGGTGTCCGTCCAGATGCCTGAAATCGCCTCAACAAGTGTGGTCTTGCCGTGGTCGATGTGCCCCACGAGGCCGATGTTCACTGCCGCTTGTGCTATTCAATCACCTCGCTATTTTACAGCTGGTATGCTAAAAATGTAATTAAGATTTCTTCTCGGCCTTCTCGGCGGCGGCCTTTGGCGGGAATATCTCTTCTAGCGGCTTCTCGCCCTTCTTGGTGACCTTCGTGTTGACCTGGACTATCATCTCGGAAATCCTGGTCCCCCTGACACGCTTTCTTCTCCTCTCGCCACCCTTCTTGGGCCTGAACCCAGAGCCGCCCGAAAGCAAAACGTTCATCCGCCCAAGGCCAGACACGTCCGAACGCATCGGGAAGCCGTCCTTGTCCGAGCCACCCGTTATCTGCAGTTCGTAACCCGCGAGGCCTGCGACTGCCCCGTCGAACTTGTCCCCTATCCTGAGGCCGACTAGCTTTCTCGCCTCAGGGTCCTTGACATCGACCTGGTAGCTCTTCCCCTTCTCGGGTTCCGACACGACTATTTTGAAAGGCAACTTGTCACCTTCATTTCACGCAGACCTATTGACACTTCGGGAATAATAAAACCTTTTGGGGCTACATTTTCCCGTAAGTGGAATCCTCCCTTTGTTTGATTGATATGATTTCGTCGAGGACTGCGAGCTCGTCTCCCGTCAGCATGTCCTTCAGGTCCCTCTTCAGTGCCAGGACGTGATTCCGCGGTATCTCCGTGTATAGGACGTCTCCACCTTCGAAATTCCTTCCGATGATTCCCCCCTCGATTGAGACTGCGAGTTCGTCGCCGAGCTTCGCCTCCGTGACCGCCTTCTTGTCCTTCTGGATCTCCTTGACCTTGCCGACCTCCTTGCCATCGCTTTTTATCAGCGTCGCTTTCGGCTTTAGGACGCCGCCTAGTACATCAACCCCGACTATCGCCGGGCCACTCCTCCTAAAGATGTAACCTGGTTTGACGACGATTTTTGCGGCTCTCGCGTATCCTTCCAAACGTTTCGTCCTGGTCTCCTCTCGCTTGAGTTTCGCCCACTCTTCGTAACTCTCGATGAGCCGGTAAATCACGTTGTTTTCGATTATATGCAGGTTTTCCTGCTGGGCGGCCGACTTCGCGTCAGGGAGGACGTCTACTCCGAAAGCCAGGATTACCCCAAGTAGTGGCTCGTTTTTCGCAACCGTCGCGGCTTCCACTATGTCCCTCTTTGAAACGTCACCGACATCCGCGAAACGTATTGGGATGTTGCTAGCCTTGAGTTGGCCTTCTATCGCCTCTAGGCTCCCCAACGCGTCTGCCTTCAGGACGACGCCATTGACCCCAGAGACTATCCTTATCCGACCGAGCTCCTCCTGCATCTCCGACCAGACTTTCTCGGAATCGGCCGCTTCTCTGATGACGTGGAAAGGTGCACCCGCTATCGCACCTTCGAGGTTAGGGGCGGCGATTTTCACTCCGGCTGCCGCGCTGACTCTATCAACAGTCTTGAACTTGTCCTCGGGATCCCTTATCTCGTCGAGAGGCTTCGGCTTCAGTATTGCACGGACCTTCGAATTTATCACCTTGTCCAGGCCGCCGACTGCAAACTCATCTCCCCGCTTCAGAGCGCCATCGTAGATTATTACATCCAAAGTCTTCCCCAACCCGACATCCTCCTTCACTTCCAGAACAGTGCCCTTCGCAAGGCCGGAAACTTCAATCCTCAGCTGGTCCTCGAGGAACCTCTGCGCGAGGCCGAAGAGAACTGTAAGCACCTCCTGGATTCCTTCGCCCGTCTTCGCGCTCGCGGGGACTATGCTGACCTGGTTCTTGAAATCGGAGATGCGGTCGAACCTCTCAGAGCCGAACCCGAGTTCGTGAAGCTTTCCGACAAGCTCGTAAATTTTGTCGTCCAGGACCTGCTTGACGCCCGGCTTTTGCTTGACTATCGATTCCAGAAAACAGGCATTCGGCACGGGCTGCCATCCTGGAATCCTGTCTATCTTGTTCGCGACGAGCATGAAAGGCGTCTTGTAGCTCTTCAGTATCGATAATGATTCCAGCGTCTGCGGCATGAACCCCTCGTTTATGTCCACAATCAGCGCCGCCAGGTCTGCGAGGGCGCCGCCGCGCCTGCGCAAATTCGTGAAGGCCTCGTGACCGGGCGTGTCTATGAACAAAAGGCCCGACAGCTTAACGTCTATCTTGAAAAGCTCCAGGAGCGGCGCGCATATCTTCTTGATCGTTTCGACCGGGACTTCGGTCGCGCCGACGTGCTGGGTTATCGCACCAGCTTCCCTTGCCGCGACGGAAGTGCCGCGAATCCTGTCGAGGAAAAGTGTTTTTCCGTGGTCGACGTGGCCCAGAACCGCCACGATCGGTTGCCTTATGACTGGTTTTTCATTCACTCAAATCTCCTTGAAAAACTTTGGTGGAAGTGCGTATAAAGTTGAGATGGGCGCACGAATGGATGATTTTAATAATTTGGAAATGTATGTTAATATTGCGAGGGTGAACGTTTGGAAGTTGTAAAGATTGGGGACAGGACTCCAGATTTCACTTTGCCCGACACGGAGAAGAAACTCAGGGGCCTGAAGGAGTTCGTTGGCGACAAAAAGGTCATCCTAGCTTTCTACCCGGGCACCTTCACGTCTGTTTGCACGAAAGAGATGTGCACTTTCAGGGACTCGATGGCTAGGTTGAACGGCCTGAACGCCCGAGTAGTGGGAATTAGCGTGGACGGCCCTTTCGCGAACAAAGAATTCGCCGAGAAAAATTTCATAGAATTTCCGCTCCTGAGCGACTACAAGAGGGGAGTCGTGAACTTATATGGCATCACCACCAAAGACTTCGCAGGGCTGAAGGGATACGATGCCGCAAAGCGCTCGATATTCGTTTTGGACAACCTCGGCCACGTGATTTACGCTTGGGTCTCGGAAAATCTAGGCGTCGAGCCAGATTACGCGGAGATTGAAAGGGTGTTGGGCGCCGAAAGAGTTCTGGAGGAAATAGATTGAATTACGATGAGATCCCTCCGAAGGAAGTGATTCAAAAAACAATCACCGCCCTGGCACCCCGCGGGATAAGGGCCGGGCTATTTGAAAACAAGGAAGACGCGCTATCCACGTTGAAAAACCTGATTCCCGCCGGCGCTGAGATAATGACCGGCAGCTCAACGACTCTCGAACAAATAGGTTTCATCAACTTGCTGAGGTCAAAGCAGCACCCGTGGAAGAACCTGAAGGACGAGATTCTGGCCGAGAAGGACCCCCAGAGGCAGGTGGAACTCAGGATCAGGAGCGTGGCGTCCAAATATTTCATCGGTAGCGTTAACGCGGTCACGCATCAAGGTGAGGTCTTGATCGCCAGCGCTTCGGGAAGCCAACTGCCCGCCTACGCTTTCACATCAAAAAACGTAATCTGGGTGGTCGGGGCGCAGAAAATCGTTCCAAATTTCGAGGAGGGCATGAAGCGCATCCAAGAATACTGCTTCCCTCTCGAGGACCAGAGGATGAAAAAACTCGGGCAGGGCGGCAGCACGCTTGGAAAAATCCTGATTTTCAACCAGGAAATAATTCCAAGCAGAAAATTCACGCTTATCTTTGTGAAAGAAAAACTCGGATTCTAAACTATCTTTCAAGCTCGAGGCCGCAGTGGACCCATCCCCTCTTCCCTGCCTTGTACTCGAAGACCTTCTCGTATCCCATTTCCAAAAGCCTCCTCGCCGCCTTTGTGCTCGTCTGGCACCTGTAGTCGGAGCAGTAAACAACAATCGTCTCGTCCTTTTTCAGCAATTTTTCCGAAGGAGCGTCAAGTTGATCGAGCGGGATGTTTATCGCGCCAAGTATATGCCGCTTTCGTAATTCTCATCCGACAAGACCTCTACCAACTTGAATTCCTGGTTGTTCGCCTGCATTTCCAAAATATCATCAGTTGACACGAATTTTATTTTTTGATTCGGCAACCTTGCACCCTATTTATTATCTTGCCGCGCGGATAAATATCTGATGGGTTTGATGGGTGAAACGAGCTTAGAATTGACAAAAAAACACTGCGTCCCGTGCGAGGGCGGAATCCCGCCGATGATAGATGCCGATGAGGAAAAATATCTAAAAGAAGTTCCTAGTTTGGCGCTGGACCGCGAGGGCGTGCACAAGATAAAGAAAGATTTCAAGTTGAAGGACTTCAAGGAGGCGATCCAATTCGTCAACAATGTCTCCGATCTTGCAGAACGAGAAGGCCACCACCCCAACATCCACATATTCTACAACAAGGTGCGGTTCGAGCTCTACACGCACTCAATCAAGGGGCTATTTACAAATGATTTCATAATGGCCGCGAAGATAGACGAAATTTTCGCAAAAGCTTGAGGTCGTCGGATGGAAAGAAAAAAACCTGGAGAGATCATCGGAAGGATTTTCAAATTCGCTGACCTGGTTACATACCATAGCGGCGCGATAGTGAGCAGAACGGTAATCGACAAGGACGTCGGGACCGTGACGATATTCGCCTTCGACGAGGGGCAGAGCTTGAGCGAGCACACGGCGCCATACAACGCGATGATTCAGGTAATCGATGGCGAGGCGGAGATATCCATCGCCGGAGAAAAATTCCTCTTGAAGGGTGGCGACTCGATAATAATGCCTGCCAACAAACCGCATGCCGTGCGGGCGGTCAAAAAATTCAAGATGATTCTGACGATGATCCGCTCGTGATGATGAAATGCCGATATTCGTTATCCAAAAACACCACGCGCGCAGGCTCCACTACGATTTTCGTCTCGAGATGGGCGGGGTTTTGAAAAGCTGGGCAGTCCCCAAAGAGCCCCCGAAGGAGAAGGGAGTGAAGAGGCTGGCAGTTGCTGTAGAAGACCACGAGTTGACCTACGCGAAATTCGAGGGTGAAATCCCCGAAGGGAGGTACGGCGCGGGAAAAGTGGAGATATGGGACAATGGAAATTACGAGTTGGAGGAAAAGAAGACCGACAGGATCGTCTTCGACCTGAAAGGAAAGAAATTGAAGGGAAGATACTGCCTCGTGAAATTCAAGGAAAATAACTGGCTTTTATTCAGATGCTAGCTGTTTCAGAAAAATATCGGCATTTCCCGCTTCACGCTTTCGGGAGAATCCGATGCGTGTATTATGTTTTCGCTCATGCTCGCAGCGAAGTCGCCGCGTATCGTTCCTTTCGGGGCTTTGGCGGGGTCGGTCGGACCCATCAGCTCCCTTATTCTTGATATCGCTCGCTCGCCCTCAACGACCATGACGAAGACCTCCCCAGAAATGATGAAATTCACCAGCCTTTCAAAAAACTCCTTCCCCTTATGAACATCGTAAAGCCGCTCCGCGGTTTTCCTGTCCATCCTCACTCTTCTCTTCGAGACCACTTTCAGTCCGGACTTTTGAATTCGCGCGATTATCTCGTCTGATAGGCCTTTCGCCACGCCATCAGGCTTGATCATGACGAAAGTGCGCTCAATCATTTCTTCCCCTTGCTCTTGCGATAGCGCTCAGTCCATCTGACCTTGTGGGACTTTCGCCCAAGCTTGGCGTTGCGCTCACACTTGCTCGTGCAAAAAATGTTTATCGTGCCGTCGTTCTGGACGTACATTAGTCCCCTTCCAGGCGGGATGTTTTTCCCACAAAAAGAACATTTTCTTATGACAGGCATCTAAGGCACCCTTATCTCCTTCGCCTCTCTCTCTGTGTCGCGAAGCATCAGAATATCTCCCATGCGAACCGGCCCCTTGACATTCCTAGTTATTATCCTTCCCTTGTCCCTGCCTTCCATTATCTTGCACTTGACTTGCGAAATCTCGCCAGTAACCCCGGTCCTGGCTCGTATCTCAATTACCTCAGCAGGAAAGCCTAGAACTTCATCCTCTGGCATTCACATCACTTCTTTATCTCTTTCAAACGTTCGGATATCTCTTTAACTATTTCGGCCCCTTCGCCGGGTTCGGCAATCGCTATTGCTGCCGAGCCGACGTCGATACCCGCAGCGGTCCCGAGTTCCTTCTTGCTGGGGACGTAAATGTAAGGCACTCCCTTCTCGTCGCAAAGCGCCGGCATGTGCGCGACTATCTCGGGAGGATCCACATCCTCAGCCAGCAACACCAGGGCGGCCTGCTTCCTCTCGACGGCTTTCGTGACCTCGTTGGTCCCCCTCCTGAGCTTGCCCGAGTCCCTGGCCTTCTCTACCGCCTCGTACGCCTTTTCCGCGAGGTCCTTCGGGACCTCGAACTTTACGTATATTGGTTTAGCCAACCATACACCTCCTTCAGGTTCACCTTCATCATTCAATGGTTTTGGCTATTAATGGGTTACGTGGGGGGAACTTAAAAGGCTGTTTACGGTTGGACAATCTCAAGTTTTTTCTTCACGCGGGCGCACGCTTCGACAAGGGATTTTCCCCAGCGTCTCTCGTCGTTGTACAGGACGACTTTCTTGTAGTTTTTCCCGTAATTTTTGAGATATTCGGCTAGCGATTTTGTGACGGTCTCGACCTGCGTCTCGTCGAGTTCCTTCGTGACCTCGAACTGCCAGAGCGGGTAGACCTCGTCCAGCTCCTCGGGCACGACGCCGAAAGGCGGGACCAGTTTCACGACGTGGGTTTTTTCCGGGTCTTGCGACGGGGCGAAATTCTCACCGAGGAACGGAACTATAGCAAGAATCGGGAGCTTCGGCGGGTGGTACCTTTCAAACCTTGAATTGAAACGGACGACTTCCGGCCTCTCCGCTGACTCAGGCCCAAGGTAGAAGAACGCGGACGGTTTCGTCACAGGATCAAAACGCTCGATGAAGTCCTTGTATTTCAAGAATCGCCTCAGGCCGTCGAGCAGGCGCGGATGGGACCTGCACCTCATCTCGAGGTGCTCGCAGAACCTCCCTTCAAGGATAGCCTGCCTTATCCTCCTGATCTCGCCGAACGTCACGTGGAGGTTGTGCCTAGCGAGAAAATCCGTCTGCTCGAAAGGCCGCATCTTCCTCAATGCCTCCGGTGAGGTGCTAACGCACATCGGGCACTCGCACGGGAAGTACGTCAACTCATCGAGCTTCAAAGTCCCCTGCACGGTCATGTACCTCCCGTCCCTCGCGTAGAGGACGTAGGCGGCTGAGTCGAAGAAATCGCAGCCCATCGCGACACCGAGCGCGAGCATCATTGGGTGACCCGCGCCGAATAGGTGGACTGGGCGGTCTGGTGGGAGGTTCATCCTCGCGGTCATTGTCAGGTCAACGAGTTCTGCATATCTGTAGCCTTCCATCAACTCAACTGGGCTCCCGACTGCGTGAACCTGGAAGTCTAGCTTTCCCATCTCTCGCGCGGAAATCTCCACGAGATCTTTGAAAAGGCCGCCTTGGATCGGGCCACACCACATAACTTTGGGGTTCGACCTCAGCTTGACGGCCTGCCTCGCTCTCTCGATCGTGACTCTGACTGTCTCCTCAGCTTTCTCGCGGTTCGGGCTCGCGCCAGTGGGGATGTCCAATATCGTGGCGATGTCCGGGGCGATTTTGTCCTGGTAATCGATTATCTGCTCCGGGGAGATCTCGATGTCTCCGTATCGCAAGATCTGGAAGCCGCCGCTATCCGTCATGACCGGACCTTGGAAACCTAGGAGGTTGTGGACTCCTTCCCTTGCGCCCTCGTCACCGAAGTGGCGGAGGATCAGGTACGCGTTCGTGATTACGAGTTCCGTGCCGAAAACTTTGCTCATCTCTGTCGGGGTGATGAAAATGTCGACGGGGTTTATCACAGGCATCAGGGTCGGGGTCTTGATTGTGCCGTGTGAAGTGTGAAACTCGCCCGTTCTTGCTAAACCGTCACGGTTGGATATCTCAAACATCGCTATAACAAAAGCAGCCAAACAAAATAGCTTGCTGTTCAGCAGACCGAGTAGTCGCCTTTCGCTAGGCACTTTGTGAACTTGCCTATGTTCTCAAGCTCTGAATCCATGACTTCGGTGATCTGCTTTTTCACTTCGGCCATGCTTGTGCCCGCAGAAGGAATCACTCGCGCCGCCGCGATCGCCGGCTGGTCGATCGACTTCCCGATCTGGCTGACCAACCAGACGTAAACTTCATCTAGCCCCTCGACCTCGTTGTGGATCTCGTAGGCGATCTTGTGCGTAAGAATGTTGTATATCTTCCCGACGTGGCTCACTGGGTTCTTCCCTGCCGCGGCCTCGGAGCCTGTGTGCCTGTTCAGCGGGATTACACCGTTGGTCCTGTTGCCCCTACCGACCTGCCCTGAATCCGCGCCGTCCGCGCTCGTCCCGAGGACTGTTAGATAAACGCCGTCGACTCCGCGGTCCTTGACGTCGAGGGTGTTCAAGCTTAGGTCAACTTTCAAATCCGAGTTCTCCTTCACGAAATCCTTGAGGCGCTCAAGAACGTCATCCTTGCTCTTGAAGTAATCATCAACGCTCTTCACGAACTGGTCGACGTAAGCCGCCCCGACCGTGAGATTGAGTTTGTCGCCGGTCCTGACCCCCATCACCTTGATGTCCTCCCCGACCTCAGGGAAGTCCTTCTTGAACTTTTTCGAGTTGAGGAACTGCTCCGTCTTCAAGACGATCTGCTCGGTGGGCGACATCGGCGCGTAACCGACCGCCGCGGAAGTGTCGTTCGCCCCCAAGATTTCACCGCCGCGCTTGAAAACGTCCGTTAGCGCAGCCGACCCGGGCTTGAGCTCACTCTGGTATTTCATGTGCTTGTCTGGATCGACGAATCGAAGGTTCTCGTTCAGCCATTTCTTCGCCGCGCTCACCGCGATGGCATCCACATCGATGCTCTTGTTGCCTACTGTCGAAGTGGCTCGATCTCCGAAAATCATTAACATCGGTTGCTTGACTTTTCCGCCGCCGAATTTCGTCTCGACCTCCCCGGCAACGAGGAGTGATTTGTCCGCGTTGTGGTGAAGAATCGTCCCGAATTTCTTGATGTACTCCTTGCAGAGCTCGACAGACACGCGATCGAGAATAGAATCGCAAATTGTGTCTGGGTGACCCAATCCCTTCCGCTCGACGACCTCGAGCTTCTGATCCGCAAGCGGTATCTGTTTGAACTCTTCAACCACTATGTTCCTCATGGGAATCGTCCGGCGGATTTTCGCGTCTAGCGTATTTATAAGTTTTGGCCACGACATAACCCACAGGAATAATGCCAAATCTAGGTATCGTGAGGCCCTCCAAACTGAAGGAGGTAAGAAAGAGGCTAGGACTGACGCAAGCGAAACTCGCAGAGCTCGCAGGCGTTACGCAGGCATACATCGCAAAGATAGAGGCCGGTGAAGCCGACCCCAGGATTTCCGCGCTGGACAAGATCTCGCGGGCGCTTGAAAAATTCTCCGCCGCGTCCACGATGCCGACCGTCGAAAAACTGATGTCCTCGCCAATAGTCTCGGTCAAGCCGACGGAAACCGTCGAACGCGCGATAAAGATAATGGAAACCAAAAACATTTCCCAGTTGCCGGTAATTAACGTAAACACCAATGTCGGCTCCGTCACAGAAGCCACTCTTTTGCAAAACATATCGTCCGGGAGGGACATTTCATCTATTCTGAAGAGGGAAATCTCCGACTTCATGGACAAGCCGTTTCCAATTGTTTCAAAAGACGATGACTCCGAGGTCCTCTATCCTCTGCTCGAGCGCAACGCTGCGGTTCTCGTGACCGACCGCGGCAAAATAGTTGGAATAATCACGAAAGCGGACATTTTCAAGTTGAGAAGGCGCAGTGAGCAAAATTTATCCCCCCAAAAATCGAGACCTTAATGGATGACAGAAGTCAAAGAAAGGGTCAAAAAATGGATAGCTGGTGAGATCTCTCTCTCCGACAACCCCGGGGATGTCATCAGGCAGTGGAGGGAGAAGTTCAGGATCAACCAAACTTCCCTCGCGAAAGCCATGCGCGTCACCCCTTCCGTCATAAGCGATTACGAGGCTGGGAGGAGGAAATCCCCCGGGACGACCACGGTCAAAAAGATAGTCGAGACTCTGATAAAGCTGGACGAAATCGGCGGCGGGGAAACCATGAAAAACCTATCTCACGTCTTCGGCACACAACTTCCGCCAGACGTCGTGCTTGAGATAAGGGAATATGCCAGGCCCGTGGACGGGAAGATAGTCATTAAAGAAATCGCTGGGGACGTCGTCGCTAACAAAGAATTGCTCGGTCAGAAGCTATTCGGCTACACCGTGATAGACAGCCTGAAAGCCATTCTCGGGCTCACCCTGGATGACTTCAGGCGACTTTACGGGATAACCACCGAGCGTGTGCTGGCATTCACATCCGTGACCACCGGCAGGTCACCGATGATAGCGATCAGGGTCATAGGGATAACCCCCGGAATGGTGGTCCTGCACGGCGATCTCAAGGAGGTAGACCCCGTCGGCATAAAGATAGCCCAAATCCTGAAAGTCCCGCTCGTCGTTTCCAAGGCCCCGACTGTCGAGGAACTGATAAAAGGCCTCCAAAAATGCGCCGCCTGAAAATCGTCGATTGTCGCTTTCCGAAAAAAACGGCGATTGTCGATAGTTTTCGCGGCAAAAGATAGTGTTTTTATAGGGGTCTGCCCGACTTTAACTAAAAAAATATGGTGAAATGTGATGGCCGTAGGAATAACAGGATACGGAGTTTACGTCCCACGATACCGTATCAAGGCCGAGGAGATAGCCAAAGTTTGGGGAGCCGACCCCGAAAAGATTAAACACGGGCTCAACATTACTGAAAAATCAGTCCCCGGTCCTGACGAGGATGCTGCGACGATAGCCGTCGAGGCGGCAAGGAACGCAGTCAGTCACGCCGGAATAAACGCCAGGGATATCGGGGTGATATATGTCGGGTCTGAATCGCACCCATATGCCGTCAAGCCGACCGCGACGATCGTGGCCGAGGCGATAGAAGCAACCCCCAACCTCACCGCAGCCGATTACGAGTTCGCTTGCAAGGCTGGGACTGCCGGTCTCCAAGCCTGCATGGGTGTGGTCGGGTTTGGCATGATGAATTACGGGATGGCCATAGGCACCGACACGTCGCAGGGCGCGCCCGGGGATGCCCTCGAATACACGGCAGCTGCCGGTGGCGCGAGCTTCATAATCGGGAACAACGGGAGCGAGGCGATAGCGACTATAGAAGGAACGTGCTCCTTCACCACGGACACCCCTGACTTCTGGCGCAGGGAGATGCGCCCCTACCCCAGGCACGGCGGGAGGTTCACGGGTAAGCCAGCGTACTTCAAGCACGTCTTGTCCGCCACTCACGCTCTGCTGAGGAAACTGAAGCTGACTCCACAGGATTTCGCTTACGCCGTCTTCCACCAGCCGAACGGGAAGTTCCCTGTCCAGGCTGCAAAAGAACTAGGATTCTCGAAAACACAGGTAGCACAAGGGCTCCTGACACCGAAGATAGGCAACACGTACTCGGCGGCGTCCATGCTGGGCCTGGCGTCCGTACTCGACATCGCCAAGCCAAACGAGAGGATCCTGGTTGTTTCATACGGGTCGGGTGCGGGCAGCGATGCTTTCAGCATACTGACTCACGACGCGATCGAGAAGAAGAGGAAGAACACCGTCCCGATATCCAAATACATCAACCAAAAGGAGTACGTGGACTACTCGACATACGCGAAATACAGGGGGCTTCTGGTGAAATGAGAGACGTCGCTGTAATCGGGGTTGGTCTGACAAAGTTCGGAGAGCTCTGGGACGTCTCGTTCAGGGAGCTCATGCTGGAGGCCGGGGTCAGGGCACTCGAAGACGCCGGGATCGACGGAAGACAGCTCGATGCAATGTACACCGGGAACATGTCCGCCGGCCAGTTCATCAACCAGGAACACGTCTCTTCGCTTGTCGCTGACCACGCTGGTCTCGTCCCGATACCTGCCACCAGGGTGGAGGCGGCCTGCGCTTCGGGTGGGCTCGCCCTCAGGCACGCGATCATCGCGGTTGCTTCCGGGCTGCACGATTTCGTCGTCGCGTCCGGCATAGAGAAGATGACAGACATAATGACGGCGGGGGCGACGGGAGCCCTTGCAACTGCCGCTGACCAGGAATGGGAAGTTTATCAAGGTGCGACATTCCCAGGACTTTACGCCCTTATGGCAAGGCGGCACATGTACGAGTTCGGGACGACCGAGGAACACCTCGCGAACGTCGCTGTCAAAAACCACGAGAACGCGTTCCTGAACCCTTGCGCCCAATACCACTTGAAAGTCAGCGTTGAGGACGTCATGAACTCCTCACCAGTCAGCCTGCCTCTCAAGCTCCTTGACTGCTCGCCGATTACTGATGGGGCGGCTTGCGTCATCTTAGCGCCGGCAGAAAAGGCGAGGATGTTCACGGACACGCCAATACTCGTCGCGGGGACAGGGCAGGCCAGCGACCACATATCGCTGCACAGCCGCACAAGCCTGACCGGGTTGAACGCGACGGTCGAAGCTGCGAAAGTCGCATACAAGATGGCGAAGGTTGGGCCAAAAGACATCGACCTGGCCGAGGTGCACGACTGCTTCACGATAGCTGAGATAATGGCGATAGAGGATTTGGGCTTCTGCAAGAAAGGCGACGGAGGAAAGATGACCGCCGAAGGCCAAACCACCCTAAACAGCGCAAAGCCGATAAACACAAGCGGTGGGCTGAAAGGGAAAGGACACCCGGTGGGCGCGACCGGGATTGCGCAGGCGGTCGAAATCGTCTCGCAGCTCAGGGGAGAGACCGGCAAGCGGCAGATAAACAAGGCCGACGTTGGGATGACCCACAACGTCGGCGGCTCGGGCGGCACGGCAGTAATTCATATTTTCAGGAGGGCCGACTGATGAGCGTCGCGAGATTCTGGAGAGAAATCCCGAGCAGGTATAACCTCATCGGTTCGAAATGCGGCAACTGCAACAAAATAATGTTCCCACCGCGCTTCATCTGCCCCTACTGCAGGAGGACGGGGAAGCTTGAGCCGTACAACCTGCGCAAGAAGGGCAAGATAGTTTCCTACACCGTTGTTCACGCGGCGGCGAACGGCTTCGAGGAGCAGGCACCCTACACTCTCGCGATAGTTGAGCTGGATGACGGGCCGAGCGTAACGACTCAAATCACCGACTGCAATCATTCCGAGATAAACATCGGGGACACTGTGGAGCTCGTCTTCAGGAGGATGGGGCAGGACGGGGAAGACGGCGTCATATACTACGGATACAAGGGTCGACTGTTGAAGTAATTTTCAAAATTTTCTGGCGAAAGTAAGATATCCTGTGTGCGCGATCATCCTTGAACTCGGCCTCGTGCACGTCTTTTTGACTTCCATCTCGCGCACTAGACATTCTATAGTTTTGAAGCTTCCGAAGCTTGTATTTTGGAACGCCGCGTACAGCCCTTGGATCTGCTCGACGCATGGCAAATAGGATGAGAGATAACCTCCGACTTTCAGAGCGCGTTCGGCGTGGGGCAACGCGAGTTCAGGCTGTGGCAAGTCGAGCGAAACCAGGTCAACGTCGTTTTCATCAATCCCCTCGTAAACGTCCTTGAGCTTGACTGTGACGATGTCATCTAGCCCGACCATCCTTATGTTTTCCCGCGCAACCTTTGCGAAATCTTCCCTCAGTTCATAACTCACGACCCTTCCGTTGGGCCTGACGAGATTCCCAAGGAATATTGCAAGCGAACCCGACCCGACCCCGGCGTCGACCACAAGGCTTCCCGGCCCTACCCCGGTGTTCGCGACTATCTGCGCTGCATCCTTCGGGAGCATTATCTGGGGGGCTCGCCTGATCTTTTGGAGATAATCGACCATCGAAGGCTTCAGGACTATGAAATCCTTCCCCATATGCGACTTCACCCTGTCTCCTGATTTTTTCCCTATTATTTCCGCCAAATCGATTGTTCCAAAGTTCGTGTGTAGCATTTTTTTGTCTAGCTTGACCAGGTACTTGCGCCCTCGCTCGTCCAGCAGGATTACCCTTTCACCATCGGAAAACATGGCTTTACCACGAGCTGTTATATACTCAATCCTAAAAAATAAGGGGGTGACGTGATGCCTACGGAAGAAAAATCGAGGAAAAATGTGCGGATGCTCGCGCCTGTAGCGATAGGCGTGGCCTTGTCGGCCATACTGGTTATTGTTGCGCTGATTGGTGCGTTTCCATACGGAAAGGAGTTCAAGAGCACAACTATCGTGGAGATCTCAACTTCGGCAGGCTTCGGCACAGGTGAGTTGATATCTGCCGTCGAAACCGCCGCGGACATGGATCCGATTTCCGGCACGAATCCAAACTCGGTCTATCTTGAATTGCCGGTTGAGTACAGCCAAACTTACGCCGCGAATCTGAAAACCCAACTCGCTGCCGCCGGAATACCTGAAACCACAATCAACATTTCGGCACTGGCTCCATTGATATCGCCGGCCAAAGTTTTGCAAATGGGCGTGGGGTTGACTGGGGCGCTGATAGTGATCGGCATTCTGTCGCTCTTCTTCTATCGATCGAGAAGGATTGCGTGGGCCGCTCCGCTCGTAATCGGGATTGGGATCTTGGAAATACTCGGTGTCTTTTCGATAACTCAGTTGCAATTCGGGGTTTTCGCGTTGTTCGGCGTCTTGATAGTATTCGTGCAATCAATAACTCTCGACATTATCCTGATTCACAGGCTTTCCAGAACGGAGGGGTGGGACAAGAAATCAAGGGAAATCTCAAAGGCCGGTGTCGGGATATTCTGTGGGGTTTTGATATTCCTGGGTGTTTTCGCGCTCTTCGCAAGGACGACTCAGCTTTTGGAAATCTTCATCGCGGTATTGCTGGGAATGCTGTTCAACATACTTAACACTTCTTGGCTAAATGTTGAAATCTTGGCAAAAAAGAGCCGGGTGCAAAAGGTGGAGTACCATGTCAGTCTATAGACAACGCAGGTTTCAGCTTTTGGCTTTGGTGACATTGCTCGCCGGCTTGACCGTGTGGATCCCTTGGGCCGGGGTGAGTTTGGAAGCAAGGGGCTTGACGTTCGACATCGAGGTGACCGGGGGATCGCAGGCAATTTTGAACATGGACTCTAGTCTTGTCATGATAAGGTCATACGACGCGGATTTGGATAAGGCCTGGACAACGATGGGCGGGATACTGAACGACAATTGGTCGGTCTTCCTTTACTCGACGGATAAAGCAAATTCCACGCTGACTGTAGAGGTCGGCGGACCAGTCAATGAGGATTTGATAAACGGGGTGATTGGAGTTTACGGCGAGGTTGTCAATGTAGAGCGCAGGAACACGAAATCAATGCAGGACAGGGTTGTCTCGGTTCTTAAAAACAGGCTGGACCCATACGACGTTCAGGGAGTGAAAATCAGGGTGATCGGAGAAAACCAGATCCTAGTTGAAACGAAGTCTAGTATCGCGTCAATAAGAGATCTGCTGACAAAAGAAGGCAGGATTGATCTGTTTATCGACAGTAGCCTTGCTGCGCCAGATAACGAAGTTTATTCTTACGGAAGGGCGGTTGAAATATCTGGTCATGGCGCCATAGGAGTCACATATTTCGCAAATTTGGAGGGTGTGACTAAATTCGATGAAGCGGCCAGTGGAAAGGCTGGCAAGTACGTCGTGCCTTACATCGACCTTGCATTCGATGCTGTCTTTATCTACAGCGAGGATGTGCTTACCGGCTTGACCTCTTTCGTTTACGATGAAAACTTGCTGACTTTCAGGCACTCGGGACTGGAATTTTCCTTTGCCGTGCCTGTGCTCAAAAACTCTGCCGCCGAGCTTTCCGAAAACTCTAGGAACTATCTGGAGGATCATGCCGGGGAAAAATCCCGGGTGATATTCATTGGGCGTCTTGCGGACTATGAGAACTTGATGGAAAACATTCCCGCCGGTTACGCCATCGAGGCCGCTGAAAGGATTTCTGCCGACAACTCTTCCGACACTTGGCTCACAAGAGTTTGCGGAGTTTTGTCAACGTTCGCCATAGAACAATCGATTGCTGATAACGGACTGGTCAACGATACAGTGGCCCTTCCGGTGCTGGGTGGATTGCAACAGGCCAGGGATTTCCGCATCGCCCTCATAAATAGGATGCCTGCGAGGCTAACCTATGTGGGGGAAACCGCCGTTGAAGCTTCGTTCGGTGAAAGGTTCACGACGTCGGCTGCCCTGTCTTATTTCATGGGCGTGGTCGGGATTTCAATATTAGTTTACTATTGGTTCAAACGTTTTGAGGTAAGCCTGTTGTTCTTCGCGATGCTCTTGTGCGAACTGCTGATAACTTTTGGGGCGGCTTCGGCAATGCACATAACTATTGGCATGACGGAAATTCTATCCGTCTTCGCAGTGCTGGCGGTCGGGATGGGCTACTTGTTCGTGATCACGTACGAGATGGTGGGTGGAGTCTCCGCCGACAAGAAGATAAACGTGGGCTGGAAGGCCCCCAAGGCGTTGAGTCTCTCCTACATAGGGACTTTGCTGGCCACTCTTTCCCTGTTGGCGATCATCTGGCTAGGGTCAAGCTCCCTATGGGGCTTCCTCATAATCTTCATCACAGGGACTTTCCTGTCTGCTCTTCTCGTAAACCCAGTTTACGTCAGATTGGTTGATGCCGTATACTCCGTACAATCTAAGGCCGCACCAGAAGGGCAAAAGTAGAGAGCAGGGCAAGGGCAAGGGCCATCAGCAGCATGAAAAGAAAAACTCTGTAAAATCCAAGATTTTTAAATGCTTGCTTGTTTGTGTAAAAATAGAACAGAAAACCTGCCGAATAGAACCAAAAGACCGTGCACCCAATCGCGAGAACGTCTATTTTGACAATCAACATTATCATGGCAAGGAACCCCGCTGCCACGAAGATGTATGAGAGGGGTGAGAAAAGTGCTAGGAATATAAAAAACTTTTTTTTGTCCATAAAATCACGGCAAAAACAAGTATTCAGTGGTGGTGGGGAGTTTCGCCCTTATCGTCACAACCTCGGGCCGGTACAAAATGTCCCCTTCTGAAAATGGCTTGCCTAGAATTTTTCCAATGACATTTGCTTCAATTATGCCAGAAATCCTGGCGGATCCCCGGCCCAGCTTCAGCTGCATCATTATCGTTATGGGCAACAGAAGTTTGTCTAAATCTTCATCAGAAACAATTTCCTTTAGAAAATCCAACTCATCTCGCTTGAAAAAATGTTTTCCGCCGCCTTTCGTTTGAACGTGCGGCTTCTCGGAGAGCATTGCTTCCTTCAAAGAAATTTTTTTCTGCGTCAAATGAACATTCAAATTTGCTATCTCGTGCTCCAGAAATTTCTCCGAAATCATTTGCGCTCCTCTAAAATCGCTTTTATTCTCTTCAAACGCGTGAAATTCTCTCGTTCCATTTCATCCAAACGCATGACGATAAACTTCAAGTTTTTCCTGATAGTCGGGATGATAATGAATTCCAACGCATTCACCCTGCGCTTTGTTTTATCAAGTTCATGTGCCAACTCGTATGCTGCCGCTTCAAGTTCCGCTAGCTCCGAAAGTGAAAGAAGTGCCAGCTCAAACTCCTTAGTTGCCCGGTCGATTGCGGACGCGGTGTTGTAAAAGCTGTATCCACGTTCCAAGATCCCCCGCTCGATTTTTGCTTCCGCGATTGGGACCTGGACCCCCATTATGAAACGAGTAGAAACATCTACTTTGGACTCTCGTTTGCTTTCTCTCATCGCTTGAATAGTTTCAACGGTCCCTACCACTGCAAGGCACTTGCTGAGCGCTTTATGTGCATTCATAAGTTGCTCAACGGATTTTGACCTGTGGGCGTTTATCTTGTTAAGAATGTTGAAGAACTCCAGTATCAAAGCATCCATTTTTTCTCTCAAAAGATCGTGTCCCTTCTGCGCCAAGGCAACCCTCTTACGCAGTTTTATGAGTTCCATCCTGGTCGGTGCAACTGTGATGATCTTGGCCATCTAGCTCCTCTCCTTATTTAAAACAATGTCTGCGCCGACTGTTCTTTTTATGATCTCTTTCAATTCATCCTCTTTCGGTGTGAAACCCGTCTTGTCCGGGATGCGCAGAACCAGAAGAGTGTGCCTCTTCTCTGACATCAATTTTCGAATTTCCTTTTTCAGCTCTTCTGAAACACGATGCGTGATTAAAACTAGTCCAATTTCTGGATCTGAAAAAATCTCCGTGAGCTTTGCAACAGTCTCGTCAGCGTTTCTGTGAACGTGCGTTTGGGCGACGCCGGCGAGCCCGAAACCTACAACCGTGTCCAAATCTCCAATTGCGGCTATTTTATAACTCAATTTTCGGCACCCTCACTATAATTTCTTTTATCTCAGATGGGCTAACCCCGTCTGATTTTAACTTCATGATCGCCCTTATGTTCTTCACCTCGTTCTCTTTTTGGGCGATGTAAGAGAGCACGGGGGCGATGCTGAAGAATTGCGTTATCTCGAGCCATTTCGATGCCCTCAAGTAATGCTCATCCAACGATTTTTCGGCGGCCTGGACGCCTTCTCTTTCCACCTTGTCCGACACCTCTTTCAGGACTCCCCCCACCGTGGTGAAGTGTATCATGTGGATTGAGTCTCGAATGTTTTCGGCGAAAATCATCGCCTTCAACATGGGTTCCGTAAGTTCATTTGAAGGTCTGATCACGTATTTGTCTATCTCGTGCGGCGGAACCTTTTCAGCCTTTAGCCGCAAAATCAGCTTCGCGTTCGTTGAATCTATCAAATATCCTATTGAAGACCTCAGCACCTTTTGCTTGGATTTTTTAGAAAGGACATCTCCCCAAAGAAGGGAATAGTACCGCTTATCCAGGGCCGCCAAAATCGGTGCTGGGCCGTACTTTTCGTGATCCGGAATCGCCCCTGAAAATGCATCAAAATACTCGCTGTCTTTCAGGTACTCTGATAATTCTTTCAAATCTTTTGCCGACGCAAGCAATTCAAGCTTTTCTATCGGGGTTGACGACGGGATGAACTCTTTGACTATCTGATCTTTCGGAACTTTTTGATGGATCATCGTGACAATCATTTTCAAGTTGAACAAATCGTTTTTCTGGAGGAATCTTTTTATTGTGTTTTTACTTTCTTTTGGCAAAAGTTCCAGAAGCTCATTGAATTTTTTTGCCATATGTTCGTGTAGGGCACGTTCGACGGCGACCATGTCGAAATTATCTTTAACGGCCCCCTCTATCTGTTGCTGGTACTCGGTTTCGCTGAGCGACGCCAAAAGACTTTGCATGTTTGGTGAATCTGCCAGTTCCATCAGTCGCGCCTCGGAAAGAAGCCTGGCCTCCCACGTACTGACAGTAGCATTCCCGAACACGTGCGCTGATGATTTGCTAGATTTCGATGCCGCTACGTAAAGAAAAATGCCTCCAGCAATTGCCAGGAGAACGATAGTTTCGATCATTTAGATCCTTCGAACAGGACCTTCGCTATTTTATTCCTTAACGGGTCAAATTCTCTTTTCATCCTTCCTTCGAACGTCTCATCTATCACTATTTTCCCATCACTCGCCTCGACCCTAATACCGCCAATCGTCTGTATCTCGCTTCCGAACGAGACCGATGCCTCCGCTTCTCTCGCAATTTTTTCCTTTTCCTTTGCCAATATTTTCAAATCTCTGGAATTCGCCGAGATCACCAATTCTTTGTAACCGAGCTTTTTGCAAGATTGAATGGCGATATCGACCAAATCTTTACCGTAACCCTTGGAAGCCGTGTATTTCTTTATGCGCTCTTCCGCAGACCGGAAAACATTATTAATTAACTCTTCTCTTTTCTTCAAAGTTTCCCTTTTGACGCTCATCCTTCCCTCGGCAAGCAAATGAGCCTGAATCTGCTTGCTCTCCTCTTTCGCCTTTCTAACTTCATCCTCTTCCATCTCCCTCGCTCCGATGTTGGCGGCGTCAATCATCGTCTTTGCCTCTGATCTTGCTTTCTGGATTATCTTCTTTGTTTTTTCATTTGCCTCTTTTAGGATGTCTTCTACTATCAGCTGCGCGCTTTTATCCACAGTCAAAAAAACCCTCCTACAACGCCCCGATGCTGGTCATGAACAGGATGGTCGCCAACAGCCCGAGAATTGCGTATAGCTCAACCGTGACGATGTACATCATGCTATGACCGAACACTTCAGGTCTCTTTGCAACTGCGCTGATTCCGGCCACCGCAACTTTTCCTTGCATATGTGATGTTATTCCCTGAAGGATAGCTGGGATTGCTGCAAACAACACCAGTATTCCTGCCACGGGTGTAACGCCCGCTGGCGGATTAATTATCTTCGGGAAGGCCACGAACATTATCAAGAACGCTGCGACGAAGCCATAAATCCCCTGTGTTCCGGGCATGACCTGCAAAACGAACAGCTTTGAGAATTTCTTTGGGTCCTCTGCCGAAACCGCTGCCGCTGAGATCCCGGCCATGCCGACACCGTGCGCCGCCAATATCCCTGGAATAGCAACCGCAAGCCCTGCCGCCAATACGACCAGCTCTTCACCTGCCAATCATCTCACCTCTTTTAGTTTGGTAACGCTCCTTTTAACTTTAAAGGGCACGAACCTTTCGCCCCCCGACTCGTAAAACTTGCTGAAAAATTCCATGAAATGCAAACGCATAGTATGTATGAAGGCCCCAAGGCTGCTTATGAAAATGTTGAACGCATGCGCTATCAGAAAAACGAAGACCAGACCTGCGGTCAAAAGTATCGCTATCGGCGCCGGCAGCGGTTTTATCCCATTGTAGACTAGTCCGAGAATCAGATTTATCGAGAAGGCTATCACTCCTCCCGCTATTCCCAGAGCCATTATCCTCGAATAAGATGCAACGTCTGAGATATAGCCAGTAAGAGCATAAATTGAGTTAAGAGAATTACCGATTTTTCCTTTCACGCCTTTCGCTGTAATCGCCGCTCCAACGACTCCTCCGAGCAGGCCAAAGTAGAAAAGTGACCTAAAGATAATTATGCTTAGCGGTGCCACGGAAAAGGGGTTGAACGCTTCGAAAACTTCCATTTTTGGAAACGAGTAATTTGTGCCGAATTCACTGAGACCTATTCCAAGAGCACTGAAACTCAACCCAAAAAACCCAATAATCAGAATGACCGGGGAGATGCGCGTGAATAGGAGGCTTTTCCAATCGCGCCTGAAAAGGTCCTTGAGGAATCCCATTATACCTAAAGCTATGAGGATATGGACTATCCCTATTATTATGACTAATTTCAAAAGCGGCACTGGGTTCACAATTGGGTTGACCCACAAACCCTGGCCAATTCCAAACCACCCTCCTATCAAAAGCCCCCCTATTATCGTGAATATGCCGCAGAGTATCATCATCCGCCTGAGCTTGCTCGAAAAAATCCTTGAAAGCCAGATGCCAGATGCCATGAACAAAGTTATCGCGATTCCATAACCAACGTCCGCGAGAGCAAGACCAAAAAACAGCGCAAACGAAAAGGCCAGGAAAGGTGTTGGGTCCACCTCATCATATCTCGGCGGCCCGTACATGCCTGTTACGTATTCAAAATCCTTCACGACCGCGGGATTTTCAAGCTCCACTGGGACCGATTCCGCCTCTTCTGATTTTGGAACGTGGAACAGGAGGATACTGCGCCCGTTTGTGGCTGAATCCAACGTTCTTTCAAGGCTCTGCGCTTTCTTTTCGGGGACCCACCCCTCGACAATAACGGTGGACTCTGTATAACCGAATATCTCGGAAGCGTCTAAACGCTCCTTGTTTATTTCCAATACTTCTTTCGTTTGCGAAACGAGGGCAGCCTCTTTTTTATATTTTTTAACGGCGATATAGAACCTGTTCTCCTCTGTATTCAATTCGTTCAGTTCCGCCTTCATTTTTCTGACCGCGACGGAAGACACGCCGGAAAAGTCAGGGATGTTCAAAATCTCGATCTCGAAACGGTATATTATTGGTGAAATTCGCGGGTAGTCCTTTGCGCGACAAGCGATGACAACTGTTCTTCTCTTCCCTGCGCCTATCGCTGAAGTAAAAACTCTGCCTTCGGCGCTTTCTTTGATCGTTGCGAATAATTGTTCCAATTTCTCCTCTGATATCGCGCCCACGGTTACCCTGATGTCTTCAGTGGAGCGGAGGTACCTTAGGGGTACCTTCACTTCAGAAAACTTTTCCAGAAAATCTATTTGTGACAAAATCTTTTGACGTCTGCTTTCGAACTCTTCCTTCTTCGCTTTCAAATTGTTTACCTTGGGCCCGAACTTTGCCAAAATTTTTTTTGCTTGAAGCAATGCCTCTTCAAATTTAACCTCTTTGACCACCACGGGCTTTTGCGATGGGCGACCCAAAACATCCTCCATCTCCCTAAACTTCGCTATAGTATTGGACAGTTCCAACGTCTCTTCACTCATCTTTTTGCGAACAACTTCCAATTCGCTTATCTCCTTCAGCTGGACTATCCCCTCCTCATGTAGTGTAGCAATCACCTTGTCGTTTATCTTTTTGTGGTAAATCAAGCGGAACTTTTTCATTCTGGCGGGCTTGAGCAACTACTCACCCAAAATCCTATTGAAAACGAGATCAACGGCTTCTGGAAACTTCCTTGCGGCCTTCTGCTCCATCTTCCGGAGGCTTATCTGTAGCTCTTTCAAATGGGTCTGAACTTCCTCTTCAGCTTTTTTATTCCTTTCATCCATGACCTTTTGAGATTTTGTTTTTGCCGCCTGCTGCGCGGTCTTGTTTATTTTTTCAACGTTCTTTCTTGTTTCTTCCAAAATTGATGCCGCCTCGATATTCGCTGCTTCTACCTTCTCCTTCGCTTTCTTCTCCGCCTCGAATATCGCCCGCAGGCTTTCTTCAACCATCCAATCACTCCTTCAGCTAAATTAAATATCCCTGCGTTTATTAAATGTAATCACGAATATATGGAGGTTTGAAATTGGGAAAAATAGCTAGGATAACGGGCCCAGTTGTAATCGCCGACGATATGCGCGGAGCGGAGATGTATGAATTAGTCAGGGTTGGGGAAGAGGAACTAATCGGGGAGATAATAGGTCTTGAGAACGCGCACGCAACGATTCAGGTTTACGAAGAAACGTCCGGGATAAAACCTGGAGAAAAAGTTGAGGGGACGGGGAAGCCTCTATCGGTCGAGCTCGGCCCCGGACTGATTGGTGCAATTTACGACGGGACGCAGCGGCCATTGCTCACAATCCGCTCGAAGGTCGGGGACACGATAAAAAGAGGTGTTTCGGCGTTCGCCCTTCCGCGGGACAAAAAATGGGAGTTCAAACCCAAGGTGAAAAAGGGCGCCGACGCGGTCGAGGGAGACATTCTTGGCACAGTTAAAGAAGGCAAACTGGTCGAACACAGGATCATGGTTCCGCCGGGCGTGAATGGAAAAGTCCTCGAAATAGGCGCGGGGGCGTACAAAGTGGAGGACACCGTGGCCACGATTGAAACTTCCGCAGGAAAACGTGACGTGGGGATGATGCAAGTATGGCCGGTCCGCAAAGCAAGGCCGTACAAGAAGAAACTCGATCCTACCGAACCTCTCCTGACTGGTCAAAGAATCGCCGACACTTTCTTCCCTATCGCAAAGGGAGGCACGGTCGCAATCCCGGGCGGGTTCGGGACCGGAAAGACGGTGTTCTTGCACCAAGTTGCAAAGTGGGCCGACGCAGATATAGTCACTTACATCGGTTGCGGGGAACGCGGCAACGAGATGTGCGACGTTCTGGTACATTTCCCAAAACTCAAGGACCCAAGGACAGGCGAGTCCCTGATGGAGCGCACCACGCTGATAGCAAACACTTCAAACATGCCTGTGGCCGCAAGGGAGGCAAGCGTGTACACCGGAATAACAATCGCTGAATATTTCAGGGACATGGGGTACAACGTTGCCTTGATGGCCGACTCCACGTCGAGATGGGCCGAAGCCATGAGGGAAATTTCCGGACGCCTTGAGGAAATGCCTGGCGAAGAGGGTTTCCCGGCATATTTGGCCTCTCGCCTCGCGGAATTTTATGAAAGGGCCGGCCGCGCCGTGGTGTTGGGCGGGGATGAGCGAGTTGGCTCTGTTACTGTGCTTGGCGCAGTTTCGCCCCCGGGCGGGGACCTGTCCGAGCCTGTCAGCCAAAACACACTCAGGATAGTGAAGGTATTCTGGGCGCTGGACAGCGGCCTTGCGGACCGGAGGCACTTCCCGGCAATCCACTGGCTGACCAGCTATTCGCTTTACACCGACAGCGTGGAGGGGTGGTGGAAAAAGATGGAGGATGATTGGAAACCCATGCGCAGAGAGGCGATAGCGATGCTTCAAAAGGAGGCCGAACTGGAAGAGATAGTGAGGCTCGTTGGTGCAGATGCCCTGCCAGAGCCTGAAAAGGCGGTTCTTGAATCTGCACGAATGATGCGCGAAGACGTTCTGCAACAGTTCGCTTTCCATGAAATCGACACGTACTGCCCGCCGGAAAAACAGCTGGGCATGCTGAAGCTCGTCCTAAACTACTACAGGAATTGTGTTGATGCCGCGAAGAGAGGCGTGCCGACGGACGAAATAAAGAAGCTTTCGGTGCGCAAGGCTATTGCAGGAATGAAGCGCACGGGTTACGAGGAGTTCCCAAGGGAGCAAAAGAAAATCGAGAAGCAGCTGGAGCAGCAGTTCAACGAAATCCTGAAGACGAAAAAAGCAACCGAGGTCGAGGAGAAAGTTTCTGATGAATCAGGGGGATTGAATGAGTGAAACGTTGAAAAGTCGCGAATTTATGACCGTGACCGAGGTATCGGGGCCACTGATGATAGTTGGGGGCATCAGTGGCGTCGCTTACGGAGAGGTTGTCGAAGTGATAACCCCTGACGGCGTTGTCAAGCATGGACAGGTTTTGGATGCTTATGAGAACCGTGCCGTTGTCCAGATTTACGAGGGCACATCCGGTCTCGACACTTTGAAAACTAGGGTCAGGTTTACTGGGGAAACTGTAAAGTTCGGGGTGGGCGCCGAGCTTCTCGGGAGGATTTTCAACGGGAGGGGCGAGCCGATAGACGGCGGCCCGAAACCTATAACCGAAGAAAGCTGGGATGTGCACGGCGCGCCGATAAACCCGGCTTCTCGCGAATATCCCAGCGAGTTCATCCAGACCGGCATCTCCTCAATCGATGGGATGAACACGTTGGTGCGGGGGCAAAAGCTTCCGATATTCGCCGGGGCTGGGCTAACCCACAACGAGATTGCGGCGCAGATTGCAAGGCAGGCGAAGGTCCTAGGTGAAGAGGAAAAGTTCTCGGTGGTGTTCTGCGGCATGGGCATAACCCACGAAGAAGCCGCTTTTTTCACAAAGGACTTCGAAAAGACGGGGGCGCTGGAAAGGGCGACGATTTTCCTGAACCTGGCAAACGACCCGGCGATCGAGAGAATTCTTACGCCCCGGCTGGCGCTGACGACTGCAGAATATCTCGCATATACTCAGGGGATGCACGTCCTAGTGATACTGGTCGACATGACGAACTACTGCGAGGCGCTGAGAGAGATCTCGGCGGCGCGGAGCGAGGTCCCCGGTAGGCGGGGATATCCCGGATACATGTACACCGACCTCGCGACAATCTATGAGCGGGCTGGCAGGATAATAGGCAAAAAGGGGTCCGTTACTCAGATGCCTATTTTGACAATGCCTGGCGACGATATCACGAACCCGATCCCAGATTTGACTGGTTACATAACTGAGGGGCAGCTTGTGCTTGACCGTGAGCTGCATCACAAGGGTGTTTACCCACCCATCAATGTCTTGCCTTCGCTTTCAAGGTTGATGAAGGACGGTATCGGTGTTGGGCACACACGAGAGGACCACAGCGACGTTTCCAACCAGCTGTATGCGGCGTATGCCGAAGGAAGGGACGTGCGTGCGCTTGTTGCCGTCGTGGGGGAAGAAGCCCTGACCGAACGCGACAGGCAATATCTGGGGTTCGCGGATAGGTTCGAAAAGGAGTTCACAAACCAGAGCCGTTATGAGGACAGGAGCATTGAAACAACGTTGAACCTGGGCTGGGAACTCCTGCGTATGCTTCCTGCCGAGGAACTGAAACGGGTTGAGGCGAAATTCATGGAGAAATACATGAAACAAAAGAGTTAAGTGTACACTAAAAATTTCATCGTGGTAAATATGAGCAGCGAAGAAAAAACCGGCGGGTATGAGATTGTTTTAACCTCGGATCTTCCAACGATGAGCAACTTCGGGGACGACCCTTTCATAGCATTTCTATGTGCTTTTCCTCACAAGCTCGTTCGCAGATTTCTGACAAAATATTTCGAGCCGCAACTCGATGAAGAAGGCAGGCCGATTTTCGCATCTTACGGGCTTCGAAGAGTGGAAAGCATTTTGTCGAAGAAACTCGGCGAGGATAAAATCGTGGTGGCACACCCGCAAACTCTGGACAAGTTCGTTGGGGAAAACACGAAGATAATCGGGGTTTCCAGCCACGACCCGATGGGGCTCGCCTACGTCAGCAGAACGTACAACACTCTTCTCGGGATGGGCGGCGACGCGGTGAATTATTTTTACTTTAATGAACTAATGCAAAACCCGGTAATTCGCGGAAGGGACAGGGAAAAAACAAAACTTGTGGTAGGTGGGCCTGGCGCCTGGCAAATAAAAGAGGTGAAAATGCAGGATGCGTTTGGGATAGACACTCTAGTTCATGGGGATGCGGAGAAGAATTTGGCCGATATTTTCACGAAAATGACCAATGGCGAAGACATTGGCCGAGAAGTAAAATTGGCTGATGTGGACCCCCATTCGGATGAAATCCCGACGATAACAAAAGCTTCCAGCTACGGCTGCGTCGAGATAACTCGGGGGTGCGGACGCGGTTGCCAGTTCTGCTACCCGACGACGAGGCGGCGCTACTCGTACCCGATCGAACACATAATGAAAGAAGTAGAGATAAACGTTAAGGGAGGATCAAAGTCGATATTCATCATCACCGATGACATATTCCTTTACGAGGTAAAGCCAAATTTCGTGCCAAACCGCGAAAAAGTGGTCGATTTGTTCTCGAGGATTGCAAAGTATCCCGGAGTTGAAGAAATAAACCTCTCCCACTCGGCAATCGCTCCGGCCGTCTCCGACCCAAAAATGATCGAGGAACTCAGCCCGATACTCCTGGAAAAAACAAAGCGTTACCTGAACGGGAAACCGTACATCACTTCCGAAATCGGGATTGAAACCGGCAGCGTCGGGCTGATGAGAAAGAGCATGAAGGGAAAATCGCTTCCTTTCAAGATAGAAGACTGGCACGAGATCGTCGAAACGGGGCTCGGGATTTTGAACGACAACTCGTGGTATCCTCTTTGTACGTTCCTTGTCGGGCCGCCGGACGAAACCGAGGCGGACGTCTTGGCGACTCTTGAGCTCTTCGACAAGATCAAGGACAAAAAGCTCCTTTACGTCCCTGTTCTTTTCATACCGATAAAGGGGACCAGTTGGGAAGATGAGAAGTTCGTGGGGTTGAAAAACGTCACAGAGCTCCAGTGGGAAACGATAGCCACCGCTTGGGAAAGGAACCTGAGAATATGGAAAAAGAGAGATGTGCGGATAGTGAAAACGATGGGTTTCTTCATATACTGGAGTTATCTCGTCTGGAAACACGGCCCCAAGAGCATCAGGCCAACGATGAGGTTCCTCGGCGCTATTTCGCCGTTCTCATTCAACTCAACTCAAAAACGTGAGACGAGAAAATTTCCAAAAAAATAGTTGCGCTCGGGACTCAAAATCGTCATCATTGATCAGACAAGCCAGGGTCTTCATCGCGCAACCCAAGTTTGATTGGATGGCTTAAAAATTCGTGTGGCAATAAAAAGCGTTTTACCATATAATGTTGAAGGGCGAGAGGAGTCAAATGCCGAAGAAGTTCGTTGTGACGCCTTGGGAAGTCAAAGGTGAGGTCGATTACGATAAACTCATCAAGGAGTTCGGGACCAAAAAAATAGACGACGCGCTACTCGAAAGGATAGAGAAACACGCGGGAGAACTCCACCTCTATCTGAAGCGCGGAATATTTTTCTCGCACAGAGATTTCGACTGGATACTGGACAAGTACGAGAAGGGCGAGAAATTTTACCTCTACACCGGGCGCGGGCCATCTGGTAACACGCACATCGGTCACCTAGTCCCATGGATTTTCACAAAGCACCTGCAGGATGTCTTTGGAGCCGAGCTTTACTTCCAGATGACCGATGACGAGAAATTCCTTTTCAAAAGAGATATCGACCTCAAGACTTCGATGGGTTTCACGTATAAAAACGCGCTCGACGTCATAGCCTGTGGATTCGACCCGAAAAAGACTTTCATTTTCTCGGACATCGAATACGCGAAGACCCTTTACAAGATCGGGGTGCAGGTCGCCAAGCACATCACTTTCTCGACAGCAAAGGCCGTTTTTGGATTCACGAACGAGAACAACATCGGCACTATTTTCTTCCCGGCAATCCAGGCCGCGCCATGTTTCCTGCCGTCGGTTCTGAAGGGGAAAAACATCCCTTGCTTAATCCCGGCCGCGATAGACCAGGATCCCTATTGGCGGCCGAGCCGTGACGTGGCGCCGAAGCTTGGATTTTACAAACCTGCGCAGATTCACTGCAAATTCATCCCTGGCCTCGGCAAGGGCGGGAAGATGAGCGCCAGCGAGCCCGAGACCTGCATTTTCACGACGGACTCCCCCGAGGTCGCTGGCAAAAAAGTCATGAACGCTTTCACGGGCGGCGCCGGGACTGTCAAGGAACACAAGGAGAAGGGAGGGGAACCGGAGATTTGCACGATTTACAACTATTATCGGTTCTTCTTCGAGGGTGCGGACAAGAGATTGGAAGAGGTTTTCCACGCTTGCAAGAGGGGAGAATTGATCTGCGGGGAGTGCAAGGGAGTCTTGGCGGAGAGGGTCAAGAAATTCCTGACCGAGCACCAGAAGAAGCGCGAAAAGGCCAAAGACGTGATCCAAGATTTCATGCTCAAGGACTGATCAGGGGCGCTCTCTTGTTAGTGAGTAGTAGGTCACGTCGCCCTCGTCGTCAACGACTGCCCACAGGATTCTCTTCCGCACGCTGTGTGCCAGCCTCACTGCGCGCGCGATCTCCGTTGGGGAAAGCTTCACGCCCTCCGGCACCGCGTGGACCAGGAATTTTGAATGCGCCTCGCCCGGGCCATCCCCCCGCTCGTAGACGCGGAAGTGCGCGCCAAACTTCAACCCCGTTTTCAGGATGTAGCCCCTCGAACGGAGGTCCGAATAGGTCAAGAATTTTAGCTGCATCTCGTTGTCTTTTTCCGAAAAAAACGCGAGGAGATCCTTGTAAGCCAACTTTTTGCCGTGTTCGTCGATTACCCTGATTTTTCCCGTTTCCGAAAGATACAGTGTCTCAACTGGGGAAAGCTGGAGTTTACCTCCGCTCAGTGGCTTCCCGTAAAAGCCCTTCTGATAGAGCTGGTTAGCCTGGACTTCGTCCCAGACGAAGACCTTGCCTTTGTGCAATTGCGCGTCTACAACAGGGATTTCGGCTTCCATGCCGTCCCACCAGATTATAGATGAAAGGAGCGGGTTAAGAACGTTGCTTTTTGACCAGTACTCCCGCAGGTAAATAAGACTGGCGGATTTTTCCCGTCCATCGCTCAGTC